>JBDGSN010000001.1:0-4469 GCA_042217505.1 Candidatus Nanohaloarchaea archaeon
CTAGCTCTTGAACCGTTGGACTAGGCCTGTTTAGTGGGATAGGTTGGCTGAGGGTCCACTTCCAGTTTAGTTTGTTTCTCCGCCGAACTTTAACCCCATGTGGGCAAGGTAGAGCGGTACTACAAAGATTAGGTATACTATTGTTTCAGCCTATATCTGCGTGTTTTTCGGTAAACCGGTTAGTAGAGGTGATGCCGCAAGTAGAGGTATGAGTGACAGGATTCCGGAGGTAAGTACTGCCGGGATATAGGCTCCCCTGAGGGTCAGTCCATGGGTTCTATGATTGTTTGTCTGTGCTTTCAATCCTTTGAGCAATAGTTCCTTAACAGTCATTTAATCTAAGAATGTGTTCCGCCGTGCTTTAATTTTTCTTTGAACCATCGCGAGAGCAGTTTCCCCCGTTAATTTAGTTTTGTTTTTAGAAGAGAGAGTTTGAAGATAATAGGCCCTATAATGCAGGATATTTTTTCCTTCAACGAGCCGTCTTTCAAAATCTGCGCTGGTTTCGGCGAATTTTGGGACTCTATGATTTCGTTTTTTGTGATATCGACTTTTTCTCCTAATTTTATGCTTTCGAGCCCGAGCTTCTTTTTGGATCCTATAATCACCAAAGGAGATACATGGCCTTTCAGGGTGGAGAAACAGTATGTATAGGGAAAAACAGAGTTGAATGTCGAGTAAATCTTTGAATGCTGGCTGGTTCCGAAACCGTTTTCGCTTGATACAGTATTTATTGCTAGAAAGCCGTTTTCATCGGTTTTATCATATACAAGTTCTGCAAATTCTCTGGTTTGAAGGTTGTAAGGAACACTGTTATTTTGGAATGCATCTACTATGACGCCTGAGTATTTTCGAGATGAGTTAGTTAGGAAAGCTCGTCCGTCGGAAATATGTGTCCTCAATTTTTCTTTTTCCTGTAATTGAAAATATTCTTTCGCCAGATCCTCTATTTGTTGATCTACCTCAACAACGTCCACGGCTAGGTCGTAAGTATTTACTATGTATCTAGAAAGATTATAGGCACCTCCTCCTATAAGTAGTAGCGGATTGTTTTTCGACTCGGCTAATAACGGGATCTGTAAAAAATCGAGATATTTTGGCCTTATGCTTTCGTTTTTTCCGTGATAGCCCGAGACTGTTGAACCCAGGTATAGGACAAGGCGATCTCCTTTATCAGTGATTCTTATAGGTGGTGATTGGGATAGATCTTTGAATAATATTTCTCCCGGAAATTTGTCGTCTCGCCGAGTCCTAAGTTTTCGTAGAATTTTAGAGATCATAAGGGTGTATTCGATATTTGTTTTCTATATAGAAAGTTGTTTGGGTGAGTATGCATCGAGTCTTTCTCTAGAAAATTGAAATGAGATGTAGGTGGAGCGATAATCATCACAGTTTATCTTATTGCGACATACCGGTTCTGGTATCTTAGCTGTCGATAAACTCTCTTTTCCAGATCTCGTAGCTGTAGAGTCTGTAGGCTTTTTCGAATCGGAGCTGGTCGTCTTCTAATCTTTCGATAACCTTTTCCGAGTTTATCAGTTCTCGGGATCGGAAACTTTCAGACCTGAATGCATCCAGAAAGATCGATTTTGCCTCTTCGGTGAATGCACGATCATCCGTTCCCAGAAAACCTACCTTGTCGTCTCTGTCTGATATTATGCGGGGTAGATCATCTTCGAATCTTTCTCTGAGCAGGTGTTTTGTCTTCCCATTTCTGAAATTTTCAAGCAGGTTATACTCATTTAATCGGGTGTAGAGCTCTTGGGAGAGGAATGCTTCACGAATCTCCAGACCATGTGCTCCAGCGTTTTTATCGGTGAAACGTGTTATCGCAGGGTACCAATCGTAGTTAAGATGGTCATCTCTGGCCTCTTCAAGAGTCTCCGGTAGATGTGGATCCAGGCTTTCATAGTTCTCCGGTGGAGAGAGTGTTTCATCGTCTAGCAGAGATGTGTTCTCCTCCAGCCACTTTTTTGGATGGAAAGGAAGTATAACGGAAAGGATTTGGTATACTATCGATAGATTCAGTATACCAGAATACTCTCTCAGCATGTTCAACGTATCTTTCAGTCCTTTCTGTCTGTATGAATCCATCAGGGCAGGTGCCAGGAATTTTCCGTAGCCCATGAACAGTTCGTCAGCACCTGAACCGGTTACCACTGCTTTGTTCCCGTTTTCACTTATCTTTCTGAACAGGATGTTCTGTGCCTGGGCTGGCAGCATATTGGTAGGTTCTTCCTGGTGTTCTATGGTTCTAGGAATCTCCTGGATAAGATCTTTCAGCGAGATATCTACCTCTATAGAGTCCAGGTTCTCGTTCTCGATCAACTGATCTCTGTAGACCCTTTTTTCATAGAGCCCATCCTCTATATCTGCGGAGAAGACATCACTGACGTCATCGGATAAGATCTTCGCAGCTATGGAGGAATCAAGTCCTCCGCTCAGTGTCAGAGCCCATTCGGTCTCAGGTATCCTGGCTCGTATATCATGCGTTATAAGATGTTTCAGGTCTTCATCCGGTCCAGGATCTCTGTATCCGATCTCTCCTACCTCCATATCACCGTCCTGAAATACGAGGTATTCTCCGGGTCTAAGCTGTTCAACATCCCTGAAGAAGGTCTGTCTGCTGTGATCCAGTATCGCCTGCTTGAGGTACTGGTAACTTATCTCTTCATTCTCCTCCGGGTTTTCATCACTTAACCTGAGCAGGGGCGATATTTTTGATGAGAAGTACAGGTTTTCCCCCTGAGTCATATAGTAAAGTGGCTTGGTGCCGAAATGGTCTCTAAGACAGTAAACTCTATCTTTATCTTTATTGTAAAGAGCGGCTGTCCACTTGCCGTGAAACTTTTTGACACAGTCTATACCCCACTCTTCGAATGCGTGGAGGAATACTTCTGTATCGCCTTCGGTCCTGAATCTGCGGTCTTTCTCTCTGAGCTCATCTCTGATCTGCTGGTAGTTGTAGATCTCTCCTTCAAAAACTATGGACCATCCTCTGTAAGACATCGGCATGTGGCTATCATCTCCGCCTGTGACAGCAAGTCTTCGTGCGGCGAACCATTTTTTGGAGCTGACACCGTTGACTGTCTCAAGATCGTTTACTGATGTGTCCTCGCCACCAAGATCTTTTCCGTTGACAAGATCTCTGTATCCTTCATCATCCGGACCTCTTTCTTTTAGAAGATCAAGAGCGCTCTCCATCTCCTCGCCGGCGATCACCGAATCTGAGAAAGCTCCTAGAATGCCGCACATGCTATCAGGCATGAATTAGTCTGGCAACTATAAAAAGAACATCTTCTCGTGGTGTAAGGAAGGGAGGAGAGCAGAAGACGCCCTCCATCCTCTCAACCTTTCTTCCAGGTTTTCAGGCAGCTTTTGTGGGTGTATCCCTCGGCAGTTGTCAGATGGTTCTGGCTGGTCCTGACCCTTTCTCCGCAGATCAGACACCGGCCAAGCTTCTTTCCCTGGTAGATTTTTTTTCTATCAGCTATGCTCTCGGACATCAACGCTTTCAGCACTCTCATCACCTCTATGCTGTAAAATAGTTGTCTGATTTAAAAGGGGTATTCCGAACTCTTTCCAAGGTTAGACCCAAATTGCATAAAGTAAGATCGTCTTGTCCTCCGCTGCGGACGAAGGGCAGTATCTCGGTGTAGTAAGAGAGGTGTACAGTTGGTTAGATCGAGCGTTTAGTTAAACCGGTATATCGTTTTCTTGTACCGTTCGCCGTTCTGTGCCTCGTTGATGCCCTGTGTTCCAAAGTCCTGAAACCTGAACTCGCAGATGCTGTCAAGATAGTCTTCATCGAGCTGGTGAAATCCTTTCGATTCGTGGTAACTGATCACGTTTTCACGTATTCTAGGGAACTTCAGGTATATCTTTGTGTCCAGGTGGCCGCTGCCGTATTCGACAAGGATGTTCGGTTTTCTTCCCAGATCTTCGGAAAGCTTAGGCGCAACCATTTTCTCCATCTTGTCGGCGGTGATCGCACTTCTTGCACCTGCTGGTGTGAAGAAGTTTGATAGCTGGGCGTAGGGAACTGCTTTGCCAAGCAACGGTGTGTTGGCAAGGTCTCCACCGTATATGCTTAGTGCGGGTACAACTGTTTTCTTAACCGTCTTTTCGAGTTCTTCCAATACCTCTTCAAAGTCTCCTTCATAAGGTATATCTACATCGAAGATCGGGGCTTTACCGTTCTCAAGGTTAGAGTCTATCAGTTCACTGTACTGGGAGGATCTGTGTATGTCATCGAAGGTAAGGGACTCATAACGGTCTTTGCTCTCTTCTAGAACTATCCCGTCTATACCGTCCAGTATTTCTTCGTTTATGACTGTTCTCTTATCATGCTTGGCAGGGTGTAGAATGTAGAACGCAGATGAGCTCTCCTGGCCTAAAAGATCGGTTCCAGCAACGTCTCTGGTTTCCTCTAGGTCTGATTCTAGTTGAGCCCAGCTACGGGTGTCTAT
>JBDGSN010000010.1:0-9399 GCA_042217505.1 Candidatus Nanohaloarchaea archaeon
GCCTGGATATTGTCTTTACGCATCGCATCATCACCCGAATTAGCAGCAGCAAGGCCCTGAACTCTCTGACCGTTCATGTTTATACTGTAGGATCCTGCGTAATTTCCGACAGCCAGGACCTCGGAAAGTGACTGTGTGGAGTTCGCATCTCCCTGGTCAACGTACTTCTTCGTTACAGCGTCCTGTGCGTTGACCGGATCAGCCATGTTAGTAACACGGCTACGTCCCATGTCCACGTTTGCACCCAGCTGGATGCCGTTCTCGAAGCCGACCATGGATCCTGTAGAGAAGTTGCCTCCAGCCTTGATCTCGCCCGCAGGACCTATCTCGTACACATTCGAACCAGTGTTAGTGTTTCTCACAGCCAGATTTCCGCCTGGTCTCTCTCCTATAGTGAATATATTCGAGTCGGAGTTGGTATCGGAGAACTGTACATGACCTGTACTGAGCAGGTTGTTACCGGAAAGACTTGCATCAACTCCGGAGAAAACGAAGGCTGATCCCGGATTGAATGTCAGCGACATACCGCCGCTGGAATGCTTTATCAGATTGTCCTTTATGACAAGATGTCCTCCGACGGTATCGTTCGTCCTGAACTCGTTTACACCGTAAAGAGATTTACCGTTTAGACCGAGATTTGTATCCATCGGGTGTATCTGACTCAATGGATGGCTCGGCGCCACAGATACCGCCGTAGCTGTGAAAAGTATTGTTGCCGCCAGTAAGACCCCGTATTTTGTTGACATGAATATCTCTTGGGAAGTGTTTGATTAGCCCTGAATTTAAAGATTCAGAAATCACAGGTTCAGAAAAGTAAGCTTTACAGCTAGTATGGTTTGCAGACCTGGATGCAAATTGCCAGTAAGAATCTACTCCACGTAGATACTTCCTTTACCTACAAGTTCATCGGTATCATCGTTGTAAACCGAGTAATAGGTTATACCGTTGAAGGAAAGCGTGTAGGTATCCCTGGCCGCTATAACAGGTTTCTGATCAGATCTGTCGAACTCCATCCTTACAGGGAAACTGTTGTTGTTATACCATTTGACCGGATCTCCGATCTTCGTGGAGTACCTGGAAGGACTGACCCCTCTTTCGTTGATAGTCACAGAAGCCTCCTTAGGCTCTGGACCTGAAACCTGATGAGTTGTGGATTCATTAACGCCGGCATAATCCATGTTAGAATTCGAATTATTGGTGTCAGGATTGGCGTTGTTCGTATTCGTCTGGTCCGATGTCTTGGTGCCTACACCTCCGAGAACCCCGGTGAATGCAGCAACAACAGTGGCTGCGATTATAAGAGTTAGAACACCTAGAATCGCATGTCTTTTGTCTAGAACAGACATAATCACCGGTTTCGATTTCTCCTTTATATTATTGTTCCTGTCTCCGGCTCCGCTACAACCTCTAAGACACAGTATCCATCCTTAAGGCCTTGTTGAAAGCGTGCAGCCTGTAAAGTTCTCGAACTTGTCAAGCTGCATGACGCCTTCCCGGAACTCGCCGTCGTAGTATGTCGCTGGAACCCTCCTGACACCTATGCTGACAGCGCTCTGTAAAACCTTCTTGTTACTGACATCCCTGTAGACTGGTTGCACAGTTCTTACTCCGCCGAGAGCCTTTATCTGTAGCTGGGTTGTCCGCTGTGAGATGTTGCCGTAGATGGTCACGTTATGATCTACGAGACATTGAGAAAAGTCTTCACGTGCCGAGATGAACTGTTTCAAATGACTGATATCTGTCAAAGAGGAAGTAAACTTCTCTCCATCAGCAGTGACATAGTATGTCGCCAGCTTGCTG
Organism: Candidatus Nanohaloarchaea archaeon; assembly: GCA_042217505.1. GTDB lineage: Archaea > Nanohalarchaeota > Nanosalinia > Nanosalinales > Nanosalinaceae > JBDGSN01. The sequence goes on from JBDGSN010000010.1 coordinate 1,801, forward strand.
TTCGAGGTCTTCAGGTTTACTTCGTACATCCCGTCAGATCTCTTAACGTTCACAAGATTAAGATCCTGGCCTGTCTGGTTTTCAAGTATCGAAACCAGATTCTGAACTGCCTGCTGTCCTGAGACCGTGTAATGTGACCCTGTTCCAAGGAAGACCACCGTCCCGCCGATAAGAAGCCCGGCGACAAGAAATGCTGTTTTTTGGACAACTTCCTGATCTTTCATCCAGTCCGGCAAATCCATGTTAGTTAACTGGTATTTCTCTATTTTAAAACCGTGAGGGTTTTTCGCTGAAATTTAATAAGGAATTTTTCAAACTACTCTTTATAATGAAGAAAATCCTCGTGATCCTGGCGATATTCCTTCTACTTGGAAGAGCAGGAGCGATATTTGATGCCAAGATCGCCAGCAACTGTGGCAACTACTACGAACCCGTCATCTCGATATCGAACCCAGATGGACCGGACGGGCATCCAGGACCACCTGATCTGTATAGCCAGAAACTATGCGTTAAGGGTATCATTAACTCGAAGATAGATAATTCATGCCAGAAAGTAACAGGTTTCTATCTCTGGAGCAATGGGACACAGGCTCACCTGTCCATGTATGATAACTATGCTAAACACGTATGCACCGGAAGAATGCAGGTGAACGTCCGGAGCGCCAGTAACGGCGGCTGCTATTCCAATGAGACCAAACTGTTCTCGATTTCAAGCCTCTCAAATGCGCACGTGGCGAAGTACAGTTACTATGATAACAAGGTCTGTGGCTCGGTTGTCAAACCACATAACGTCACAGTAAGCATGAACTTCAACCTTACCTCGAATGATGACGTATACTTCGATGGAAACCAGGCCCCCGTCCAGGAGTTCTTCCCTCCAGCTGATTTCCCATATATAGTATCAGAGGGCGGCGGACATGTAGCCGGTATTGTCCCTGACAGCTTTACAAAGGCGGAAAGACAGCTTTCTACCAGGAACACGATAAGCCTGAAAAAGGCAAGGACAAGAGCGACATTCTTCCTGCCTTTCACAGAGGGCACTCACAAGGATATCGAGTCAAGAAAGGAGATGATCCAGAACCACAACTTCCTCGGAAGGCTTAGACCAAGCTTCAGCTTCTTCATGCCCAAGACCCCTACTGTCCGGGTAGCACTGGAACCGGGTATAGAGATAAACTCATCTCTCAGCATGGGAACCGGAAGCCACGAGATCAAGATAAGGAAAACCGGTAAGAACACCGTCCGGATATACTAGTTACATGTCTCGCAAAGGACAGGCCATAAACATCGACTGGTCGGTCGGACTAGGGCTTTTCCTTATCACAACGCTCTCCTCCCTTCTAATAATATCAGGGATGAACTTCGGACCCGGCGATCTGCAGGGACTGCGGAACAAGGCGTCCTCCGTACAGGACCAGCTGATCAAGGAATCCTCCTACAGTGGCCGTCAAGTCCCTCTGATAGTCAGGGCGCCTGTCAAAGTCAACGATATACCGATAGATAGAGAGTACGACTTCCCTGCCTCAACTAACCGGTATTCAGGAGTCATGGATATCCCAGCGGAGGTCAATGTAACCACGAACCAGGTCAGAACTGTGATCGATGCGCTGAACAAGAGTTACCGGATGACATTTTTCTTTGACAATGTCAGCGATATCACCTATGGAAACACCATCACTGCGACAGCATCCCGGATAAACGTGAACTCGCCTTCAGGAAATATCTCAGTAAACCCCGGGCAGAACGGTTTGACTTCTCTAAAGATCAACGGTAACGAGCTTCTAAGATATCCTTCCGATCTCGGAAGCAGTAACGATACTATAATCGAGAAGGAACTGCACGCCTACACACTGAACGGTGATCTCAAGACGTACTCAGGAACCCCTGAGATGATACTTGAAAACTCCATCCAGACCACGTGGTACTTCACCAACACATCTAACTCGACTCTATACTGGAGAGCTAACAACAGGACCTACTACACCGATGGTACAGGAGACAGGATAATCAAACAGGGAGTAACTGATGCGTTCACCATAGCAGATAACAGGGGTATAACCTTCCTCGGCAACATGACTGCGAACATAACCAAGCCGAACTCCTCTACTATCAAGGCGGTTATCAAGAGCAACGGGAAAAGGCTTCGGATAAGACCGCAGGATTCTGGTATAGCTGCAGGCTACCGACGAGCCCTGCTTTACACCGATGGAGATATCATGTTCGGGGCATCGCACAGGATAGACGGACCGACATATGAAGGCCTTACTAAGCTACAGAACATGTCGAAACATAAGTTCGAGAAAAAACTGGATCTCCAGGGCTGGGGCTACAATATATCATTCATCGACTACAGTGAGAACACTACTGCTCTACTACCCGAATGGACCGGGACATTTGAAGGTACTTCAGTTTCACGGAACCGGGACTCAGGCGATCTCGGTATAGGCTATCCCAATGGAAACTCAAGAGATTCTCTTGCAGGTTTCTGGCGGTTAGATAAAGCTGTATCCGGTTCAGGAGGAACTGTTGAAGACTACTCTGGAAATAACAACGATGGGACAACCTACAACGGGGTGAAGACCGGTGCACCAGGCATACTGAACACTTCAGGATACAATATCACTGGGGATGATTACTTCGAGATACCTGAGACAGACAGTCTGAACTCAACTCTGAGCACTAACGATATGGCGATAAGCTTCTGGATAAAGCCTACCGTGGATACGAACAGCTGGGATACTCTTCTCTCCTGGAACGTTATCAACGCCAACGGCAATACTTACACGACACGGATAGAGAGGGCCGGTTCGGACAACAACAGTCTCTACACAAGATTCATAGCTGATCATGAGAGCTGCGGTATGAACACAGGTGACGGCGGTTTCTGGGCTCGAAGCAGCAACATGGGGCTTAATCTTAACGAATGGAACCTTTACACCGTCACCTATGACGGAAATCAGGTGAGAGAGTACACTAACGGAGTTCTCCAGGAGCAGAGCAGTCCAGGCTGCGATCTCGCACAGATGAACAGCAAGATCAAAGTCCAGAACTGGGCGAAAGGATACCAGATGGATGAGCTGAGAATATACAACAGATCGCTGTCAGATTCCGATGTGCGTCATCTGTACTTCGACGGCATAGGAGGCGGCTTCAACGGGAACTACACACTGGAGCAGGGCACCAATCAGGTCAGGACATGGAGATCTATCAAGATCAAAGCAGATATACCGTCAGGTACCAGCGTGGATATGCGTTTCACATCCCTTGATGATAAAGGAACCATCCTTGGAGCACAGAGCTTCGATCTGAAGGATGGTGAGAACAGTTATACGATCAAAACTCCGAGCTCGAAGAGATATAGATTGAAATTCACACCTAGAACAGGTAACATAACTACCACTCCAATCATCCACTACTACACCTTGAAATACGGCAGAGGTGTTGTGAGAGGTGACAAGATCCCTTTGACGAGATCGGTTATCGTTAACACTAAACCTAACGCATTGATAAACAGGACCGGAGGTTTCGAGACGATGAAATCGGAGGTAGCGATATGGCGCTAGACATGAAAAAGGGTTTTGTCTACACTCTTGAAGCAGTCATAGCCTCTTCATTGATGCTATCAATGGTGACCATAGTTATGCCGAAAGTTATGACCGGGCAGAGTGTCAGCATGGAAAACGTGCATGCCGGGCTTAAATCCCTGGATAAACGAGGAGATCTCAGGGATAACCTGGCTCCCTCTGCGATTAACCAGGATATCCATGAGTACGTTCCCAAAGGATTCAATACCACTGTAAGAGTGTTCAAAGTAGACAAGAACGAGGGAAGTCTTAACGCAGGTAACAGCGTCAGTATCAATGAAAACGGGAACTACCATGACCTGGAGATATGGGCGGAACACCCGAGCAACATGGACATAACATTTGACGGGAAAACACTGGCTTCAGGTCTCAACAGCCAACGTTACATGGTCCAGCAGATCGATGGTAAAGGGACTCTGTCAGTGACCGGTTCAGGCACCATACATTACAGCGTAAACAGTTACAGCGTTACGGGGACCTATCCGACTGTAAGCCAGTCACATGCGACCAGCTACATAATATCCGAGAACGGTCTCAAGGAGATAAAGGTGATAGTATGGAAGAAGTAAGGAAAGGCCAGGTCTTCATTATGGGAGCTATACTGTTCAGCAGCCTCCTGCTTCTAGTATTCTTCACGACCGGGAACAGCATCCAAGGACAGGAGAAAAGCCTTTTCAAGAACTACTACAGCCAGTCGTTCTCCGAGACCGTGAAAGTGTTCAACGATGCGCTTACAGAAAACCCGTCGACCGGAAATATCAGGAGAAAGATGTACGAGTACGATCGTTTTGTCAAGTTAAGAGCTGAACAGAAAGATATAGACTACAGGACCATAGAGTTCTTCGTGCTTCCGGACAAAGGTGAAGCCGTTCTGATCAACTATCAGCCCTCCAACGTCAGTGTGGATCTGTACTTCAACAGCAACAAACGGACCTTAAACGTGGGTGCGTTACAGTGGAAAAAAGTAAGTTTTGATCCCGGCAAGGTCTCAGTCCATCTGATAATAAACGACAGGAATATCGATGCAAGCTTCGATGCCGTGACACCCAGGATGTTCAACTACGCCCGGATGGAGCGGCAGAACGAATTATGGTCTAACTACCGCATCCATTAGACCGAGAAGGGTAACAATTTAAGACAGAGCCAGAAAGTATCAACTATGTCGAAGGGCGCCTCGCAGATTGTCACGATGTCCATGTACATAGGTATAACGATCGCTGCGATCTCGGGCGCCATGACCGTCGGTCTACCTGCTTTACAGAACCAGCAGCAGGCTGCTTCTATACAGAAAGCTCAGCATTTCATGCAGGTCATGGACAAGAACGTTCAGGAAGTCGTATCAGAGGGTCAGGGCTCCACGAGGACAATCAGGTTATCGCTTGATCGCGGCCGACTGTACTATGACAACGCCACGAACGCTCTTATCTACGAATTAAAGACTGATGCCCCTGTTATCTCGCCACAGTCATCCAGAAGAACCGGGAACGTTATACTGAGTTCGAGCGCAAAAGTAACCGTCAACGAGACGACCGTTGACGGAACCCCATGCTACCTGATGGAAAACGAGCATGTCCGGGCCTGTATCAGGAAGGTCGGCAGTCCGGATAAAAGGGAACAGATCAACACATCAGATCTTCTTGTGCTCTACGAATTCAAAGGAGAGAACGGGAACAAGAGACTTAACGCAAACATGACCGTTAAGCTTAACGATATATCCGGTACCGCAAACGGCAAAGGCTTCACAGATCCGATAACAACAGGTAACTTCATCGGTACAGGTAAGGTCAAGGCGACGATCGACACCAACCCGAACCCGTTCACCTACGACATAATATTCAGTCTTCCGACAGGAGCAGACTTCCTCAAGGTCGATGTCCAGAACTTCCGCTAGCACGGTTACAGTCTTGACGAAACCCGCAGGTTTCTGGAGACGCACAAACTGCTCTGCAGTTTGGAGTGCGGCCCAACAGCGCCTTGCTCCACAAGCCACTTCTAGAAAATCTGAGAAGCTTAACCTTTTTGGCACCTACTAGAGCCTTTTGCGTGATCAGACTCGCGAAACTCGTAGAGTTTCTGTGAGAGTAGAAACTGCTCAGCAGTTTCAAACTTCGCAAAGTTTGTGGGTTTAATTATTAAGCTTTAGATTCGACCTCGAATTGTATGTATTCCGGCCGGGTTCAAGATGTTCTAGAGGAAAACGATATCGAGATAGGTGACCGTATCAAAGTCAAAAACCGTGAAGGCCGGCTGATGCCAAAGCCTGAAAGCGGAGACCAAGATACAATCATTCTCAAGCTCGACAGCGGATACAACATCGGTCTTAAGCCAGAAAACATCGAGCTAGTGGAGAAAAATGATACTGAGGGCAGGGAGAAGGCAGAAGTACCCCGTTCAGACGACAAAAAAGATGTCCTGGTGCTTCACACCGGCGGAACTATCGCTTCAAGAGTCTCATACGAAGAAGGAGGCGTCAAACCTGCTTTTGATCCAGAAGACCTTATAGAGATGTATCCTGAGCTCACAGAGGTCTGTAACGTTCATTCAGAAGTAATTGCACAGATGCTTTCCGAGGACATGGAACCTGGGCACTGGCAGGATATCGCAAGAAAGGTCGACGAGGTAAAAGATGATTACGACGGCATCATAATCGGTCATGGTACCGATACGATGAGCTTTACCGGGGCAGCGCTTTCGTTCATGCTTCAAGGCATCGACACTGGCGTTATCATGGTCGGATCCCAGAGATCGAGCGACAGGCCTTCAAGCGATGCTGCGGTCAACCTTTACTCCGCAGTAAAGTTCCTGACCGACACGGAATTCGAGGGTATCGGGGTCTGCATGCATCATTCATCCGATGACAGAGTCTGTGATATCATGCCGGCTCACAAGGTCAGGAAGATGCACACCTCAAGAAGAGATGCTTTCAAACCTATCAACACAGAGGTACTTGGAACAGTCAATTACCAGACCGGAGAGATAGAGGAGAACTTTGATAAAAACGATAGAGATTACGAGCCAAAGTTTGAACTAGATACTAAAGTTGGAATGCTCAAGGTGAGGCCTGGATTGAAAGCCAGGGATATAGAATACTTCATAGAAAACGATTACGACGGCGTTATAGTAGAGGGAACAGGGCTCGGCCATATGCCGGTCAACTCCTTCGACGATAAGACAGAGCATCACGACGACATCCTTGAGAAGGTTGGGGAACTTTCAGAGAAGGCTACGGTCGTGATGACCTCAAACTGCATCAACGGACGTGTCGACATGAACGTCTACGATGCAGGTCTGAAGATACAGGAAGCGGGTGTTGTCCCCGGGGAGGACATGCACCCAGAGCTGGCCTACGTCAAACTGATGTGGGTGCTGGCCAACACTGATGATCCAGAAGAGATGATGGGGGTAGATCTATGTGGGGAGATTGAGGACCGCACGATCTACGATGACGAAGCAGAAACTAGATGAGTTTGACGAGAAAGCGAAGAAATTCCTCGAGGACGGAAATATGCAGCGTGTACGGAACATCCTCCGAGAGTACGCTCTATGCGAAGCATACGATCTGAACATGGAGCTTGAGAACCCGGAGAGGATGCTCAGGATGGCTGGCATAGACGTCAGCAATATAGATGATTTCACAGAGTTCAGGGTGGCAAAGACTTTGATAACAGAGCAGATCAAGAAGGAGAAGAAGAAAAGAGGTGTATTCGGATCGTTCAGATAATCGGAGTCACAGGTATGCCTCTATCCGGGAAGACACTGGTCGCCAAAATGCTGAAAGATGAAGGTTTCGCCGTTCTCGACATGGGTGATGTGGTAAGGATAGAGATGGATAAGAGGAACAGACCTGTCGAGGAGACAGGAGATTTCGTTAACAGTCTGAGAGACGAGCACGGCATGAGCGCTATCGCCAAGCTTTCCGAACCCTACCTGGAAGAGATGCTGGATGAGAAAGACAAGATTGTTATCACCGGTATGCGTGGCTGGGCTGAGAAAGAAGAGTTCGAACGACAGACAG
>JBDGSN010000011.1:0-8458 GCA_042217505.1 Candidatus Nanohaloarchaea archaeon
CTGTGTTCCATACTCTTCTATGTTGTTTTTCGCTGAGTGAATAATTTATTATCTGCTTTGGGAAGTCTTTTTTCTTCAGTGTGGAGCGATGAAGTTTGTTTAAGTACTGTTTTTGGTGTAATGTCTAGGATTTTAAACTTGGAAAACGAGTTTATCATTAATGATGAAGGGCCAGTCCTCTATTGAGTTGGTGATGGTGATCGGAATGGCAATGGTATTGGCCTCTCCATTCATTATGACTTCGCAGGATGCGGTTTTAGACTTGGAGACTGGGTCGAAGCTTCTGAGAGTTGAAAGTTCGCTGGATAAGATTGAGAGTGGAGTAAGTTATGTTTCACAGTATTCTCCGCCAACTAAGACTACTTTCAGGGTCGATATTCCTTCTAATGTGGTTGATGTGAGTTCCAGGCAGTATGCGGATAGTTCTGCTATAATATTTCGTCTTCGTCAAAGAGGAGAGCAAACTAATCGCAGCAGAATATTTGATAGACGTGTGGTTCTAAATAATGCTTCTGAGCTTGAGAAGGAGGGAAAGCCGAAGGTGGTCGTCCGTCTCTTGGAGAACCAGGTTAATGTCTCGGTGGTAGGATGAAGGGCCAGATAAGCATAGAGTTTGTTGCATATCTTTCGTTCATGCTCTTTATCTCTGCTATACTGATGAGTGTCATGTATGATAAACAGACGAAATTTATTCAGGCTGATGAGGAAGATCAGGCACGAGATATTGCATCTAAAGCATCTTATATAGCTGAATATGCCTTAACTCAGCGTAACACTACTTTTTCAGTAAAGATTCCTTTAGAGATATCTTCCTCGTCTTATAATTTGACTGTGGAGGAAGGTGTGACAAAGGTAAGAGTCGATGGCGAGGTTTTCAGAAGTTTTAATAGTTATGAGGGCCGCAAGATAACTCTAAAATCCGGGGGAAAATACAAGGTAATTAACAATGGAAGTGTCTACTTTGAGAAGCAGTAAGGCACAGGTATTTCTTCCAGACTTTGTTTCAAGCGTTGCAATATTTTCGTTCATATTAGTCTTCTCAATGATTATATGGAATAGCTTGGTAGTAAACAACTTTAGTGGAAATAGAGAGGACCTGGTTCTGAACGCTGAGAGATCACAAACTCTGTTATTGGAGACATCAGGATATCCTTCAGACTGGAACGGTTCTAACGTAGTAGTTCCAGGCCTCCTTAGCTCGGGACACATATCGCCTCAGAAAGTACTCTACCTAAAAAGAATGAACGATAAAGCTAGAAACAAACTTCTCAAGAACGCATACCACAACTTTACGCTTAAAAACGAGAACCGACTAGCCACGTTCAATGGATCCAAGTTAACTTTCGGCTACCAAATAAATAATTCGGAAGACCTAATAACACTCCATGAGACTGTGTCGGTCAACAAATCAGGAGAACTAGTTCTAATGGAGGCTGTGTACTCAGAATGGAAATAGAATCCAAAGGTTTCTACTTCTCTCTAGATGCTCTCCTAGCCCTGATGATTCTTTCAGCGGCTCTAGGTCTTGTATTCGAGACTTACTCTGTAGAAGAAATGACTGTATCTTCTTGGCCTGATGAAACAGCTATCAATGGATTGAAACAACCAATCGATGATCTAAATTCAACCTACAACTATACGGAACAGATCTCGGTATTTCAAGCCGTCAGGAGTAGTTATATCCAGGGGAAGAAAGATAAGGCCAGAAATATTGCAGAACAGTATCTGGAGGAAGTTTCTGTAGATAAGGCCTCCATCTATCTCTTAAATCGGTCTGAATCTGCTCTTGTTTATAATACTACGGATAGGCCTACCTCTGCTGAGGTAAGAGCAAAGATAGTGTATCTGCCGTACAGAGATGCTTTCAAAACCTATTATAACGCAATTAAAGTGGTGAACTGGAATTAAAGGACTGGCTTACACACCTTTTGTATTGGTGATGATAGTTGCCATACTTGGTTTGATATCGATTCCCGCAGGACTAGAAACTCGAAGGACACAGCCTGCATCTAATGATTTCTTTGATAGCTACCACATGGCTTGGGACAAAAACCAGTTAATATTCGCTGAGAGAGCTCTTAGCAGTCTTTCAAACTATTCTCTGTCAAAGCGAACTGAAGTAGACAATATCGAGAGTGCTGCTGAGGACGTTATAGTTGACGGCAGATTTAACTCTACGAAATTATCCAATAACAGCTTTGAAATGTGGGAAAGTAGATATCAGGCCTTTGCCGTAGATCGTGGAGTGAATATTTCATCCCGGCTTCTGAATATGGATCTGGAAATTATCAATCTTACTCTAAGGGCTTCGAGTAGCCTTGAAATCAAGTATTTGGACTCTTCTGAAAAAATAGTGGCTAATATCACTTTTCAAGATTCTAAAATGCTGGAAGGCGTAACAGATCCTTATTTAACGGCTAGAGGGTATAATGCTGAATTTGACAGCTGTGGATTTAATTCCCCTGTATCGGATTCGCTTACTATCTCCAGAGCAGACTACAACGGCACAGGTTACGGAAAGGCCGCTGTCAAACCCAGTATGGCTTCGATAACTGATCCTATAGAGAGGGTTCTTGTAACCTCAAATGTCTCTAACTATACAACTGCGGAAACATCTGGGTTTGCGGCAGTGATTACGAATCAGTCGACTATCTCCAGTTCATACAACTCTGTCTATGCCTCCAACGTAAACATCTCCTCAATTGAAGACGCCGATTCACTGATAATCCATGAAGGAGAAGTCTATCATTCTCACTTCAGGGAGATCATCCGTAAGAGCTGTTACCTTAGTGTTTCAGGATATCCTGGGGTCAAGGAACGCTTCGCAAACAACACAGTGAACTACAACGGCTCCGTCGCCACATTCATCAACGAAACCAAACTATCAGCTAACACCTCTAAATCCTCAGTTGGCTATGAATACTTTAACGGCGCGGGCACTCTAGTGGAAGTAGCAGGTGTCAGTTACGGCCGCGGCAATACAATTCCCTGGTTCCGGTTAAGCGACAGTATAGCGAGTAGATTCGGGATCTCAGGGCTAGTTAGATAAGAAATAAAAAAAGGATGTTGTGCTATTGTGTAGTGAAGGTTCCTGTGATGGTACCCGATACTACTAGGTTTTTCATGTCGCCGCCGCTGTCGTAAACTATATCAACATTGTAGGTTCTTTGAGTGGGGCCTTCACTGAAGTTTCCTAATGAGACTGTCTTGGTCTCTCCCGTCGGAATAGTTAAACTTACTGTCTTGTTTTGTGCATTAGATACGTTTCCTTTTTCGTAGACTTTTACGTCCGTGACGGTAACTGCTTGTGATGTGGCGGCTCTTAATTCAATTGATAGTCCTCCGCCAGAAGTCATTCCAAACTGGGAGATCCTCACATCTGCGCTAGAGAAACCAGACTTGTTTGAGATATTTGCTTGTCCCTGTACTGTTGTGAAGATTGCTCCTCCTACAATTGCGACGACCAGAAGCATCCAACCGTATGTGGTTAGATACTCAATTGCTGACTGACCTTTTCTGTACTGGTTGAGTAAGTTCATGGTCATAATCTATTCTATGTCACGGGTTGTTTATAAATATTCATCCTAACGCGGAGGTTATTCCAGTCTTTACAGCTAGGAATAATGCTACTGAGATCGTTACTGTAATCGGTATATATTTCGCTCCCTCCTTAATGTTCCCGTTTTTGATTTGAGATATTATCAGGCCTGCAAAGCTGTTGGATATTATCAGTGCGGAGATTGAGAAGAAGATAAGGAAGTCTGTGTTTACCTGTGGCTTGGAGAAGGATAGGCCTTGAGATCCTCCTGATACGAACTGGTTTGCTTGGTTGATGTTGGTTTGTTCCCACATCTGTGTGGTTGTCTGGGACATGTAGACCGTGATGGAGAAAAGTATGGGTGCTCCGACTACTGCAGCCATCAATATAAACATGACGTACATCCTGATGCTTGACTGGATTTCCTGACGTAGCTCTAACGAGTTTCTGATATCTTCCGCGCTTGAATCCAGGAGGTCTGTGGTGTTGCCTCCGGATTCCAGGGCGTCTGAAAGAACTTTTAATGTATCACCGAACAGTTCTGACTTAACTCTTCCTCTCATGGCATCCAAGGATTCTGTTACAGATTTTCCTCCTGAGATCTGTATAGCGGTTTTCCTCAGCTCGTCTGCTAGAGGCCCAAACTCGTCTCTAGCGCTTATAAGAAAGGCTCTGTTAATGCTCGTTCCTGACTTCAGATTAGTGCTGATCAGCAGCAATGCGTCAGGTAAGACTCTTTCCATCTCCTTTTTTCTCCTCTCAGCAAGTAAGGAGATCAAGATGTATGGAGTGAAGAAGTAAGCGATGATTGAAAGGCCTATAAAGATGCCGGATTGGATAATAAGCTCTACAGGGATTAAGAAAGCTATTACAAGTGATACAAATATCCCTAAAGCACTCATTGAAAGACTTGTGTTTTCATAGTTTTCAATATCGGCGTACATGGCCTCTTCTTCTATTCTCTCCTTGAATATCTCTGGATTCAGCTCGAAGATCCCTTTTATAATCGATCTGTTCATGCTTTCACCTCCGGTCTCTTGGATTTAATGAGGTTGAGGAAGAACGCCTGAAATACTATCATGCCGCCTAGAATTCCTAGGTAAGTGGTTTTTCCAACTTTTGTACCTGTGAAACTTGATATAACGATGAGGCCCGTAATTCCTAGGCTTGGACCGATTACAGCAATAAGGAGATACACCAGTATGTAAGGGTTGAGCTCCTTACCGTATTTCTTGATTTCAAGCTTCTGCTTCTTAATTATAGAATCAACTATTGACTCTAGAGCGATGGAAATATCAGTACCTGACTTAATAGAGTTGTTGAGCTGCCATAATGCTCTGCGGTATTTTTCGCTAGGATTACGGACTATTGATTCTTCCAAGGCCTTTACCATTGATTTTCCTCCGTCAATATCTTTTATTATTCGCTGGAATTCCTTTGATGCTTCGCCATAACCTTCTGTAACGGTTTTCATGGCATCATAAAGAGCAATACCTGATTTTACTTCGATAAGCATATCTCTTAACGCGTAGGGAAGATCTTTCTCTAGCTTCCTTGTTCTTTTGTTGGTCTGTATCTTGGGATAGTTCGCAAAGGTAAGAAAGGCCATTAAAGTAAGTAAAGGAAGCGCTGCTATTCCTATCAGTATCATGCTCTGGTTCTGTATATTGTATCCTGCGAATATCAGGCTCAATCCGGAGGGAATCCCTACCTTCAAGGATTTTGATATTGCCTCGGATAGATACTCTTCTGGTTCTTGGTCTATCCGGGCTGTCATCAGATCTCTTTCGAGCTGAGGTACCACCTTCATGGACTTCTGGGCTACGGGTAGAAGAAATTTTTCGGTATCCAGATCCATGAGTCTAGGCCTCGCGTGTTATCTCTGAAGGGTCTTTGTTTTGCTCTGCTGCTTCAACAACTTTATCCTGATGTGAGTAGTACTCCGCCACGACTCTTCCTACGCCCTCAACTGAGTCAACCTCTTTTTCAATCATCCATGAGAGAACCTGCCGTTTCTCCCGTAGATTATCCATCAGTTCATCCTGATCAAGGCCTGTAAGCATTTCCAGTTTATCCATAATCTCTTTGGAGTCATTTGCTCGATGAATTTCGTCCTCTTTAGAGTCCCATTTGTAAAGCTTGTTAGGTTCAAGGCCTTCATCTTCGTCATCTAGTACTTCTGCTACTTCCAGGACTCTTCTGAAGTTTCTTCTACGATCACGGAACATGACTACGTTTAGATCGACAGCTTCTACAACGGTTTCGGGTACGTCTATAGGAGGGTTAGTCATCCTTTTGATAGTGGTTTCTGCGGTGTCTGCGTGTAGTGTAGAGTAGACAGAGTGACCTGTCTGCATTGCTTCGAAAAGCACTTCTGCCTGGCGTTTTCTACGGATCTCTCCTACCAGGATACGATCTGGACGCATACGAAGTGAGTTGACAAGCAGGTCTTGCATTGATACTTCTCCCTGGCCTTCTGGATTTGCCTCTCTGGTTGTCAGTGGAACCCAGTGAAGGAAGTCCGGTAGCGAAATCTCTCTTGTATCCTCGATGGATACAATTCTCTGGCTAGGAGGTATGAAAGGCGTTAACACGTTTAGAAGCGAAGTTTTACCTGCTCCGGTACCTCCTGAGACGATGATATTCATCTCGTACTGTATGGCTAACCATAGGAATGCAGCTACGTCTTTGTCAATCGTACCTATATTGATGAAATCTGTAATCGTCCAGGGATCTCTAGCGAACTTTCTGATGGTGACTGTGTTGCCTTTAGTTGATATAGGGCTGATAGTGGCGTTCGTTCTGTCTCCTGAAGGCAGGTGCGCATCCAGCAAGGGATGGAGTGAGGAAATGTTTTTTCCAACTCCTCTACCTATTTCTGAAGCGTAGTTGTAGATTTCTTCCTCGCTGTCAAAGGTGATATCGGTCTTCATCCATCCGAGTTCCTTGTGGTAAACCCATGCAGGTTCTTCCGAGTTATTGATGACAATTTCCTCTAAGTGAGAATCTTTAAGCAGTATCTCTACATCGCCAAGGCCCAGCATGCTGTGTATCAGGTTACCTACCATGGCCTTGATCCTTTCTTCTTTGGTCTCAGGAAGTTCTTCCTTGAGCAGTTCCTCGGCCTTGTTTCTGAATATCTCTCTGGTCTTACCTAAATTTTCCGAATCATTCAGCTGATCCGTATTAATATCGACCTTATCAATAACCTCCTCTCTCACGTTATCAAGTAGAGCTTCGGTAGCTACACTGGGCTGAGGACGCTTTAACTTGTAGTTGAGAACATATTCTTCAGGATCATCCTCAATGGTAACTTGAGCTGGCACGTGATCAGCCATTACTTCGTACTGTTCCTTAACTTCTGTCATCGTTGTCCACCTTCTGGATTCCAAGTGCGTGAGCGATTTTAGCTAATAACTCCTTCAAAGTGTTGATCAGGGACTTTATACGTGACTTCTGGGCCTCGGACTTCTCTATTTTCTCGTTAAGCACATCAATAGTGTCTACAATATCTTCTCTAAGCTCTTCCTCATCTTCACGTTCCTCCAAAGGCTTATCTTTTAACTTCTCCTTGAGCAGCTCTGTTTGATAATCAATACGGTCGTATACTTCTTCGTCATCTACTTCCTGATCCAGAAGCAGATCAGAAAGTTCCTTTATATTTTCATTAATCTCAGGTATATTGTCTCCAGGATTCCAGTCAACATCTTCTCTGGAACTGTACTTGCCGGAGCTTTTGTTTTTCACGTGTGAAAGGCCTGAATCAATATCCTCAGCTAGCTCACTGCTGCTTGAAGATCCTCCTTCTTCAGAGGTGTTACCTCTTCTGTCAGAGCTTTTCGCTGCGCTTCCGCCTCCTGATTCTTTTTCTCCTCTTATCTTGTTGAGCATAGCTTTTTTTGCCCGCATAGTTACTCCTGGGCCTCCGTCACTGTCTTCTTTCTCCGAAATCTCTACATCACCGCTATCCTCGCTTGAAGCTGTTGAACCTGTTTCAGAACTGTCTGAAATATCTGCCTCGTCTACTGATAGTGTCTCTTGACCTGATTCCCCGACATCCTCTGACTTGTCTCCGCTCTCTGCTTGGCCTTCTTCTTGACTCTCTTTTTCTCCTGTAGTCTCTTCTTCCTCTGGTGTAGTTTCTTTTTCTCTAGTTTCATCTTCTTCGATCTCTTTTGATTCTTTCTCCTCTTCTTCTTCCTTCTCTACATCACCGCTATCCTCGCTTGAAGCTGTTGAACCTGTTTCAGAACTGTCTGAAATATCTGCCTCGTCTACTGATAGTGTCTCTTGACCTGATTCCCCGACATCCTCTGACTTGTCTCCGCTCTCTGCTTGGCCTTCTTCTTGACTCTCTTTTTCTCCTGTAGTCTCTTCTTCCTCTGGTGTAGTTTCTTTTTCTCTAGTTTCATCTTCTTCGATCTCTTTTGATTCTTTCTCCTCTTCTTCTTCCTTCTCTACAAAACCGGCTTCGCTCTCACTCTGTTCTCCGGCTTCTTCTGCTTCCTCGATCTCTTCTACGTTTATTTCTACAGTATCTGTATCTAGAGAGAGTTCGTGACGGCCTCTATTGAGCTCGTCAACGGTTTTATTGGATGCATATTCGAGCACCATTCCCTTGATAGCAGAATAGTCGATTTCGACCAGGCCGCTGTCTTCCAGTGCTTTAGCCCATCTCTCGACGCGATCCTCTGGTATACCAAGATCTTCGGAAATCTGGGAAACTGAGTACCGTGACTTCTGTTCAAGAAACTCCAGCAGGGTGTCTGCACCTGTCTCTATATCCGGGTCGTTGTCAGAATCGGGCATCCTTAAACAAGAATTGGCCAAAGCTAGATTTTAAAGATTTGTAAACACCTGAAGACCCGATAGATTAAAGTCAAGGCCTTCAGAATAACTTATTTATGAGGCTTGAAGACT
>JBDGSN010000012.1:0-4426 GCA_042217505.1 Candidatus Nanohaloarchaea archaeon
TGCGGCGTCCGGGATTTGAACCCGGGTCACCGGCTTGGAAGGCCGGGGTCTTGGGCCACTGGACCAACACCGCAAACGAAGTTTCCTGTGAAACTTCTTGCAGAAGACATTCTTAATGTCTTCGAATCGCAGGATTTGATGGGTCTCAGAAACTCATAAGAGTTCCGTATAGGGTTAAGCTCCTAGTGCAGTAAACGGTTGCGATGCAACCGACTCCTATACTAAATTGTTAATCTGAAAGTTTCTTAAATAGCTCGGCGGTGTTAAAAGCATTAAAGAATAAGTCAACACTGTGTTCCCATGATGGATGAAGAAGACTACGAGGACTATCTCGTCGACAAGGCGAAGGAGCTTCTTAACGAGGGTCTGGACAGTCCCGAAGAAGTTGAGAAAGGTAAGCCCGAGATGAGGCAGAAAAGGAACGAGATGGACAGGAAAGCCGAGCAGGAGTCGACTTCAAAGATACCGTTCTCGTGGGATCCACGTGAGATCAAGCAACTGGAGAAGAACAGGAAGAAGATGTCCAACAAGGAGCTTGAAAAGTTCCTGAAGAAGGACTCCGAGCTTCACAAGGATCTTGAGGAGTTCGGTGAATGGAATGGTTTCTCACGCTGGGAGGAAAGATTCATCGTTCAGAACTACCAGCACAAGACCCCTGAAGAAATAGCCAACGATATGGAGAGGAAAGAGAAAGAGATACGGTTGAAGATGCGTATGATGGGTCTGATGCCGGAGGATATGTAGGTAGATTTTCTATGGCAGATAACGATAACAGAGAGGAACTAAGAAAGAAAGCGCTTGAAAAGACAAGAGGAGACCTGAAAGAGTCTGTCGAGAAGGATAGATGGATCGCAAAAACAGTCAAATTCCTGGATCAGAACAGCAATGATTTCAGGGAGGAGATGGAACGGTTCAGAGAGATCTACTCGCTTCACTTCCCGGAGCTTGTCAAGGAGATAACGGATGATGAAGATCTTGTAAAGATACTTGAGAGAGGGGTTAAGAAAGACGAACTCGACGCATTCAGCTCGATGGCGGAGAGCTCAACCGGCACAGATATAACGGATGATGAGAGGCAGATGCTGGAGAACATGGTAGCTCACCTCAAGCAGAAGATGGAGATCAACGAGGAGCTTGAGAGCTACATCAAGGATTCAGCGAGAGAGGCCATGCCTAACCTTGAAGCACTTCTCGGACCGCTTGTCGCAGCAAGACTCGTCTCGCTTTCAGGTGGTCTCGATGAACTGGCAAAGAGTCCAGCCTCAACTATCCAGGTGCTTGGAGCCGAAAAAGCTCTTTTCCGCTATCTACATGGAAAGGGGACTCCGCCCAAGCACGGCGTCCTTTTCCAGCATGAGTACGTTAACAGTCTTCCAGAGGAGAAACGTGGGAAGATGGCACGGTTTCTGGCCAACAAAGCCGCTATCGCTGCAAGACTTGACAACTACGGCGACAAGGATAAAGGCGAGGAACTGAGAGAGGAGGCTCGTGAGAAATATGAAAGCCTTCAATAATTAACATTTTCTATCGAAAATAATTGGTATGGAAGAGATACAACCCGGGATATACAGGAAGAACGGCAGGATATACACCTGTGCGGCTTCAGAAAACGATGTCTACGGCGAGACGTTTATCGAGGAAAACGGTGTAAAATACAGGCGCTGGCATCCACAGCGGTCAAAGGCTGGTGCCGCAGTGATGAAAGGGATTGATCTCGAGGTAGAGAAGAATTCCGATGTGCTTTATCTTGGAGCAGCTTCCGGTACAACTGTCTCACATTTCTCAGATATACTTGAGGAAGGCTTTATCGTAGCTGTCGAATACTCAGACACGGTGATAAGAGATCTCCTTGGTGTAGCAGAGGACAGGCACAACATCGCTCCTGTACTTGGTGATGCAAGGAAGCCGGAGAAGTACTCTGAATACATGGAGAACGCAGATGTTGTTTTCCAGGATATATCGCAGAGAGACCAGGATCGTATTTTCATCAGGAACTGCGACCGTTACCTGAAAGAGGATGGAACCGGGCTGCTGGCGGTGAAAGCACGCTCGATTTCAGCTACTAGGGAAGCAGAGGATATCTACCAGGAAGTACGGGACTATGTTGAAGACAACGGATACAGAATCGTTGATGAGGCCACTCTGGAGCCGTACGAGAAAGAGCATCTGTTCCTTAAGATAAAGAAGAAGTAAATGGCGGGATAGGGAAGAGCAGTTCCTTTATGCCTGTGTGACAAGCTCTCTAAGATTTCTATCTACTATCTCCTGCTTGTAGCCTCTTGAATCGACATAATCCGGGTTCTCGCAGCACGTAGCATTCCTGTTCACAATGGCGAGCGAGCCCAGGACCGAGTGCCTTCCCGGAAGCACGTTTCTTTCCTCCCTTTTCCCACAGTTTGTACAGTGAAACTCAACCATTCTCAGACCTCCAACCCCTAATTGACCCTGCTCGGTTTATAAAGAAGCGAAGACCGTACCGGTATTCCGGTAGAAAGATATTAACATGAAAACCAGCGATACCTTTTATGATATGGCCGACCGATGGGTTTGCGAGAGATGCAACAGAGAACTTGAATCTGACCTAGAACCGACAAGCTGTCCCTGCGGTTCAGAAGATATCTCACGTATAGAGGAGCTTAGCATCCTGGAAAGGTTCATCCAGAAATATCTTGGAGACAGAAATAGCGGGTAGAGTCAACCAGTTTTTTTATTCAACACAGCTGGATTATTGCACTCCGGTAGATACTTCAATCTATTCTCGAAACATTTTCCCGTGGGGCAGGAAGACCGAAGACTAAGTGTAGAAGTATTACCTGAAGATTTCTACGGTGATATACACAGCACTCTACCTCACGCTATTTACCGCAGACTCGAAGAAGGTTACGACGATCTTATTGGAACCTTTGGCATAGAAGATCCGAATCGAGTTGTAACAGAAAGCGAGGTGATCGGCCCCGGTGTGGACGTATAGGATTTCATGATATCAAGTTCACAGTACGGGGTAAAGCGATAATAGGACAGTCCATCTCCGCCCGGGAGAAAAACTACAGCTATCCCAAGGAAGAGATCCAGGTAAGAAGCTTCCAGCACCGGCTTAAGAACTTCTACAAAGATGCGTACAGGAATCCATCCGGTAGCTACGTCGTGGCAGTGGACAACGATCCCAGCGAGGTGCGGGATATGGAAGCTAAACTGATGAACCAGCTGCTTAACTACGGGAGTGCTGAACTGGATCTTATAATCTCCGAAGTGGAGAACAGTCCACCGGGGATCAGTATGGACACCCTGGCCGCTGACTGAACCAGGTTACTGTTCTTCCTTGACCCAGTCGTATCCCTGTTCTTCCAGCTTCTCAGCGAGCTCTGCTCCTCCTGACTTCACTATCTTTCCATCGACCATGATGTGAACATAGTCAGGTTCCACATAGTCCAAGATGCGCTGGTAATGAGTGATCATGAGAAGTCCCTGATCCTCATCAGCAAGCGTATTGATACCTTTCGCAACGACCTTCAAAGCATCGATATCCAGTCCAGAGTCGATCTCGTCCAGTATAGCGTACTCCGGTTCAAGAACCGCCATCTGGAGGATCTCCGTTCTCTTCTTCTCTCCACCGGAGAAACCAGCATTCAGGTAGCGACGTGCGTATTCCTCATCCATGTCCAGCAGTTCAAGCTTCTCTCTCAGCAGCTTCCTGAACTCCTTGCCGGAGATCGGATCTTCTTCATCCCTCCTGGCGTTAATAGCCTCCTTCAGGAACTCAGCGACCGATATACCAGATATCTCTGCTGGGTACTGGAAACCGAGGAAAAGCCCAGCTCTAGCACGTTCATCGGTCTCTGCATCTGTAACATCTTTCCCGTCGACGATTATGCTGCCGGCATCAATGCTGTACTGAGGGTTGCCCATCAGTGATTTGCACAATGTGGATTTACCGGAACCGTTCGGCCCCATGATTGCGTGTATCTCACCAGGCTTGATCTCCAGGGATACACCTTTCACGATTTTCTCGTCTTCAACTGAAACTTCCAGATCTTCAACTTTTAGTGTCATAGTATCAATTAAACCCCTTCAAGTGCTTTCTGTACCGTTTTCAAACCAAGTAGAGCGCATTTCAGCCTCATAGGTGAGACCTCTATACCCATCTTGTCCAGCATCCAGTCACGGTCAAGCTCTTTAACCTCTTCAACATTCATGCCTTTGACCTCCTCTGTTACTATCGATGCTGCAGCCGTGCTTATCGCACATCCATCGGTCTTATGCTTGATATCCTTTACTTCCCGGTCCTCGACTTCAACATAGATATCAAGACTGTCTCCGCAGCTCGGGTTCTCACCTTCTTCATGAAGACTGTTCTCCAGCGTCCCTTCATTCCTTGGATGCTTGTAAAGATCAAGTATCTCATCCCGATACATCAGTCGAAAACCTC
>JBDGSN010000012.1:4526-17115 GCA_042217505.1 Candidatus Nanohaloarchaea archaeon
CATCAGTCGAAAACCTCCTTGACCTTTTTCACAGCCTCGACCAGTATCTCAGAGTCTCTTACTGTATTGTAGATATACGGCGATGCTCTTGTCGTCCCGTTCAGATCGAGCTTTTCCATCTGCGGCTGGGCACAGTGATGACCTGCTCTCACCGCAATGTTCTCCTGGTTAAGGACCTCTGCAACATCATGAGGATGGGCGAAATCAGTGGTGAACGATACGACCGAAACCTCTCCATGTTCTGGTGCGAAGACTTCGACTCCTTCTATCTCCCGGAGGCCTTCAACCATCTTCTTTGAAAGTTCCTTCTCGTGCCTCCTGATATCTTTCATTCCGATATCCTCGAGATACTCTATAGCTGCTCTTAAACCTACGGCACCGGCAACATCCGGTGTTCCGGCCTCGAATTTTTCCGGTGTATCAGTGTAAACTATCTCCTCATCTGTAACCTTGGAGATCATACCTCCCCCGACCTGGTAAGGCTCCATCTCCCGAAGAAGCTCTTTTTTACCGTAAAGAACTCCTATGGACGGCGCCAGCATCTTGTGCCCTGAGAAAGCCAGGAAGTCAGCATCCAGTTCTCCTACATCTATCCTTTCTCTCGGCGCTGCCTGTGCCGCATCGACCACGGCAAGAGCATCGTTTTCATGCGCCAGTTCTATTATCGTTTCAACATCGTTTCCTGTACCGAAGACGTTCGACACCATGGAAACGGATACAAGAGCCGTATCCTCATCGATGATTTCCTTCGCCGCCTCCACGTCAACATGGTAGTCTTCCGTAGGGATGAAATCCACCTCTAGATCCTCTCTTTCTGCCTTCCTTCTCCATGGAAGCTGTTCGCTGTGGTGTGCCATCTCAGGTACCACTATCTTCCCATCAACCTCAAGAGAGTCAGCCAGAAGGTTGAATGCCTCTGTCGTGTTCCTTACAAAAACTATCTCGTCACTCGAGGCATTGATGAAATTTGCGACTTTCCTCCTGCTTTCCCTGTAGTCCTTCGTGGCGTTATTGGCCAGGTCGTAGAGTCCTCTTCCGACGTTAGAGTTATCGTTCTCGTAGTAATCTCTTACTGCGTCCAGAACCTTCACCGGTTTCTGTGAGGTCGCAGCGTTATCTAGATAGACGAGTTCTTCGTTCCCGTTGAATATCGGGAAGTCCTCCTTCAGCTTCTTGGCATCTAGCATGGTTACTCGTCGAGTTTCTTCTGCACCTCTTTCCGGATGCTTTCCTTGAGCTCTGGCAGCTCTATACTTTCCATAACAGGTTCAAAGAACCCTTTCACGATAAGCCTCTCAGCTTTTCTCCTTGAAAGTCCTCTAGACTCCAGGTAATGGACTTTGTCTTTCGGAAGATTGCCTGCGGATGCAGCGTGGGATGCTTTAACATCAGGGTTCTCTATCATCAGTTTTGGTGAGGCATCCACTTCCGCATCGTCCGAAAGCATCAGCACCTGCTCTCTCTGGAAGCTCGAGGTATCATCAGCTTTATCGCCGACGTCCTGGAGTCCTTCGTAGATAGATCTTGCCTTATCATCTACAACTGCTCTAGAGTTCATATCGCAGCGGGTGTTGTCGCCTATATGGTAAACTTTCAGAGATATATCGGTGTGCTGCTCGCCTGTCGGATACCATACACCTATTTTCTCTGTCTCAGAGTTATCGCCTTTCAGCACGGTCTCGATGCTCGTTCTTGAAAGCTGTCCCTCGAAAATCGAGTTCAGCCAGTTCATCCTTGAATCTCTGCCTGTTATAGCCTTCCTTGAGGAGTACGTCAGGCCTTCAGCGGATTCGACAGCACCATAGCTGAGGCTTGAGTTGCCACCCAGATAGAACTCATCGAAAGAGGTGAGCAGACCTGGTTCTCCGTGGAACTCCTCGGTAATAGATACTTCCGAGCTCCTTCTGGTATCAACTACCAGGTGTGCCAACACCGGACTCTCCTCATCATATGTTATCCTTATCTTCGAATCTCCTGCGTCTATGTAGACCAGAGAGTTCATATACGCAGCGTGAAGTGCATTTACCCGGTTCTCATCCATCTTTATAGCATCAAGAAGTTTATCACCGGCTTCTTCAAGAGCTTCCTTTCCAGTGAATACATCTGCGTCGCCTTCAACCTCTATACCAGGCTCTATAGGCTTCAAATCAATATCGCCGAGTTCTTCATCAAGCTTTGAGTAACGGGTCCAGGTCCTTCCCGGGGTCCTGATGGATTCCGGAAGTTCAAGTTTTTCCGCCAGTTCCAGTGCCTTCTCCTTTCTTTCTTTATCCAGTATTGCTGTATCGATCTTTTCTTCCATATCTCTCACCCCAGGCTTCCCTCCATCTCAAGCTGTATCAACCTGTTTAGCTCGACAGCGTATTCGAGCGGAAGCTCTTTCGCGATCGGTTCTATGAAACCCCTGACGATCATCTCCTTGGCTTCCTCCTCTTCGATGCCGCGTGACATCATGTAATGTATCTCCTCATCACCTATCTTTCCGACCGTGGCTTCGTGAGCCAGTTCTACGTCGTCCTCCTTGATCTCGATGTAGGGCTCTGTATCGCTCGTAGCTTCTTTATCGAACATCAGGGCATCACATTCGATGGAGGATTTCGAGTTCTCCGCACCCTTGGAGACACGGACAAGACCTCTGTAGTTGGTCCTTCCATCGCCCTGGCTGATAGACTTCGATTCGATCGTCGATTTAGTGTTCGGAGCGTTGTGAACTATCTTGGCACCGGTATCGATGTTCTGGCCGTCACCTGCGTATGCGATGGATATGTGGTTTGCTCTGGCTCCTTCACCGTTAAGATGTGAGGACGGATAAAGCATCGTGACTCTGGATCCCATAGATCCTGAGACCCATTCCATCGTACCATTCTTCTCCACCTTCGCTCTCTTCGTGTTCAGGTTATATGTGTTCTTGCTCCAGTTCTGGACCGTCGAGTACTGGACGTGAGCATCCTCTCCAACGAATACTTCGACAAGTCCGGAGTGAAGATTGTTCCTGGTGTACTGTGGTGCCGAACATCCCTCGATGTAGTGGACCTTGGCATCTTTCTCTGCTATTATCAGTGTATGCTCGAACTGTCCCATGCCCTGGGAGTTCATCCTGAAGTACGCCTGTACCGGGATCTCGACCTCGACACCCTCGGGAACGTAGACGAAACTTCCACCGGACCATACTGCGCCGTGTAGAGCAGCGAACTTGTTGTCCTGTGGAGGTACATTCTTGGTCATGAAGTATTCCTTGACCAGCCCGGGATGCTCCTGCACGGCTTTATCCATGTCGCAGAAGATGACTCCTTTCTTCTCCCATTCCTCCTTCATGTTCTGGTAGACGACCTCTGATTCGTACTGTGCGCCAACACCAGAGAGCGCCTCTCTTTCAGCCTCTGGTATACCCAGTCTGTCAAACGTCTCCCTGATATCGTCGGGAACATCCTCCCAGTCGTTTGACTGCTCTGCATCTGGTTTGAGGAACGGAGTGATCTCGTCGAAATCAAGCTCGGAAAGGTCTGGACCCCAGTCTGGCATCGGCTTTTTTTCAAAGTGTCTGAAAGCCTTCAGTCTTCTCTTCTTCATCCATTCAGGCTCATCCTTCTGCTCTGATATCTGCTTTATAGTTTCCTCTGTAAGCCCTCTATCAGCTTTGAATGCAGCTCTTTCCTCGTTCTTGTGGTCGAACCTTTCCCAGTTTTTCTCAACGTTTTCGTCTGACATGCATATGTTTAGGTTTCCCTAAACCTTTAAATCCAACATCTGAGATTCGAAAGACATTATAGTGTTTAAACACCATTTTAGTCAGTGAGCTACGAAGCAGATAACAACACTTCTTCCACGACTTACGGGGAAAAACTCGGATTTTCTGATGAACCCTGGCCGTGGGTGGACGAGATACTTAACGTAGCAGCTATCGAATACGAGGACAGATACGAGGGATCTGCAGATATCGAACTTATGTTCGATGAATCCACTTCAGAGGATGACTCAAGACTCTACGAACTTATCATAGAGGACGAGACCAATACTTTAGATGTCCAGACCCGTGAGAAAAACGGCACCCATGGTTTCGGAGTCCAGAACCTGGATATGAAGACGAAGAGTTACGTGAGATATCTTAGACTCGTGAAAGAGACCATGAACTCACCGCTCTATCCGAAGGACGCTCTTACATCTGAGGACGAGTAACCTTGTTTCTCTGATACCCTGATCACTTTAACATCATGACCTGTAGCTTTCTCAGCCATCTTTCTTACCCCATCTTCATCGTGTGACTGATCGTAGCCGAGCGTTATGATATCTGGATCGATCTTTTCGACTGTAGAATAGATATCACCTTCACTCCCAAGGACCGCTCTATCAACCATCTCCAGGCTGTCCACCATCTCCCTTCTATCATCCTCTGAAAAGTAGAGATCTTTCTTACTAGCCATACGGGAATCCCTGGATATAACCACTACCAGTTCATCTCCAAGTTCAGCTGACTTCCCGAGGTAATGGATATGCCCTGGATGCAGTATGTCAAATGTGCCCTGCGCCATGACCGTTTTCATACTGAATACTTCAGCACCTGCTTATTTAACAGGTTTCACAGATTCAAAGCTTGACCAAAACACTTAAATTATTGTTACGACTCACCAGCGACATGGAGATAGGAAAAACAGGAGAAGTCAGCAGAATCAAAGTACTTGACCGTTTCCGGTCGGAATACATTCCCGATGTTGTCGAAAGCTATAATGAAAGTTATCCAAGAGACGATCTAGAGATAAACTACACCGGGCCGATGATAAGATCCTTCTCAGGTCCTGCCGCAACGACAATCGAGGATAACTCCAACAGCTACAGGACAAGCACGACAAGGACAAGCGGCCTTGATTTCGAGGTAACCGTTACAGATATGCCTTACAATGTTGAGAACGTCATCTCCGGAAACTTTCTGGATCTTGGAGAGATATTCAGGGCCAGCGAAGAGTTCGATCCAGAGGAGAAAAGGACACGTTACATCCAGCTGGAACCGGAGAAGCCGCTCGAAGACGAGGAAGTCGAGGACTTCTGGCACTCACTCGTCAAAGAGTTCGAAGACGTCCTGGAACCGAAGGCCGTTACACAGAAAGGAGGTCAGACCACGTTCATCTACGACCTAGAGGACACAAAACTCTAGGAGAAGAACTCCTCGATCTCCTTCCACGGCGCTCTAGTCAACTTCATCTTTTTGCCCTGAGGAAATACCTTCCTGTAATTGCTCCAGTCGTATCGCTCATCCATGTACACCACCACACCCCGATCATCCTTGGATCTTATACAGCGGCCAGCGGCCTGTATAGCCCTGTTCATAGCCGGGTAGGAGTATCCATAGTCCCATCCTTTGCCGAACAGTTCATCGTAGAAATTGATCAGTTCTTTCGTCTCAAGGTCAGGTCTCTGGAGCGGAAGACCCACAATGAACACTGCGTTCAGTACTCCTCCCGGATAATCTATCCCTTCACCGAATGAACCCGCTGCAACTCCAAGAAGAACTGAGTCTTTCTCATCCTTTCTCGATGCGAAGTCATCCAGTACTTCCTGTTTCTCCTCCTTGTTCATGGAACGGTCCTCGATGAATATCTTCCTGTCCGTCCTCTCTTCAAGCAGCTCCTTAATCTTGTACATCATCGCATAAGATGGGAAGAAGACGCTACAGTTGCCATCCACTGCTTCAAAAGATTTCGCAAGATACCATGCGTATTTCTGCCGCATAGAGTCATCTCTTTCTTCATACTTGGTGGTCAGTGTCGGTATAACCAGATTCATCTCGTTCTCCCCAGGGAAAGGAGAGCTGAAAGACGCCCTGGTGGTCTTTGACTCATCAAGACCTGTAAGATCGACATACATCTGCATAGGAGTCAAAGTTCCAGACATCAGTATGGATGCAGCGGACTTGTTGAGCGGCTCTTTAGTCGAGATCTGTGGATCAAGACAGGAATAGCTTAGTTTGAGGTAACGGTCTCCCTGGCTGCTGATAACCCTTTTTATCGTTCTTACGAACCCTTCATCCTTGCCGTTCCAGTTATCGAGGAACTCTGCGATACCAGCACAATAGCTCTGCTCCTGCTCCTCCTCGACCTCTTTAGCGACCTCCTCTAGATCAAGTACGAGGTCTTCGTAGTCGGTGAAGCTCTGGATTGTGTCCTTAAGCTCCTCCTTCTTCAGCTTCTCCTCGTGACTGGTCTGACCGAGTTTATCCCTTGCCAGGCTGTGAAACTTTCTCTGGAGTTGCTCAAGGTTTTCCTGCTCCTGGTAGTAACCGAACGTTTCCGCTTCTGTCTTCGCCTTTTTCAGGTTGGGCATCGACATAGAACTGGAGAACAGTGACCGTGTTCTTGATGGAAGGTTGTGTGCCTCATCGACTATCATGATTATATCTGAAAGCTCAAGACCTGACTTCTCCAGTACAATCTCTCTCACACCGGGATGAAAAAGATGGAAGTAATCCGCAACCACAAGATCTGCGGTCGACGTCATATGCATCAGTATCTGGTATGGGCACACTTTATCGCACCTGTCCTTGACCTCTTCAGCAGTCAGAGACTCCTTCCTGAACTCGTTGACCTTGCTCTTCGCCATATCGGTTAGCTCGTGAGAATCAGTGAATGTGTTATCATGTCTTGGACAGTCCGGACCCTCAGACCCCCGTAGACCAGGTTCTGCCTCACATAGATGTGATTTACCGATCAGGTCGACTGACTGGATATGCGTATCATGTCTCTCGTTTATCTTCTTGACAGTCTCGATAGCTATCTGGTGCTGTGAATGCCTTGGAGTTACGAAGAACACCGTCTTGTCGTTCTCCTTTGCGTATTCAAGTGCCGGTGTTATCGATGCAGCGCTCTTTCCCAGCCCTGTTGGTGCATGGGCGACCAGGCTGCCGTTTCTTTCCAGAGTGTCGCTGACTTCATCCATCAGCTGGTCCTGTTTGTCTCTGATATTTTCAAAGGGAAAAAGATCCATGTGATTTCCTTCCGGGCTGAACCGTTAAAAGTACTCCGAGTACTACTTCAGGATTAAAAGGATACCTGATAAATGGTAACCTATGACGTGGAAAGCCGTCGACTCGCTTAATGAAGCGTATGAAGACACGGTAAGTCTTCTTCTACCGTTCGATATATCGACGTGGGCCAGACTTGCCATAATACTTGTTTTCGCCGGGTCACACGGATTCAACCCAGGATTCCTGTCCTCGATACCGAGCGACGGCTACGACTATGGATATAGTTCGGGCAACAGCTTGAGTTTCAACCAGAGCCAGAAAGCCAGCAATATGAGCTTCAACTCCGCAACAGGTATGGCGGTGACCCAGACCCCAGGTCTTTTTAACGCCGCTGTACTGGCAGGTATTGTAGGCCTTGTAGGGATCTTTATCCTGCTGTTCATGTACCTGAACAGCGTATTCGAGTTCATATACTATCAATCCCTGGTAGATGAAGAAATCAGGATAAGGAAGAACTTCCGTAAACATGCCAAGAACGGTCTTCGTTACATGTTGTTTGAGCTTGGAGTGGCCCTCATAGGCGTAACAGCTGTATTGGCGACCATATTTATGGTTGCAGCGTTCCCACTGTTCATAATACCTCTACTTATACTGATGCTGCCGGCCATGATACTGCTGGGTGCTTTCTTTCTGGCGGTTCACGACTTCGCTATCCCTGAGATGATCAGGAATGATAGAAAGCTGCTTGAATCAGTCAGCAAAGTTTTATCGGCTCTCAAATCAGAATGGAAGGAGTTCGCTATATACTACCTGATCAAGGTAGCTCTTAACGCTCTAAAAGCAGTCTTCGGGATGGCGATGTTCTTCATCACGCTTCTCGTACTGCTCGTACCGTTCGGCATCGTGGGAGCAGTGTTCTACTATATCACTCCTGTACTGCTTTTACCTCTTGCAGTAATCGGAGTACTCACATGGATATTCTGCTACACAGTTACAGTGAAGATACCGACCGAGACGTTCCTCTACCACTACGCATTGAGAAACCATTCCCATCTGGTAGCTGAGAAGTAAAAAGGAAAAAGGGGAAAGGGAGGGGAGGAGTATTATTGGTGATATAAACTACAGCTCGAAGTCGTCATACTTCAGCAGTAGCAGCCTAACGGCCTCGTGGAAGGCATCTGTCTTGTCCTTGAAGAGACCGTCCTCGACCATCCTGTCTATCTCTTCATTTAATTCATCCGACAGTCTTACAGATACAGTTGCCATTCCTCTTATGTACTACATTGCTTTGACTCTTATATAAAAGATTCGGTGTTCTGTATTATAGATCGCTCAGCTATCAACAATTGTAATTCGACTGTATTACGAAGAAGTGTCAGCTCGAAGACTTTTTCCTATCAGAAATCGGAAAGGCTGAACTGTCTTCCACCAAGCATCCTGCTCCTGTTGACTATCCGCTTGTACAGGAAACGGAAGTTCTGGGAAAGATTCCACTTGATCTGCTCAAAGCTTTCCAGTTCCTGACCGTTGTTGAAGGCATCCCTGACAGTCTCTCGTATCACCCAGACGCCGAGAGGCGCCCAGTATTCAGGTTTGACTTCTCTGACAACAAGCACCTTCGCCTGTCGACCTCTCCGGTTTAGATACTCTGTCACTGCCAGCCTTGTGGCGTAAAACGCTCCAGCGGTCTGGTCTGCGTAGCTTGTTCGACCGGAGAAAGGTTCGTAGTTCTGTGCGATATAGGTGTTTGCAGAAGCGTTCCAGACCGAACTAGGTCTTTTCAATTCCATCAGTTCGTACTCCCATCTGCCCGGTATCAGGAATATATGGAAGTCGTTACCGACGTACGAGTTCCTGTAGTACTCTATCTGGCCGAGCTCCTGGTACTGTTTTACACCATCTCTCAACTTCTTCGATATTATATCATCTGATGCCGTGATACTCCATCTTGTAGGCACCAGCTTCCTGTTCGATTCCTCGCCCAGCATGCCCGTGGAGAGGGTCTGCTGTATCTTGTAGTTATCGACGCCTTTAGAGTAAAGCTCTCTTACCGCATTATCTGCTTTAAGATCGGTGTCGTAGAACGCTTTCTCCAGCTGTCTCTCCACACTAGGATTTTCACCCATTATGAACTTCTCTATATCACCTGAGACTGAGACCGGTTTAACCCTTCCAGCCGAGATACCACTACCCGGTTTCTTTCTGAGAGATACCTCTATATCGACAGGCTTCCTCGCCATTGCGATCTCCTGTGCATTGTTGAGAAAGCTATCCGCCTGCCGTACTTTAAGCGTGCGTCGGGAGTTGACTAAAGACGTCCTCAATGATGCGACTTTTTCTATACTGTAGTTCTCGCTGTACCACTGGCCAGGCGAATCCAGGAGGTCAGAGCTTCCCGGATGCTGGGGTGACAGCACACCAGTAGATACCTTGGGGTAGTTGTGCGAGCCGATGAAAACGCTTGGCGGACTCGCCCCATGGAAATCCTTGCTTCTCTCCCCCACAGGCATCATTACCTCCTGCAGTTTTCTTGCCGCCTGTTCTGACGACATACCTTTTGCGAGTTTTCCGTAGCTCATACTACATCATTAGGTTCCAAAAGATTTGAAACCTATGTGAATGGTTAGACCTATATAACTTGGTGATCTCTCTGGGATTATGTCGGACAAGAAGACCATCTGGAATATATACCAGAATATCCGTTCCATAAGTGATGGTATAAACGGATTCGATGGCGATGAATACCTGGAAGATCACAGCCACAGGGTTTCAACCGATCTGCTTCCCAGCGACGCCGGCAGATATCATTCAGTATCCGGTCTACTGATATCAGCGGGTGTCTCCGACCACATGTCTGAGGAAACTGGAGAGATATCTTTCGAACATTCAAGAGACAGGCTTGAAGAAATGGCCGAGGATGTCTTTGCCCTTGGAAAGAACCCGGGCGGAAAACATATCTCCAGAAACCATATGGTGGAGTACGGACAGCTTTACAGCGAAGTCGTCGAACAGCTTGATATCGACGTGAAGAAACCTTCGATGATGGTATACATGCCTAAATCAGGGGATGATATCTACACTGAGATCGACCGTTTTCTTGAGGACCTAGCCGCAGAACTCTAAACCATGTAAAGCAGAAAACACCTTCATTTGGACTCCTATCTATCTTTAAATCGGTAATAATCTAAGCCTGGAGCCATAAGATACAGGTATGGATAAGGAGTTCGGCTGGAAGACCTACCACGGGATCGACAGCATCGCTCATAACCTTCTTGATGAGGATGTAGAGAGGATGCTTGAAAGAGAGTTCAGGGAGAAGGCTCGCTATGGCCTCGATGAGCGTAATTCCAAGGCTGATCACTGCCTGGGAAGCTTCGAACTGTCATATCTTCTGTCCGAGAAGATGGCGAGAGATACCGGCAAAATCTTCTACAACCACAGAAAGGATGATTTCAGAGAGTTTGTGGACGAAACTAGGCCGAAGGGAAGCGCTAACTACAGCACCAACCAGTTGACCCAGTTAAGCCAGTTATACAACAATATCGCAAAGGACCGGGATCTCAGCATAGACGACTATCCTGCCTCTGTTTACACTCCTCCCACCAGGAAAAAAGAAATCGGTGAATCGATGCTGCATATAATCGAGGATATAGTTTCAGCGCTTGAAAACTGAGTTAGACGTTGACAAAGAACTATACCGGGACCTAACCTAGTTTCCAGTGAGGGTCTATGCTGTCCTTGATATCGACTATCTCCTGGAGCACTTTTTTCTCTCCTTCAGTCAGTAGATCGTTGAGTTCTTTCAGCTGCTTGTACTCTCTGCCCGAGATGTTTACTATAAGCTGATCTCCCTCCTCAAAGTCTCTTCCAACAGTTGCACCGTCTATCGATACTGCCACTTCATCTCCTGGCATCGCCTTTTCGAGGCTCTCATTCTGCTCCTGTATGCTCTTTATGGTACCGACTATATCGCCGTCAAGCGTCATCAAAGTGCTTCCAGGGGAGAGAACACCATCAACTATCTTGATTCCGAGTACAGCTGGTTTGGATGACCGGAAAACGTGATCAGGCATGGAACGTATCTTCGCCGGTCTCGAGATCGCATTAAGAGCGTTCTCTCTCTGTACTCTCTTCAGATCATCTCGCCACTGTTCGTAGTTCTCTATTATCTCGTAGATCACATCAGAGCGGAAAACGTTTATATCCTTGTCCTGGACAGCTATATCGCCCTGTTCTGTCGAACCGACGTTAAACGCAAGTATCGCACGGTTCTCTGGATCTTCATTATCTACCTCTATAACATCGCTTTTTGTTACAGGCCCTACTTCAGCTTTCTGTACCTTGATATCCTCTTTATCGGCGACCTCTCTCATGACTGCTTCAAGAGATCCCAGGGAGTCTGCTTTTACAACTACTCCTTCGTTGTCTGTCTCAAAGTCAAGTGACTGTAGCTCTTTCTCGACCTCTTCGATAGCTTCATCCAGGTGTTCTTCGTCAGCTGTTCTTACAGGCGCTCCTGCGATAGCTCCTTCGATGTTTTTACCGGCCAGTTTTACACCGGATGCGGGCTCTATCTCGTCGACTTCGCTGTACTGTTTGTCGAGTCTGATCTCCTTCAAAGGTCTTGGTTCAAGTATAGCGCGTATATCCGTGACTTTTGCTCCGTCTGGCGTACCATAGACTAGTTTGTCAGTCTTCTTGATCTCCCCGTCGTAATGTATGACATCGAGAGTTGTTCCAAGCCCTTTCTCCTGGGATACTTCGAGTACTGTGCTTTTTCCTATACCTTCATGGACTTCAAGCTCATCTGAAAGATATCTCTGGGATAGACCTGATACTGCCATCAGAAGCTCTGAAACTCCCATACCAGTCATGGCCGAGATAGGTACCATAGCAACTTTTTTCTGGAAGTTGTCCACCCTGTCAAATCTGTCAGCTGTTATACCATGCTCATGCAGCTCGCCCATTATCTCGTATATTTTCTCGTCGACCTGCTGCTGTATCCTGTCGCTTTGCTTACCCAGGGCTTTAGAGAAAAGTCTTTCTCCATCCTGCCAGCCGGGTATCGTATCCACTTTGTTCAAAGCGACAACGAAAGGCGTTCCAGCGTCTTTCAGTATCTCTATAGCCTCATCTGTCTGCGGCTGGATGCCTTCGTTTATATCGACCACAAGTATCGCGATATCGCTGATGGATCCTCCTCTCTTCCTTAGAGATGAGAAAGCTGCGTGTCCAGGGGTGTCTATGAAAAGTATACCTGGGATCGTTAACTCTGTATCAAGCTGGTTGAGAAGATCGCCACAAACGTTTTCCACCGTCTCAAGTGGCACTTCCGTGGCTCCTATCATCTGTGTGATGCCGCCTGCCTCACCGTCTGTGATCCGGGACTCCCTTATCCTGTCAAGTAGAGTTGTTTTACCTGAGTCGACGTGTCCTAGTACTGAGAGAATAGGCTGGCGCGGCATAATCCATCACTATAGCTACATCAGAGAAACAATTTTTAAATAGCTGAAATAGTTCCTTGAAGGGGTTCTACCCTAAAAAACTACTGGATATATTGAAAATAAAGTTCTGTAGATAAAAAAGTTGGAAAAGAGGAGTTACTCCTCCTTTTCCGGGTACCGATGCTTGCGG
>JBDGSN010000012.1:17215-40768 GCA_042217505.1 Candidatus Nanohaloarchaea archaeon
AAAAAAGTTGGAAAAGAGGAGTTACTCCTCCTTTTCCGGGTACCGATGCTTGCGGTTGTTCTTGTAGTTCTTCTCGCACTTTCCTGAGCAGAAGAACTTTTTCTCACCGCTCTGGTGGACAAGCATCTTGCCCTCGGCCTTTGCCAGTTCCTTTCCGCAGTAGTCACATTCCATATCTTATCCCTCCATCTGTGTCTCCTTGATGTGTACTACGTCGTCTTCCCTTATAGGGCCTCTGACGTTTCTTACCAGGATCTTGCCTTCCTCGGTTCCTTCAAGGATGCGGCAGCGGATCTTTCTGACACTGCGGTGTCCCTGGTCTCCTATCACTTCGACAATTTTAGCAGCTACCATACTCGGTCACCGATCAGGCGCTTACTCTTCTTCCTTGTCGAGAAGCTCTCTGGATTTTAGCTGGATGTCGTTGATCTCTTCATCTGCCTGTCCTGTTGAAGTTACTGCTACTGTCGCTGCCTGTACGTTGATACCTGCTGCGAGTCCTAGCTCTTCCTTGTCAGGGACGAATGTGTATGCGACATCCTTCTCCTCTGCCAGTGCCGGTAGGTGCATGACGATCTCCTCTGGGGAGACATCGGATGCGATTACGATTAGATCGGCTTCGTTTCTCTCAATAGCCTTCGTAACTTCGTTTGTTCCGATAACGACCTTTCCGGTCTGGTCTGCTGTTTCTACAGCGTTGTAGGTTTTCTCAGCGAGTGATTCACTTGGTTCGAACTTTTGGTATGCCATTTGTTATAACACCTTTCACGCCTCGGATCATCAAGGCCTATTTCTTAGAAGGGGATGAAACTTTTTTATACGGTATCCAGTTTTACGACCTGCCGACAGTCACTGCTGCTCGGGGTCGAACTCGGCCAGTTTCTCGTTCTCCACCCAGTCAAGCTCCTCCTCTATATCTCGTATCATGAGGTTGAGATCATGTTTCTTTACTTCAGAGTCTGTCGGGTAGTTCTCAAGCTCGGATACAAGCTGGTCTTTCAGAAAGTTCACGAACTTTTTTGCCGAGTTCTCGTCCTTGTACTCCTGTAGATGCTCCTCTAGCTCGTCTCTGTTCATTTTAAAGCCTCTTACTGTTTTTTCTGAGGGTTGATGATGTCGTTGACACCACTCCTGTCCTCCTCTATACTGTGAAGGATTTCACGTGCTTCTTTCTCGGTCTGTGAATCTTCCTCGATACCTCTTTCAAGCTGGTTGATCACCTGCTCGATCTCCTGTGAAAGATGCCTCATATCCTGTATCATGTTCTGGGCTGACTCGAACTTCTGTCTCTTGATAAAAAGAGGTCCTTTCTCGATATCAGGGACATCGATCTCCTTCGTCTCAGCTGGCTTCGGGATGCTTGGACCCGAGTCGGAACTGCTTTCCGACTTTCTACTGCTTCTGGACTGCTGTCGTCCGGCCTGATCCTGTGTAAGATTATTCTGCTGTGATCTTTGCTGCCCCGTATCCGAGTTCACGACCTGATCTGGTGACGGCTGTGTTCCCGACTGTCTCTGCTTGGAAGCTCTCCTATCATTGTCCTGGCCTTCTGTCGGGGCAGTTCCCTGGTTCTGCTGAGAGGCCTGACTCTGCTGTGAAACAACCTGGTTCTGCTGACCTTTTGCAGACTGGCTATCGAAGTTATCGGTTCCTGGCGAGTCGTCGAATGATTCTGCACCGTTATTTCCAGACTGAGTGCTCTCAGATCCATTACTCCGCTCTGAGAAGTTGTCATCGAAGCTGTCCGAGTTATCAAAAGAACTCTGGTCAAACGACCCGGGCTGTCCCTGTTCCTGGGAGTTATCCTGTTCGAAAGATTCAGATCCCTGAGAGCTGTCAAAGGAATCTGTATCATCATTCTCCTGGTCTGCTGAGTCCGAGAAACGTGATTCAAAGCTCTGAAGCTCTTCCTTCAGTCCTCCTTTACCTTCATTGTCAGAAGATGGATCTTCTTCAGTAGACTTACCACTGTTGATAAGGTTCTTGATTTCTTCCATGTTTTCCTCTAGCTTGTCTTCCTTCTTTCCTCCGATTCCAAACATAGCCCTAACAAACAGATACCGCTGACTGGGTTTAAATATACCGGTCAGCGCTTGAAAAGAAAACTACTGGAACCGCTCTGCATGCTCAGCAGAGTCTTCAACATAATCCTTCAGGCGTCTCCTGTACTCCTCATCCATTATCTTGCCTTTATCATCGAAAGCATCTCCCACATTCGAGATAGGAAGGTTGGGTCCAGGATGACCGCCTAAAGCCAGTGTAATATCGTGCAAATGACTCAATGCTCTTACTCCTCCAAAACCTCCGCCTGAAGTCGTGACGTAGCAGAAAGGTTTGTCGTCGTATTCAGGATAGAGGTAATCCAGAGCGTTTTTCAGAACTCCAGGTATAGAATGGTTGTATTCAGGAGATACTATCACAACACAGTCAGTCCCCCTTACCTTCTCCGAGAACTCCCGGATGTCTTCAGGTGGTTCGCCCTCATCTGTGTAAGTCCTTGAACCAAGGAACGGTATATTTTTCTCTTTAAGATCGAACAGTTCGGTCTCATGCTCCCTGTCAAACATCTTTTTGACTGCACGGGCAGCGTGACCGGTCTGTCTACCTTCTCTCGTTGAACCTACAACTATGAGGAAATGCATGGAGTTATTCACTCTCGGATTCTTCAGGTTCAGGTCTGAACTCTGAGATATCTGCAGTGAAGTCGTCTCCTCTTGACTCCGCTATCTCCTGTGCAAGGAGATAGTATACCAGTCCGATGGAGTTCTCCGCCTTGTTGTTACATGGGATAGCAAGGTCGATGTTCTCCAGTGTGTTCGCAGAGTCTACAAGTGAAACTACTGGTATCCTTGAATCAACCGCTTCGTTGATCGCCTGCGCATCTTCCTCTGGATCGGTTACCAGTACGACTTCTGGTTCTATGAAGTTCTCTGAGCGAGGATTTGTCAGTGTGCCCGGCATGAAACGTCCTGCGATCAGCTTAGTTCCTACAGCGTCAGAAAATGCCTTTATAGGCTGTCTTGCTGCTTCCTTTCTTCCGACAACCAGGATATCTTCTGGATCGTATTTAGCCAGGAAATTTCCTATGCTTCTTATCCTCTCGTCAGTCTTGTTTAGATCTAGGACTGCGAGCTGGTTCTTCTTTACGTGAAATATGTATTTCTCCATGTCCTTGTTCTTGCCCCTTGTGCCGATGTGAACACCGTGGGACAGGTATTCATCGCGATCTACAAGTAGTTCTTCTTCGCTCATACTCGACCATTTAAGAACAAACATTAAATACCGCTCGCCTGCGACCCGGTCATTAAATACGGTCGTCGCCCATCACACATCATGAGCGGCGGTTTCACAGGAGCACTTGAGCCAGAAGATATCAAAAGCGGAGTCGAGCACCTCGAGAAAGGAGGCCACAGGGGATCAATCGATAGAGATGATTATTCGATAGATTTCTATGACGGAGAAAAAGATTACCTGGTCGTCGAGATGGATAAAGCAAGGCTTGAGTACAGGGAACCAGGAAGGTTCCAGCAGGATTTCACTTAAGAAAAAAGGGATTGGTCAGTCCCTACTTATCTCAGGGTCCTCCACTTCATCCCACAACTTCAGAAGGCGGTTGAGTTTTGCTATCCTGATATCGGCGATACCTGCCTTTATGATAGGTATACCCCATTCAAGTGCGAGATCTGATATAGTGGAGTCGGTGGTCTCACCTGAACGATGGGAGATAACTGGCGTGTAACCGTTTTCTTTCGCAAGTTCCACGGTCTCTCTTGCATCCGAGACTGTTCCGACCTGGTTCGGCTTAACTATGAGAGAGTTCGCAGCACCGTTTTCGATAGCTTCCTGAAGCCTTTCCTTCTGGGTTACCAGAATGTCGTCTCCACAGATCATGATCTCAGGGTTCTCCGCAGTAAGTTTAGCGAAGTTCCTGAAGTCTTCCTCGTCGAAAGGATCTTCGACAAACACCAGTTCGTACTTGTCGATTATGTGCTGTACGAACTTCATGTATCGGTCCTTGTCCATCTTCTCGTGCATCGATGAGACGTTATACTCTCCGTCCTCGTAGAACTCTGAGGCAGCCATGTCCACACCTATCCTGGCGTCATGCCTTTCAGCTACCTTTTTCAGCACTTTAAGTGTCTGCTCGTCGTTCATTGAAGTTATGAGTGCGCCTTCATCGTTCATACCCATTATCTTGTTCGAGTAGTTTTCCTTCAGGTCCTGGTATACAGCTGTGTTGGTCCTGATCGCCTCCGGGAAGCTGTCAGCGTTCACCGGTAGAACGAGGAACTCCTGGATGGATGTGTTCCCTCCGTGTTCTCCACCTCCTATAACGTTGCTCAGTGGTAGAGGGAACTTTTTGCCGTGGTCGAAGCCATCTGCCTGTTTGAACGCAAAGCTTGCTGCAACTCCTACTGATCCTATACTTGAGAAGTCTCCGGTACCGTCGATATCTCTTAGCCTCGAGTCGAACTCCTCCTGGCTGAGCTCCTCCCCTTCAACCTGTTTCAGCAGATCCTCGATATCTCCTAGATCATCCGGTACAAATGCCTTTGCCTCGTGTGAACCGGTTGAGGCCCCTGCCGGTGCTTTACCTGAGTATTTATTGATCTCGGCTTCTACTGTGGGGTTTGTCCTGGAGTCGATTATCTGCCTGAGTTTAACAGAGTTAATCTTCATGTAGAAAACTTGTCGGACTCGTTTAAAGAGTTTAGCACTGTATAAAAGTAGAATAAAATTGGTGGAGGTAACTACCGCTTGACTGTTATCGGTAGCTTCCCTTCCTCTAGCTCCTGTCGTGCAACCTTCAGAGGCTCCTGGACGTCGGTATCGACGAATACAGGTGCTCCCATCTCTATCTGGAGGCTTCTGGCTCCCAGAAGTCTTGCACGCTCGTATCTTGTGTAATCAGTCATACTATATCACTTTAGCCTATATAGCCAAGGTCTCCGCTTCCAGAGTCCTGGCCCTGGCCCTGTTGGTTCTGTAGGTTCTGAAGTTTTTTAATTACTTCCTGCGATTCCTCGACTTTTTGGTCGAGAGCTGAGTAGTCCAGTTCAAGATCGAGGATCGATTCAAGCGTGTTGAGAACTGCCTCGGTCGCTTTCGGATCGCTCATCAGGAATCCTGGGGTCTCTCCAAGTATGCAGACTCCCTTGTAACCTCTGTCATGTCCAAGAGCAAGTATCAATCCTGATGCTCCGACTATCTGTCCGACATCGTGGTCGAACTCGATGCCGATATCTGAGTATTCATCCTTTACTTTTTCAGTCGAGACTGCGCCGAAAACCGCTGGGTCTTCGACAACATCTCCTGTACCGTATCCACCGATGGTAACTATCTCGGAGGCGTTGACCTGGTCGATAAGATCCATTATCTTCTCTGCGACCTCGTAATGTCCTTCAGGTGATGAGGCCTGAGCATGTCCCTCGATGAAAACCATGTCTCTGCCGTCTTCCCTCTTGAGTTCGTAGATATCGTTTCTAAGAAGTTCGACGGTAGTATTATCTTTTACGATAGTATATGGCGGGAAGTGGTGTGAATAAAGCTCTCCGACTCTCTCCGCATCGAGATGATCGACGAGGTAGCTTACAGTGGTCTTGCCAATATGTCCTATACCTGCAAGTCCCTCTATGAAGATCGGGTTTTCTACCTCAAAATCGCGGTCAAGTTCAAGCTTGGTCGTCATTATTCTGTTGCCTCCTTTGTTTCCCTGCGGTACTTACCGTGACGGTCAGGGAATGAAAACTTTGGTGGTCTGACCGATTCGGTGTCGAGTCCACAGTGTTCGTCTTTCAACGTGTAAGAATTACATTCTGGACATTTTTTAATCATAGACCGATTCACGCCTTTTCGAACTCGAACTCTCCATCGAGCTCCTCAGCTTTTTCCCGGAACTTTTTCACCGCTGTATCCATCCTTTCCTTTGCAAGATCCATGTTTCTTCCCCAAGCTGTTATCGAGTATTTCGGAGCGGAGACATAGTTTACCTCTATACCATCGTTTACCTCATCGAACGTCTTCTTGATACGTTCAACGCCGTCGCCCTGGTTGAACCTGAGATCGATCTCGCCCTCAAGCTTCTCCTGCTTAAGGTTGATGTTGTCTCTTGCGACCTCCTGGATCGCTTCAACTATCTCTGAATCAAAAAGTTCCTCAAGATCTTCTTCACGTCCTACAGCTATCTCGAATCCTGTGAACGCTGAGCCGAACTCTTTCTGCATCGGGAAGACAATTTCCTCGTAAAGGTCTTCTTCATCCTCTCCGAGCCTGTCAGCCAGCTCTTTCACGAACTTGCCAGCTTTCTTCTCCTTGTTCCATTTCTGCATGGCATCTCTTTTCTGGCTCTCGTTGACTCTTTTCAGGGAGAGATCCAGTGTTCCTTCGCCGTTGTCGATCACCTGTGCAACGGTCTTCTCTCCTTCACCCAGCTCTTTGCTGACATCCTGGACCCATGAACGTGAGACTTCTGAGATGTGGATAAGTCCTGCGACATCCTCGTAAGCGTCAAGATCTGCGAAAGCAGAGTTCTTGTCGACATCAGTTATAGTTACTATAACGAAGTCTCCTACATCGGGTCTATCTTTGTACCAGCGCATAGTCCATGATAAGGCGGTGAGTTTTAAAAGGATATAACAGGTTCAACAAGCGCCTGAGTTAAGAATAATATAGAGAAAATATGTGGTAAGTTTTTACTCTACCTCGAGCTCTTCAACGATCCCGCCGTTAACATCGACTTTTCCACCGGTTGGTGAAGCGATCGTCTCTCCGCATACGAGGCAGTCAACATTGCTAGAGGCTCGTGAGAAAGTCTTCTGCTCGTTACCGCATTCGTCACACTTGACTCTAAGGAAGTTGTTAGCCATTCAAAATCACCGCTCTATCTCAAGCTTAGCTGTCCTTATCTGGTTTTTAGGCTTGTAGCTCTTGCCACACTCCTTGCAAGTGAACTGGAGGTCTTTCTTCTCTGAGGTCGGGTTCTTGCGTCCTCTGGACCTGATAGCCGGGTTCTCGTAAGGGAATGATCCGTAACCGTGGTCGATCTTTCTCTGTCGCTTCCTGTGCTTCTTCCTCATAGGTCCGGCAGGTCTCTTGGTTACTTCCTTTACTGTCTGCTCTGTGTGAGTGTCGCAGTGTGGACAGTAACGCCTCTGTTCTTTTGGAATCTTGACCATAGGTCAAACTCGGAGCTTAAACTTTAAAAGGGCTTTCTCTTCCAGCTACTCTGGAACAATATCAGTCCCTTCAGCAGTCTCAGGGTTTTCAATATTAGCTAAGCTTCCCTCGAAAAGACGGGTCTTTATGCCAGATCTCTGAATAATGTCTACCGCAGTACCATCTATGAGTTCGTGGCCGCCGGCCTCGTTGTTGCCACTGATAACATCTTTCAGCTCTGAAGTGGTTATCTCATCGAACTTCTCCGCTTCGGGATCCTCAGGGTCTCTATCGTAGACTCCATCTACACGGGTTGCGATGTACAGGTCTGCTTCGACTAGCTCGGCAGCGATTGCTGCGACCGCATCAGTCGAGTATCCAGGTGTCAAACCTCCCATGACCACGTTCTTACCGGTTGAGGCTGCTTCTCTTATCTCGTAGGCTGTCTCTGGAACTTTGGGATAGGCGTCCATCGCAGTCATCAAGGTCTTGGCGTTCAGACGTGTAGCTGTTATGCCCACCAGATCCTGCTCGCCCTGGTTGCCGAACTCTCCTGCTGCGAAGATGTATTCTTTAAGGTCACCAGCACCGACGACGACTAGAACCTGCTCCCCGCTCGATTGAAGTGCTTCAGCCAGGTCTCCGAGTTCGGAAAGGTTTTTTGTTACAAGCGAACCGCTTACCGCAAATACTTTTTCTACCATAGTATCCTTTACTCCAGCTCCTCTGCGTTCCCACGGTTTATCAGTATCTCGGCGTTTTCCTCCGGTATCTCGACCTCTTCTCCCTCGTCAAACGGCCCGTACGATTCGAGATCAGTCCCCATGAACTCCGGGACATCCGAGATGATCTTGACGACGACATATCCATCCTCGACTTCCTGTTCTTCCTCCCTCGTTTCCTCTTCCTGCTCTTCTTCAGGGAGATCGACCTCCTCGAAATTGTCATCTCCTTCCTCTACCAGGTCGTTGACCTTGCCACTGTAATCTTTGAAAACTTCTTTCAGTTCGAGGAAAAGCTCTCTTTCCCTTGGCAAAAGGTTGAGGTTGGAGGCCTTGACGCCGGATTTGACCGAGATACGGGCGTTCTTAACTATCTTTTCCTGTCGGATACCCATTATCTTGTCGAAAACCCTCTTCGCATTCCTGTACTCTCTGGAGTTATCGGAACCGGCTTTCTTGGTCTCCAGGTAGTCGCCGACTCTCAGAAGGAAATCATCGTCTAACTCGGTCAGTTTATCCTGTCTCTTCTCTTTTTTCTGTATCTTTCTAAGCTCGCTGAAGGTTAGAACGTCGTCACTCATCTAAGAGAGACTGAATATCTAAACTTTTTATCTGTCTTGATTGGTAGAATCGGAACGTATTCATTTAATCAAGTTTCCTGACCTTTCCATCGCCCTGGCACTGCTGGACGTGCTTCTTGAACGAGGCCTCCTGCTTGTACTCTTTCCCGCAGTAAGGGCACTCCATCCGGTCATCGTCCTCATCATCGCTGTTCATCTTCTTGGCCTTCCTGAAAGCATAACTTACGGGGTTTTTCACTTTCTCCTCAAGGTTATCGCCCTCATAGACCTGCATATCCTTGTAGTAGCCATTGGAGTCATAGTTAGGTGGCGGAACATCCTCGTTCCTCCTCTTGTGCCAGTCCAGCTGCGTTTTAACGTAAGACTCCCTTAATGCTTCATCGTTTCTCTCGTTCCACTCCCATATTTTCGACTCTATCTCGTTCCAGGAGTAACCGACTGTCCTGTAGAAATTGATCAGTATGAATAAAGCTCTTTTCCGTCCATCCTGCATACCCTCCAGTATGTTGTGTATCGTCGGCGGAAAGTACTTCTCCGGTATAGCGTTGTCCGGTCTTTCGAAGTCACGGTTCATCTTCTTCTCCCGTTCCTCCCGTTTCTCCTCTCTTATCTGCTCGATGAAATCCATCGCCTGGACCGCAAGATTTGTTCCTTCTCCTTCCTCGAATTCATCGAGGAAATCGGTCTCGAAATCTATCCTGTCCATCTCCGCATCCTTTCTCTCGAAGCCATCCAGTTCATCTAACTCGAGTGGCAATGAGACAAGCCAGCTGCCGTCATGCAAGGAGTAGGGTATCCTGAAAAGGTGGCGTGAACCCCAGTCGTTTTCTATGTCGGAAACCTGGTATGGGTCGAAGCCGTCATCTGTATCCATCTCTTCCTCGTAGCCGAAATCCTTCACTACCTCTATCATCTCCTCCCGAAGGTTGTCTCGGATATAGTTGACGATACCTCTGGGAAGTTCTGGATAAAGCGAGGCTGTCTCCTCGCTTCCTATAGACTCGGGGAACGCCTCTCCTCTAACGCCTATGTGGAATCCTCGGTTGCCTGAGAACTTTAGGCTGATATTATCTATTCCATGCTCCTGAAGCTCCTCTATAACAAGTTTGGCTGTTTCCTTGGCAAGTTTTATCGAGTGATCGCAGTCGATATCGATGACCAGATCCCATCCGTTCCGGAGTTTATCGAGATCGCTTACCTTGTCTATCAGAAGCGGGTTCCTCCATTTTTCCACGGATGCATGGAACGCCACTGCTCCGTGTTCGACGAACTGGTTGAAATCTCCAGGAAAGTTGATCGCATCAGGTCTTGAACCGTAGCCGTTGGGGTATGTGGGCGCTACTTCACGGTACTCCGCTACACGGGTTATCTTCTCGACCACTTCTTCCTGCTCGTAGTACTGACGGATCTTCCAATCCTGTGGTTTCACCCTACCCCCCATACTGGAGGATTGTCAAGTAAATGTAAAAAGAGTGATCGATACCCTAGTGAACCCTATCCCTTCTCGAAATCGAGAGCCGCAGAGTTGATACAGTAACGTTTCCCTGTCGGATCAGGTCCGCTCCCGGAACTGGAAGTTCCGGTCGATCGAGTGAAATTCTCCGATTTCATCGAGTCGTTAAAGACGTGGCCGAGATGGCATCCACAGTTCGAGCAGACTACTTCAGTCCTGTTCATGCCGTGGCTTCTATCCTCTTTGAACCTGACAGCACCTTCGATCGCATCGTGGAAGCTAGGCCACTGGCTGCTTGAGAACTTTGTATCGGAGTCGAAAAGTTCGTGGCCGCATGCAGCACAGCGGTAGACTCCATCCTCATCTTTGCGGAGATATTTTCCAGTACCAGGCCTCTCAGTCCCTTTCTCGAACATGATCCGGTACTGCTCCCTGGACAGTTTTTCCTTCATCTTATCCCTATCAGAACTCATCGAGATCCTCTATCGAGTTAATTGGGGGCTGGAAGAATAATAGTTAAAGGGAAAAATATGGGATGATGTTAACCCTTTCAGCCGGATAGGCGATCAGTTAATCCTCTTCGATCCTTGGAGCAAGGACGAAGCTGAGTCTTGCCTGCTCTGGAACGTCGAAGTTCATCCTCATAGGGAAGTCGTTTCCAAGTCTTACCTCGACGACGTTGGAAAGCTTCTTGGCTCCGACCATCGAGTTCAGGTAGTCGAGTGAAAACATCGACTTGGCCTCTGAACCTTCAAGCTCTAGGACCCCTTCCGAACCTGAGGATATCGTGAAGTCTACGTTCGACTGGTCTCCTTCCGCAACTATGTTTATCTCGTTGCTGTTCGCAGAGATCGTTACAGAATCGCCGACTACAAGAGCGTCCTTGATAGCTGACTCAATTACCAAGGTCTCAAGCTCTGCGGTAACGTTGAACTCAAGCTGGTCGGTACTTGGGATGTCGTCCTCCGAAAGGTTGAGGATCGGAAGTGAGAAGTCCCTGGTGGAGGAGTTCTCCATGGTGATGTGGAACTTTGACTCGTCCTCACTGATCTCGAATGTCAGTGTGTCGCTCGAGTTCGCTCTTCTTAGTATAGAGTAGAAGTTCTCAAGGTTGAGTCCGACTTTGTTTTCCTCGTCAAGCTCGTACTCCTCGAACACGTCTTTTTCTATCTGGAAATCTACCAGCGCGACCATAGCAGGGTCGGCTGCGATCAGTTTGATACC
Organism: Candidatus Nanohaloarchaea archaeon; assembly: GCA_042217505.1. GTDB lineage: Archaea > Nanohalarchaeota > Nanosalinia > Nanosalinales > Nanosalinaceae > JBDGSN01. The sequence continues at coordinate 28,351 of JBDGSN010000012.1, forward strand.
ATCATCTGTTAACTGGAACAGACCTTCTGAGATCAGGTCTGATATTGTTTTCATCGAGTCCTGTATAAGACCTACTTCTTCTAGTTTAGCTTTGAACACTCCTCTCACCGTTATTATTCAGAGGTGTTAACAACTTTTTTAACTCTGTCGTAGAGTTCAGAGCTTACACCGGAGAAATCCTGCACAGCCTCGGCCTGTACTTCGAATCCTTCTGGAGTCGGAAGCACTCTTCCAAGTACCCTGATCCTTTGGTTGTCCTCGATATCATCGACCTGCTCTTCTGTCATGAATACCTCTGCTGAACCCGTCCCATCGTCAAGGGTCACGGATTCATCTTCCATGTCAATAACTGTTCCGACTATCCTTACCCGGATGTCTCTCTGTGGATCGATTTCCTCAATATCCTTTGGTCTTGCCGGTGCTCTTCTCTGTTGATCTGGCATACGAATGAGTTCTCTCTAAATGTTTTAACTATTCCGGGCATGCAGTAAAGGATCAGAGTGATAGATTCTGACGTTAGCAGCGTTCAACACAGGGGATTGAAATACCAGCGTCCGCAAACTTCCGTCATGGATATCCTTGGAAAAAAAGGTGAGGAGGCTACTGAAAGCCTAGAAGATTTCCAGGAACGTATGAACAAGCTGGAGTCTCACCTGAACGCTGTTGACTCGGCTTTACAGGACTTTGTTGACAACTACAGCCGGATACTCCAGGGGCAGCTGGACTATCATGAAGACGAGCTAGTCAAGCTTAGAGACATAGTAGAGGACAACAGCGAAGAGGAGGAAGAAGATAAAGAGATAAAGCAAAGGTTGAGAAAAGTCGAGGACAGGCTTGACAGCCAGCGGAACCAGTTAAGAGAACTGATCGAGACCGATCTTGAGACAAGTTTTGAGGATGTGGTTAAAGGGCTGAAGAAGACTCGACAGTTCATGAGAGAGACCCGCAACAGGGTTGACGAGGTCGAGAAAAAGGTCGATGAGCTTGAGGGCGAGCTTTACGTCGAGATAAACAACCGTGACTTCGATTTCGAGCAGAAACTGGATAAACGTGATTACCAGGATGAAAAAGAATCGATGGAGGAGGAGATCAAGAAGTTAAAGGCATCTGTCCATACCCTCGCAGATCAGCTGGACAGTAGAGATGATATAGAGGTCGAGTAACCTCTAATCGTATTCTTTGTGGACATTACCGCACTCGGTACATTCGTAGAACCTTGTTGGCGGCTCGTCGCTTGATCTTGTCTGCTCCATCCACCATTCGTGTTCTTTCTCATCGTCGCTGTTCTTGGAACATTTCGGACACACCTTCATGGTGGTCGGTCTAGTGGTTTCTTTATCATCTTCGCTGGATACGTTGAGGCGATCCATCGGATCCTCCTCTTTCTCCTCTGTTACAGTGTAGTCTCCGCCATCTACATCCTGTACGTGACCACAGTTCCTGCACTTCATGACAGACTTGCCGTCTTTTTTCTCTGATACCAGCATTCCTCCGCATTCATCACAGAAGTCCATGTTCACTAGGTTAACCAGACTTAGATTTAAATAGTATTTGCTCAGACCTCCCTGACACACTGGGGAGTCGTATCTAAGACCAGTGGCCGGTTATCAGGCCCTATCCCGACCAGATCCATCGCAAGCAGCTTGACTATACCTATCTTCGGGATGTCGAAAGCGACTACGCCATGTATCTGTTCAGGGGTTATATGCTTCTCGAAGCTCTGCTGGATCGGGACGTTGTCTCCCTGGGTCTCCACGTAGTCAGGATGAGTGCGTATGATCCTGTGGACTACTGGAACATCTCTCTGGAGCTGTGGAGCATCGTAGACTATTATACCGCCTTTATGGATGTTATCGAACTTCTCTCCTCTCACAAGGAGTACATCTCCTACATCAAGAGTTGGGTACATGGAGCAGGATATCACAGTTACAACAGGTTTATCTGTCTTCAGCGCTGTGCCCGTAGTTGCGAGTATCCCGAAGGCCAGTACAAGCGCGATCGCAAGGAAATAGAACTCATTGAACTCTCTTGAATCCCTGAAGTCTGTCCATGAATCCCTGATTTTTTGTAGGTCCACGGTAAACCTTAACCCCGACTCCTTTTTGAATCTATTCAAGACTTCCGAATACCTGGCCTATTATATGAGCCACTCTAACAGGCTCAGGCGTCAGTCCGTGTATCGTAGATTTTTTGATCATCTGTTCTGCATCCTTTCTGTCGCAGCCGGAGTACTGGAAGTAAAGTTCGCCGTCTTTAAGCTCTAGCGTTTCAAAATCGCCAAGTTTCTCGAACTTTTCATCGTAGTTACCAGATCTTTCCATCGCATTCCTGAAACGTTTCCTATCCGGTTTATTTGAGGTAACGGCGACCACTGGGGTATCTATCTCCTCCGAGACCTTAACTATATCTACTATGTTGAAACCTGCGAATGAAACCCCGTCAGTCAGAACTGCTTTTATCTGGCGAGGATTGTTACATTTACGGTAAAGTCCGATCACTTTCTCTGTCGCATCGTAACCATCGACGTCTACATCGATCCTGCGGATATCCTCTATGAACTCTGTTCCTCTGTAGACCACTCCTGTCAGAAATGTTTCTTCATCGTTGAAACTGAAAGCAGCATCGTCTATGCCAAGTACACGTATACCCGTCTTCATAGTAGAAATAGAATTTAGGGCAGTTACAGCCCTGCCTCGACGTCGACCATCCAGCCCCTTGCTGTCTCTACAGCGTCCTTGAGGTCCTCTGCCGGACTGTCTGACTCGATTATAAGGGACGATTCTCCTCCTAGAGGGTGTCCCTTGTCGTAAGCTGCTTCACCACCGTTCTCCCATACGGCCTTCCTGATAAGGTTGCCCAGGGTGTGGTTTTGCTTCAGGTCTACGATAAGTCTTCCGTCTTTCTCGATTGTTTCAAGCTCCATCTTTATCCCTCGTGATTATCACGTCAACCCTGGTCTCCCGGCTTTCCTCGGTGTGAAAACCGTAGGTCGGGGGAAGAGCAACTTTGTACTCCTCCAGGGCCTCTATCACATGGTTCGAGTTCTCTACAAAATCTTTTATACTTGACTGCGAACCCGGATGAGCGACACTGTAGACCGTATCCACTATCTCAACGGCTTTCTCGAAGAACCTGATGCCTATATCCGAGTGAACGGAGAACGGTGGGTTCATCACCGCTGTATCGAACTCTCCCTGGAAATCCTCCACGTTTTCCTCCACGAACTCTATGCTTTCCGAGACACCGAGTCTTTCAGCGTTCTTTTCTGCGAGTTCAAGCGCCTCGTTATCTTTATCCACTGCGGTTACTTCCGCTCCCAGAAGAGCAGCTCCGATGGCGAAGATGCCGGTTCCGGTTCCAAGATCGATTACCTTCTTGCCCTCGATATCGCCCTGCATGAACGCTGTATGAAGTATATCTGCCGCAAGTTCCGGTGGGGTGCGGTACTGTTCAAGCTCTATCTTCGGGTTATCGAAGTCAGAAACCTTTGAGAGCTCTATCGAGAGTTTTGCTTTCATGAGGAGCGGTTCGACGTGAGGGATATAAGATTTTCCATTCATTAGAATGGGCATGAACGACGACAAACTGGAGGAACTTTCTAGAGAAGAACTCATCAACAGGATCAAGGACCTTGAAGAGGAGCAGTCGAGAGAAAACACTGTTTTCTTCGAGCCGCAGAGGGAGATAATACTTACAAAGCCTGAAGATGAGACTCTTAACGAGATATCAGAGATAGCTCACATGGAGACCTCCAGTGACCAGCACTACAAGTTCAAGGTCAAGGAGATGGATATCTGGAACTCCAATCTTTCTCTGGAAGAGATGAAGGAGAAATACACACGGATAGTCGGTTCCTACCCTAACTTCCTGAACTGGCTTGAAAGGACTTACAAGCGACAGGAAGTGTTCTCGATCGAGCACAAGGGCACCTACCACGTTCTCCAGTCAGAGGATAAAGAAAGGATGGAGTGGGCACGCAGCCTTGACGATGTAAGAGACAACCTCGTCGTCGACCTGACAGACAAGAAATCTCGTATAGCGATGGGAGCTAAGTCCCGGGCGAAGATAAAGGAAGTATTGCTGAAGAAAGGATACCCTGTAGAGGACAACTCAAAGTTCCGGGAGGTCGACCAGAAAATCGGCTGCGACCTGAAAGATATAGAACTGAGAGACTACCAAGAGGAATATGTCCAGAGAGCATACGAGAAGAAGGCAGCTGTGCTTGCGAATCCTGCAGGCTCAGGTAAAACGGTCACTTCAATAGGCCTGATGGCAAGAGTAGATTCCCCGACCCTTGTACTTGTACCACAGAGATCGCTTGTCGGGCAGTGGAAACGAGAGCTACTTGATAAGACAACACTCACCGAGGACCAGATAGGAGAGTACCACGGCGATGAAAAGAGGATGGAGGATGTGACTATAGCGACCTACCATATGGCCGGTGAGAAGACCTCTCTGTTCAGGAAAGAATGGGGTCTGATAATATTCGATGAAGTACATCACATACCATCCAAACTGTTTAGAAGAACCGCTTCCCTGCAGTCGACAAGAAGGATCGGTTTAAGCGCTTCACCGGTCAGAGAGGATTCGAAGGAAAGAGAGATATTCGCATTGATCGGACAGGAAATCGGCGGCGACTGGGCGCGTTTCTTCAATCAGGAGTACGTACTGAAGCCTGATGTCAATATCACCCTGGTGGACTGGGAATCCGATTTCTACAGGAACCAGTACAATCAAGCCTCCGGATTCAAGAAGTCTATTATCGCATCGAAGAACCCTGCCAAGAAGCAGGTTATCGAAGACATTCTGGATGATCATGAAGACGACAAAACGATAATATTCTGTGACTGGCTTGAGCAGGGACAGGACCTTGCAGAAGAGTTCGATATACCGTTTGTTTCAGGTGAGACAGATTTTGAGGAACGTGAAGAGTACTTTGAGAAGTTCAGGGAGAACGAGCTCACCACACTTATCGTCTCCAGGATCGGAGACGAAGGGCTTGACCTCCCGGATGCGGAAGTAGGTATAATCGCTTCAGGACAGGGCGGGTCAAGAAGACAGGCAACACAGCGAGCTGGAAGAGTCATGAGGCCTTTCGGAGATGCAACGGTCTACATCGTAGCAACAAGAGGAAGTAACGAGGAGGACTTTGTTAAAAGACAGGTTGAGTACCTCAAGGAGAAGGGTGTACCGGTGACGGTGAATGAGTGATGGAAGATATAGTCGAAGAGCTGTTCTTCATAGACTACGATGATCTTTCAGATGATGACTTCCTCTCGATATCAACCCGTCTGAGAGAACTAGGGGGAACCCCTGACGAGATCCTCGAACCTGGAAACAAAGAGGAGGAGATGCTTGACAGCACGAGAAATGCTGAAACCGGCAGTGAAAACAACCTGGCCCGTTATAACATAGATGGGAAAAATTGTTTACTCGCTTAAAGGAGATGATGGATTATTTCTTTACGGCGATGACGCAATCCTTAGAGATGCTGTGCCCGGTATAGATCACTGGGGTGACCAGATAGTTGATGATGAATACGATCCAGAAACGGGGGGATTACTGATGCCCCCAGGTAACAGGAAGGCTGAAACGTACAGCTGGGATGACCTCGACTCCGCACTCGCACCTGACGCAGCGAAAGAGTTTCTTGAAGAGATATCAGTAGAATCGGTCACATCTGAGTCACTGGAAGAACGTTATAATGAATCTGATTATCCTCCCGATGTACTGGAAAGACAGGAGGATGTCCGACATATGGACAGCTACATGATACCTCATAATTCCTCGCCTTTCGAGAAAGATGTTAGAAACGGTCCGAGATTCGTGGATACGATAGAGTACCGTGACGGAAGTTTCTCTGTAGTAGGTGAAGATGTCTACTTCGATTATACAGTCGATATCCTTGAATCTGATAGACCTGCAAGGGCTAAAGAGCTCAAAATTGCACAGAACAGTTTTGTCAGTAACCTGAATGGTTTCTTCTCCAAGCTAGTTTGAAAACTTTTGCCGTTGGAGTATTCTACATGGCGCTGATAGACGCAGAAGATCTTTCCAAGACCTTTCGAGTCTACAAGCAGGGAGAGGGTATCCGCGGATACCTGAAAAGCTTCGTCTCCAGAGAATACGAGGAGATAGAGGCTGTAAAAGACCTTGACCTCGAGATCGAAAGCGGCGAGATGATAGGATACATCGGGGCCAACGGCGCCGGCAAATCCACGACTGTAAAGATGCTTACCGGGATACTGGAACCATCCTCCGGAAATATTGAGGTCGATGGACGGAACCCACACGATAACAGAAAGGCTAATGCTATGAACATCGGTGTTGTCTTCGGTCAGAAAACACAGCTCTGGTGGGATCTACCAGTAAGAGATTCTTTCCACCTGTTAAAGGAGATATACGAGGTCGATGACGAAGAATACCGGGAAAGACTGGAGGAGTTCGATGAAGTCCTTCAGCTTGAAGAGTTCATGGATCAACCGGTGAGAAAGCTTTCTCTCGGCCAGAAGATGAGATGCGAGCTTGCAGCTGCGTTCCTCCATAAACCGAAGATAGTATACCTTGATGAACCGACTATCGGACTGGACGTTGCTGTCAAGGAGAGGATCAGAGATTTCATCCGGAAGATGAATGAGGAAGAAGATATCACGGTCATGCTGACAACCCACGATATAGGTGATATAGAGGATCTCTGCGAACGTATCGTTGTCCTTGATTCAGGTAAAAAGATCTATGATGGCCAGCTTGATTCTCTTGTGAACCGGTTCACCTCTAGAAGGCTTAAACTCGACCTGAAGAAAGGAGAGAAGCTTGAACTTGATCTTGAAGGAGTCGAGAAAGTCAATCAGGAAGATGGTGAGGCAGAGGTAGTTTTTAACAGGGAGAAGATCTCGGCACCGGATCTCACGAAGAATATATTCAATAATTACGATGTCATCGACTTCCAGATCAAGGAACCGGATATCGAGGCAGTCGTGAAAAAGATATACAACGAGGGACTGGACCAGTGAGTAAATACCTGGAGCTTGCCAAGATAGGTTTCAGGGAATCAACGGCATACCGTTTAGATGCAGTTATGAGCTTTGCGACATCCGGTTTCTTTCTCCTTTTGGCCTACTACATCTGGAGCGCCATAGCTGCCTCTGGTTCGCTTGCGACAGATTTCAGCTCGATAATAACATACATATTTGTCGGCCAGATCGTGTCCAACTCTGTCTCAGTCAATGCTGAAAACCAGATAGGTAGACGTGTAAGAGAAGGCACCATAGTAAATGAACTGAAAAGACCGATCTCTCTGCGTTCACAGGTCTACTTCAACCTCCTGGGCCAGTCAGTATTCGATCTCCTGGCAAAGGGTCTGCCTGTTGCAGCCCTTGGAGTTCTAGTAGTGCATCTGCAGTTCCCATCGCTGGTAAACGGCATCGGTTTTCTGGTCAGCCTGTTCCTTTCATTCAACCTGATCTTTGCGTTCTCCTACTTCACATCGATGTTCATCTTCTGGACGAAAGTCGGCTGGAGTATACGCTCGATGAGATCGACGGTTCAACAGCTCCTATCCGGAGTCATGTTCCCGCTCTACCTGCTTCCAGCAGCCTTGAAACCGGTATTCTATGCGACACCGTTCCCTTCCATGGTCGATGGCCCGATACAGATATTCCAGATGAACGTGACAGGCAATGAGATGTTATCGATCTTCGGCCAGCAGGTTTTCTGGATAGTTATAATGCTGGTACTTGGAGAGCTTGTATGGCTAAAAGCCAAAAAGAGGATGACGGTGCAGGGAGGTTGAAAAGATGATAGATATGGAGGAACTGAAAAAATATGGCAGGATCTACAGTTACTACTTCAGGCAGTTCTGGAAGTCCAGGCTGATATACAAGGCAGATTTCACACTTGGTTTCCTGGCGCACTCTCTAAGCGTGATATTCTCCATAGCCTTCCTGACCCTGCTCTTCACGCAGGTCAACCAGTTGAACGGCTGGACATTCAACGAGATGCTTTTCCTTGCAGGTGTAGGTGGGATCGTGATGAACTTCCACCATATATTCCTTTTCAACATCTACAGGCTGGGAGGAGAGTTCATAGTCACAGGAGATTTCGACAGACTTCTTGTAAGGCCTTTGAGCCCGCTTTTCCAGGTCTATGCAGGCGAGGTCAGAGATAACTCTGTGGCCAAGCTACTGGTGAACATAGCTATCCTTGCCTATGCGGTTCCAAGACTTAACGTTCAGATATTCACACCTGAGAAGATGGTTTACTCTGTACTGGCGTTCTCAAGCGGTATAATGATATTCGCAGCGATATACCTGGCGTTCTCATCAACAGCGTTCTGGACCGGTAGAAGCCGTGCCGCCATCTGGCTGATCTTCAGGATGAGTGATTTCAGGAAATATCCATACGGGATCTACGGTAAAGCCATCCAGCTGGTGCTCGTAACACTGATACCGATCGCATTCGCATCGTTCTTCCCTGCATCCTTCCTGCTTGACAAAGAAGGCTGGACTCTAGGCCAGATCGGAGCGATACTGGCAGGGCCGATATTCTACTTCCTTGCCTGGAAGTTCTGGCGTATAGGCCTCTCCAACTACTCCAGCACTGGAAGCTAGTGATTCACTAGCATAAAGTAATAAAATCTCGGTGCGATCTCGGGGTGCATGAGAAAAGAAAACTACATAGAAACCTTGCTAAAGCATCCAGGATCGCTAGATCTGTTATCAGTCGGTCTGAGGAATGGGGAGGGAAAGATCCCGGGCAAGAACCGATGGTTCGCAAATCTTGATCATAGCCTGGGAAATGCCATCAACTACGTCAACACCTACGATGTCTCAGCTGAAAACCCTGCATCAGATATCAACGGAAACGTCCATGATATCGACTTCAACACCTACAGCTTCCTTGATAGTGAAAGCCAGATGCTTGCAGTAAACAACACCTCAATCTACAGGGACAGGAACTGTCTGGAGGATAATGGCGATATCATCGAGAATTACGTGAAGATGGCTGACACCGTTCTTAACGGCCTGGATGCCGTCCTTTTCGTTGACGTGGAAGATGATCTCAGCACCGAAAGGAACTTCAGGGAAGCAGATTTTGACGATGTCCTTAGAAGACTTGAATCCGATACGAACTCAAAAGGCTTCATATACCCTATGGATACAGGCGACGACCGCTGGATCCTTTACAGGGAGAAATAGGGCCTCGTTATTCCGCAAACTTTCCAGCGAATCTGTGAACCTTCGACCTGATACTGGACAGGTCGTATATCTCATCGCTTCCGTGCAGAAGACCGTTCAGATGCTCCGGAAGTTTTTCATAATCTTCCTCCCGCGCCACGATATTCAACAGGCTGTCCGGATCGGTGAAACCTTTTTCGACGTACTCAGTACCGGTGTAACCATCAATATCTGTGGAAAGGACATCATAGGCTCTTTCATAATCCCCCTCCAGAACAGCCTCAAATCCTTCGGTTAAAAGTTCTTCCATCAATCTACGGTTTTCTATCGATGCAGAATTCTCCCCTTTTCCAGCGAATGAAGACATCCGAAGATTTATTTAGAGGTTTAAGCAGTATATTATTTTTGGTGAAGAAGCACAGGTAAAAAAGAAGAAATAATGTGAGCTCCGAGGATCACTCGAAGTTCTCGCTGTAGAGTTCCTGGCTTCTCTCGATGGCTTCCTTTGCTTCCTCTTTTCCGCCCCAGCCTTCTATCTTGACCTCTTTCTTTGGCTCAAGGTTCTTGTAGGTGCGGAAGAATTCTGCCAGCTCTTCTTTCCTGTGATCGTTGATATCGCTGATATCCTCTACGTCGCCCCATCTTGGATCTTCTGTAGGGACTGCAACGATGTTGTCATCCTGCTCCCCGCCGTCGTCCATGTACATGATGCCGATAGGTCGGCACTCGATCACACAGCCTGGGAATGTTGCGTGTGTAGTGAGAACGAGTATGTCCATCGGGTCTCCGTCCTCGTAGTATGCCTGTGGGATGAAACCGTAGTCTCCCGGGTAGTAAACTGAGGAATGAAGAACTCTGTCCAGTACAACTGATTCCTTCTCCTTGTCGTACTCGTACTTGTTCTTGGTGCCTGTAGGGTTTTCGATCACCGCATTTATGACGTCAGGCGCATCCGGCCCTGTCTCATAGTCCTGCCATTTGTTTACCATGGTTATCAGGTTAAAAGACTTCTGCCTAGCTTTTTATTTACTTCGAAAAAACAGCTAAAGAGGAAAATAGATAGAAGATTACTTTTTCTTCTCGGTAGCAGCCAGTCTCACCATCGAGATGTCTCTTACCTCGCCACAGTTGCTGCAGACTACTTTAATCCAGTCTACCTCTGGCTTTTCAACAGGATCCACATTCAAATCTCGACCGCAGTTATCGCAGGTGATCATTTGGAGGCTTCCTCTAACTAAGAACTGTCAACCGAGTTATTTAAGCCTAACTAGAGGAGTATATGACAGGAACTAACTACAAAAAAGTATGCGTAAAATCAGGTAATACAGGGATCGGTTCAATCCACTGGATCCGATTCGATTGATCAAACGGATCTCCGTTTGGGTTCGTAGTCTAGCTGGTTATGACACCGCCTTGACATGGCGGAGATCCCCGGTTCAAATCCGGGCGAACCCATAGGGTTACGGTCCTATTGCCCAAAGACGCCTTGTATAGCAAGGCATTTCAAAAGTCGCTGAAGGCTTCGCCGAAATGCGGCTTAGCTGATCAAACTCCGGAAACTCACAGAGAGTTTCCTAGAGTACAGAAACTGTTCAGCAGTTTCGAACTCGGTAGAGTTTGTGGGAAAGTAGCTCAGGGGTTAGAGCGCTGCGCTCATAATAAACAATTGTGAGCTATGAGAGTCGGGAGACTCGATGATTAAAAATTCCAAAAGTCGGTTCAGCTCGCTGAATCCGGCTTGATTGCTTAAACGAATCTTCGTTTATGAGATACGCAGAGGTCCCGGGTTCGATTCCCGGCTTTCCCATCTGACCTCCTAATGAGGTCAGCGTGCTCAAGAAGGAACGAGGTTCGATTCCTTCGGTTCCCATCGAACTCTTTAAGGGGTCGGAGCTGTCACGAAAAGCGTCGGATCAACGATATATCCTGTTTCCCAGAGCCCAGTTATCGAAACGCCAGCGCAAGAGCTTTTTCTCAAGCCTCTTAGCTACTTCCGGATTCTTTTGTGCGACGTTATGCTTCTCAAGCGGATCTGCGGTCAAGTTGAATAACTGTTTTGGATCCGGCAGATGATACCTGCGTGTGTAGCCCCAGTGAGGAGTTATAACAGTTAGAGGCTCCATACTGTAGGCGTGGTAATCGAAGTACTTTCTATCGCTCTTTCCATCTATCAACGGCATAAGACTCTTGCCCTGTATCCTCTGCTTTAAAGTCGAGTTCTGATCTATGTCCGTGTAATCAAGTATTGTCGGAAATAAATCGAAGGTCTGAACCTGTTTATCTATAACCCTGTGTCCGACACCTGGGAACTTGATTATGAACGAGACATGGACTACCTCCATGTAAGGGTTACCATGCCCGATATATCGTCCTTTCGGAACCTGGCGCTCCACCAGCACCTCTCCGTGACTACTCGTCACTATTATGATCGATTTCTTGTACATATGCTGCTTCTTCAGGTAATCAAAAAACGATCCTACCTGTCTATCAGTGTGATAGAACCCTGCATCATAAAGCCCACGGATATAGCTAATATCACTTTTATTCAGCTGGGTCAGTTCATTATTTTTGTCATGTATGACCCAGTTCCCATCAACCCTGTCAAGCTGTGTCACCACATGAACAAGTGATTTATTCCGTGCACCTCCAGTCGGTACTCCCGCCATGAAGAAACGAGGCTCTGTCAACACCCACTGTAATCTCCTGTGAAACGTTTGCGTTCACCTGCTGTAGTAGGCTTGCCGTATGGATCATGAACATCGTATCCAGGGATAAATACAAAGAGAGGTTTACCACTGACCTTTTCATCGATCCAGCCTTTGGCCTCAGGAAAACTCGATTCGAAGTAACGACCATCTGCCTTGTATGTCTGGAAACCTTGATCCAGGTTATACTTCGGTCTTAGATCCTCGGAACCGTTCTCGGAGCCTTCAACGCTTCCGACAAATGCTGCAGTCTCATAGCCATTCCGTTTCATAACTTCGGGCATGGTTATCGCATCTTCTCTTAGATCGGAGCTCATTCCCTTCTGGGGATTCAGTCCGTTTACAACAGGATATTCGGATGTGAAAACGAGGCAATACCGGTGTGCGTCCATGTTCCCTGACTTATTGCACGTTCAAAGACGACACTGTCGTTCGCAAATCTATCGATTTCGGGGGTCGTGTTCTTTGGATAACCATAAAGCGACATATGATTCGCCGACAGAGTATCTATGGAAATTATGAATATATCAAGGCGGC
>JBDGSN010000013.1:0-6357 GCA_042217505.1 Candidatus Nanohaloarchaea archaeon
ACTCCACGTACGTGTACTCCTCCGCCAGGCCCGACAGGAACGGCGCCGTCTCCCTGTCGTGGCCGTGGAAAGGCAAATGGAACGCCGATAGCGTGTCCGCCACCACCAAGACGATATTTTTACCCTCCAACACCATGCACAAGAATAGCTTGGAAGCTTTTAGAGCTTCAGCCAATTCAGGATTTCTCGACCAACTCCAGAATCCTGTCGTGGAAATCAGTTATGTGCGGAGTCTTGTCCGGGAAGAGCTCCTTATTAGAACTATAAAAGGCGTTCTCGTTATGACATTCTTCAGTCACCAAACCATGGTCGCTCATGAAAATCACATAGTCATATCCTTTCTCGAGCGCTTTCTCCTTTATTTCTGCGGCTAAGTCGTCCACCTCGAAGTAAAGCTTTCTTAACTTGTCTTTATCGACATTGATAGTTTCATCACCGTAGAAGTGTTGGTGAGCATCAGGTCTATGAAAATGACACATTAGAAGCGATCTCGCAGGCATAATATCGGAATCTAATTCACTGAAGAATTCCGTCTTCCGACGGCTATATTCGTACTTATCCCAGCACTTTACTGCACTCTGGCTGAAACTATGAGCCTTCATTATTTCGTTCCAAGCTCCAGAAGTCCAGAAAATGCTCGGATTATAACTAGGGACAAACATCGCTCGCGAGTTCTCTAGTCTATCAAAGAAGCTTTCAACTTCTAAGTCTTCTTTTTCATATCTCCTATCGTCTTCAGGCTTCAATATCGCCTCCAAAATCATCTTCAGAGTTTCGCCACCCATAACTCTCTTTTGGACAACTCTGGGAATTAGAAAATCTATTACTTTCTTTTTCCACGCATCTTCCTCTCGATTAAGTCCTTTAACACCATGTGACTCAGGATACTCACCTGTAATGAACGAGGCAAATAGTTCAGAGGTTTTAATAGAACTCATTCCTGTCTTGTTGTCAATTCTGCCAAATTCATCCTGTTGAATATTATCTAAGTCGAAGTCATCTACCAGTTCATAGTCCAGACCGTCAAAGGCCACAACGAGAATATTTTTACTACTCAATACCCTCCACCCATGTAATAAAAGGGACTTCGAAGAGTTTTCTGTGAAAAACTTCTTCGCCGCTGCTCCCGTGGCTTAAACCACCTTCCTCTCCGAAAAGCTCGCCGTGATCTGAAGTTAGAATAACGCGAGTTCCTTCCGGAATATGTTTTCTCAGCCCTTGGATTTCCGCTAAGAGTTGTTCGGCTGCGGCTTCTTGGTAACTGCGGATGATTTCTGGACTGAGTTCACCGGAATCTATTTTTTCGCGGAACTCATCAAAGGTAAGATGTTCTAATCCAGGATACGCGAAATGTGTTTCACCGTAGTTCAGTGAGCCGAAAAAGTTGCTATCAGAATATTTTTCCAAATATTTCTCGGCTTCAGCTGTAACCTTTTTCTTATCCTCTCCCATGAAGTGCTTGTAGTCTTGGAAAAACCGCTTGAGATCGCTTTGAATCAAACCATTACCGCTCAACGGAGCCATCGTAGTAACGGCAAAACTCTTTTTATGAGCATCAGGCAAAGGGTAAACTTTGTGCGGATAATCGTTCTTGATTTCTTCCTTAACGTTTATTTCTTCCGAGAAGGGGAATACACCTCGAATCATTGAGATATGGCTTGGAGCAGTCCAAGTCGCATGACTATACGCCTTGTAAAGTTCACCAGGCAAATCACCTTGTTCATATACTTCCTTGAACGTGTCGTACCTGCAAGCATCCAAAGTGACAAGGAGTATCGGACGTTTAATTTCTGTTTTTTCTCTCCTGATAAGCTTTATTCGAACCCATTTAACTAGCCTTGAAGGTACTATACGAGTTAATGGGTTTGCTAACCTCTGAATAATGGCTTCATAAATCACCTTTCCACCCCCAAGTCATTTTATGTTCTGGGTGCCCTGTTTTTGCTTCATAGCCGCTTTCTCTAAAGATTTCCTCCAGCTTTCGCCAGGTCGGTTTTCCATCTACTTCGTGGTATGACGCTATAGCGAAGAAGGGTTCGGTTTCTTTCATTACTTCTCGGCCGCCTTCTAATGCCTCTATCTCCGCTCCTTCAATATCCATCTTGATAAAATCTATTTCCTCACCCCTCTTTTCCTGAATAACATCTAAAGTAGTCGTTGATATCTCTGTAGATCCGCCCTCTTTGATTGTAGAGCCTTCTTGCCTTTCCAAAAAAGAAACTTGACCATCTTCATCCCACAAACCCTTCTCTAGAACATCCACGTTCTCCACATTGTTTAAATCAAGATTTTGTCTCAATTTTTCTGCATTTTCCGGATCAGGTTCTAGAGCTAGCACTTTTTCAGCTTTCTTTGCGGCATATATAGTAAATTCTCCAGGATAGGCACCGGCATCAATTACCACATCACTCTCACGAATATCTCTCTTCTTCGTGTATCCGCCTATTGTGTTTACATCATTCAAAACAAGTTCGTAGAACTGTTCAGCTCTAGACAGCCTTATTTCTACATCTTCGTAAGTATAGCTGTAATAGCCGTTCTGCTTCAAAGAATTATGTAACGAAATTCTCGCCAGTTCATACAAAACGGAATTGATTCTGGTTACCCCTCGAACCTGAGAGAAATTATTATATATCCAAGAATTGAAGACTTGGTAAAGCCATATCAGTAGTTTCCAGATATTATCACACTGGTTTATTGTTTCTGTAGACTTAAGAATAGATTCTCATATCTCTCTGTTTGATCCTTCCAAGAGAAGTCTTCAGCCTTACGACGTGCTCTATTGGCTATATCCGAGATTTTGTTTTCTTTATCTAGGAACGCTCTTACTTTATACAAATAATCTTCTGTTTCCCACGAATCGACTATAAAGCCGTCTTCTCCGTGTTCAATTAGCTCTGGCTTGGAGGCTCTTGAGCAGACTATCGGAGTTCCAGCGGCCATGGCTTCCAGCAGTACGAGTGATGCGGCCTCGTATTTCGATGGGAAGAGGAATACGTCGGCCGAGTTGTACAGGTAGTTCATCTCTTCGTACTTGAGCTTTCCTACGCGATGGTAGAGTTCAGAATCATCTTCCACTACCGTGGAAACAAGTATCGCGTTATCAAGTTCCCTGACCACGTCCAGCACCAGATCGAAGTTTTTCCTCCTTTTCTCCAGGCCGACCCAAAGGACTATGTCCTTTTCCAGGGGTAAATCAAGCTTCTTTCTTGCCTCTTCTTGGTCTATCGGCCGGAAGTTCTCCGTATCGACACCGTTGTAAATCACGTCTATATCCTCGAACCCGTAGTGGCTTTCTACCTCTTGCTTTACACCTTTAGATACCGATACAGTTTTGTCCGCGTAGCGGATACTGGTTTTCTGCAGGAGATGCGAAACGTAGTGTTCCTTGGTATCGATGCCGCTGGCTACTGTGAGGCCGTGAAGGGTCAGAACTGTTTTTGCATCTATGAGGCCTGTGTAACTGAGCAGTATCGCAGCGGCCCCGTTCGATCCGTGAACATGGATTGTGTCGTATCTTTTCCTGTTTCTTAGCAAAAATGCTACCTGCAGGATGTTGAAAAATAGCTGCTTCATGTAACTGGGTGTGGAGATAGAGTATACCCTTCCTCCATCTATATCCCTGCTTCCGCTGCCCGTGCACAGGACGTCTGTAGAAAATTCATCGGAAAGGTTCTTTATTATCTCAAGAACTACCCTTTCGACCCCTCCCTCGGTCTCTACAGGATGATTTGGAGATATCTCCAAGAGTTGGGTTTCAGACATCCGGATTTCTCTCCGCTCTCAGAAAGAGTTTTTCAGTATCCATTCTTTTTACATCGAAATTTAGAGACTCCAGCATCTCAGCTACTCCCTCGGATTTCTCCTGATCATGCGCCTCACAGTAAACCAGTCGACAGTCTTCAAGTAATTCGGCCATGCCTGAGAGAACTTTCTCCTCTGCCCCTTCTACATCAATCTTGACCACCGTGGGAGGAGCAAGTCCCTGTTCAGATATAAGCGTGCCACCTTTGCTTTCTCTGACCTCTATTTCTCTTCCTGAATCAGAGGTTAGAGAGTGAGTCCCGAACCCGACATCCTCACCATCAACGGAAAGATTAGTGGGTCCATCTCGGTCGGAAAGCGCCGCCTGAATAGCTTCCACATCAGAGTTGTTTAAGTCGATGTTTTCCTGGAGCCGGGAATAGTTCAGAGGATGGGGTTCGAAGGCGTAGACACTCTCAGCTTCCGCAGCAGCCAAGAGAGAATAAACCCCTATATTGGCGCCTACATCCCAGAAAACGTCATTTTTATCCAGCTCATGAAGGAAATCCTCGATCACCTCTCTTTCACCCATGAGCTTCTCCAGTTTATCCCGTTCTATTCCTGTTGTTGTCTTGAAGACAGCCCTCCGCCCGGAGACCTCGATGGTTTTCCTTCTCCTTCGACCACTGAAGAAAATCCTTCTATAAATCTTGCTCAGTGTATCGTGCAGGCCTAAACCTGTAAAGAGAGTCATAAGGCCTGAATTGCGGTAGAACATCTTCAAGCGAGCGGAAAAACTAGCAGCTAAATCATGTTCGTCAGACATCTATCTCATCAACCTCTGTATCCAGATTTCTGGGCTTGCCAATCACCTGTAAAATCTCATTTTTCCTCGCTTCAACATCTAGTGTAGACGGATAAGCTCGTTCTTCTCCTTCGGAATCAAGCACAAAAAGTGATTTCCTGTCTACAATAGAGTACTGGACTCTAAAGTATTCCTCTGGAAGACCCTTGTCGCGGGCGCTGAAGTTGTTGGACTGGATGCCGTAGTACTCCGTGAAGACGTTTTCCGCCGCCAGCTCCTCAAGTTCTGGTTCTTCGCCCTCTGCTGCCTCCAGAACGACATCATTTATTTTGCGGAGCGGGAACGGTGACTCGATACTGTCCGATCCGAGGCCGGAGATGACCGCGGGTACGTGGAGTATGTCCTTCCTCAGACGGGCCTGGTGGCCCCAGAGACCGTGCTCGCCTATGTAGTCGCCGTGGTCGGATAGAACTATGAAGACCGTATCTCTATCTCCTGTCACCCGGTCGTGGAGTTCTTCTATTTTGGTGTCGATGAAGTTTATCTCGCCGTTGTACAGGCTTTCCAGGACTTCGGCCGCCTTCTCGTCTCCGCCCTCGACAAGGTAGTCTGTTGAGCTCCTGTCAGCGTACTCGTGCGCCTCCTCGAGTGAAATATCTCCAAGGTATTTCTCCGCGTACTTCTTCGGAGGCATGTATTTAGTGTGGGTCTCTGCGTAGTTGATGAAAAGGAAGTAGGGTTCCTCCCACTTCGGCTCGTTTTCTGCCACATAGGAGTTGGTGTGCTCCGCGCCGTCATCACCCCATCCGTCCTGTACGCCTGTTATTTTCTTGCGGTATATGAAGTAGAGCGTGTTTGCGATCGTCTTGGGGTGGGGCCGTTTCAGGAAGTTCTTGGCGAAGTAAAGGTACTTCTCCTTGCTGCTCCCCCATCTGCCCTCCTGCTCTCCCTCTATGAGTTCGTTGAAAAGTTTCTCGTCCTGGAAGAAAATCTCCGGGCTCTCCTCCAGCCCCTGTGCGTTGAACTCGAAGATGTCGAAAACGTCCTTGAATCCGTACAGGGATGAAACGTAGCCGTTGTTGGAAATCGCGACGGTCGTGTAACCCTGATCCGAGAGTTTCTGCGGCATACTTTCCACGTCTATAGGCCCTCTTTTTTCCCTGTCTATCTTCCCGTGCTCGTTCGGTAGTTTGCCCGTGAACATGGACCAGTGGGAAGGTAGAGTCCAGGGCGCGTTTGCGAAGCAGTTCTCGAACTTGATGCCTTCCTCTGCGATACTGTCGATGAAAGGTGATGTCTCCTCCCCGTAGCCGTAGCAGGAGAAGTTCTTGGCTCTCGCGGCATCCATCACTACCAGAACTATATTCGGTCGCTCCGCCATAGAGAGTCTACATAATCGAAGGTTTAAGTTTTCACCTTCTGCCTGTACCCTTCAATATAAGCTCTAAACACCTGTAAAACCTGATAGTCTCCCTGTATCGCCTTTAACGGCAATTTCCATACCGGCGGCAGATCTCCCTTGGTCGAAAACATCGTCATCAGTAACGATAGGTGCAGTCTTTCGCTGAAGTGTTTTTTCAGGAAGCGTATGTGGTTGCGGGCCCCCCAGTACCAGAACTCTTTCCCGTACATCCGGGCGCCGCCGGAGTCCGCCTGGATGTGGTGGACCTTCGCGTCCGGATTGTACAACAGTTTTCCTCCCCTTTCCCTCAGGGCCGCCATGACATCGGTTTCTTCCCGCCATCCGTTGCCGCCGTAGCCGGGGTCGAATCCTCCTATCTGCTCCAGGAGGTCTTTCCTGAAGGACA
>JBDGSN010000014.1:0-14295 GCA_042217505.1 Candidatus Nanohaloarchaea archaeon
CCTGTGAACTGCTTCAATCCACTCTGTCTATTATCTTTACCAAACAGGCTCTGGATCGTCTTGTTCAGTATCATTATCTCCTGTCTCGTGTAAGGAGATATCTCATACTTATCGATGATATCTTTGGAAGGCTGCATATACTTCTTGATGGTTCCCTCGGAGATCGTCAGCAAAACCTTTCCACCGCACTCCGGGCATTCTGCCGTTGCTTTCCCGGATGGAGCTATGGTCTGGTTTGTCAAAGGTACCCGCCGGAACTTCTCATTGCAGTCCACACACCTCATCTTCTGGGATGAAAAACTTCTCAGGTTACCCTTGATATCCGGGATGAAGTGCTTCTGAAGGAGCAGTTCGGCGACCGCATCCTCGTCAACCGCCTTGATCTTCTCACCTAAACCTAACTGGGCCGAGGTTTTCTCACTCATCTGGTCGAGCGTGACGTACTCTGACTGGGAAGGTCCATTCTCGATATCGGTTGTCTCATGCGTGTAACCGTGTCGATAAGGTTCATCAGAGTGGACTATATCCTCGCCGATCTCTATCTCGGAGTCTATCTCCCATGGCTTCTTGTACTCCTGTGTCTCCTTGTAAAACTCGAGCGGGTACTCATCGACCGTCTCGACAGCCCATGCCTCGTCGTCGACCTCGTCAGCGTTCAGTACTGTTGAAAGGATCAGAGGGGCGTCCATGGTGTTATGTGCAAAAATTGGATGAGGTCCGCAAAGGAAATTTTGATCGCCAGGTACTTCGAGATCATAGACATAATCTGTTCCATACTCTATTTTCTCGATCTCTACTACTCTTTCTGCAGATATTTCTCCCTCTGCAACTTTCTCTAGCGAAGTCATTCCTTTTTTGTATAGTTTCTCTATTCTCTGCTTGGATGCTGTTTTTCTCCTGTCGTTCTTTCTATCATTGGCAAATGCCTTCTTTATCTCTTCGTAGCTACTGCCGTTCTCCCGCATTACCTCCCTTCCTTCATCCAGTAGATCCCAGAGCGGCCAGTAAGGATCTTTATCGCCCCATTCCGAGTAAAGAATCTCCCACGTATCTCCCGCCTGGCGAGTTGAAGATTTGTAACCTAGTTTTCTGACAAGAAGAGATATCTGGGTGGCCATTTCCCCGCTATTAGTATATAGTTTGCAGAAACCTTTCTCCGTGTATTCTGATCCATCCCCTCTTCTGTAGGCTTCTATAAACTGTTCAACTTTCTCTTCTTCTGCGCCAAAAAGGAAGCTTGGCACTTGTTTTTTGTTAGTTCCTGTAATTTTGAGTCCTAACTCCTCTAACGCTTTCATGAATGTTGCTGGAACTCTTACCGCGTAGCAAGTCTTTCTTCCTTCCCTGACATCTTCCTTTATCCTCGGATTTACTCCTGTCAACTCCTCTATACAGTTTACTACGTCTTCTATTATCTCCAGATCTGTGTTGTATATATCGCCTCTATCTAATGCGCCCTCTGATAGCAGATACCCTAGCAACCTGTAGAGTTCATTCCTGTCTTCAAAGAATCTGTTTACTGGTTCCGTGTCAGCCTTCAGCCTAACTTTACAGGACGGCACTGTTCCCACATCCTTGTAGAACTCTAGCGGCGCATCTCTCCTAAACGTCTTGTACCTGTAAATATTGTGTTCGCCGTATTCCTCTTTAATGCTTGAAGTTATCCCGTTTTCTATACCTTCCTTAATTTCGCCTTTTTCAGCTTCAGGCACTGAAATGTAACACTCTTCATCTGGAAGAATCTCGAACAGATCGTTCTTTTGGTCTAATCCGTCAGCCTCAAGTTCTGGGTTAGAAGGTACTATAATACAGTCACCTGTCTCGATCTCTCTAACCGGCTTGGCTTTAATTTCTCCGCCTTCAGTTACAAAGACGCTGTGATCTTCTGTTACCGATATTTCTCCTCTAGATGTTTTAACATTGAATACTTCCTTGTCATTCTTGTGCCTGATAAGAGCGGATACCTCTCTGAAGTTTATTCTCCCTTCATCATCGAATGAAACTGCCTTTATATCATCCTCAAAACTTCTATTAACTTCAAACCCGTCTTCACGGGTTTCAAATCCTTCTTTATCAAGTATGCTATCTATGAGTTCGTCTGCTCTCGGTGCTTGAACCTCGCCATTTTTCTTAACGACAAGTCTTGTGTCTTTGGTTATACTTCTTGCTCCCGTCATGTCCGGCAGGAAGTCCCTTGAAAAGTTCAGTAGGCCGTCCATAAGCAGTAGAATAGCGTCCTCGTCGCCGTCGCAGTTCCTTCTTTTTGCTGCGTGCCAGTAAGGATGGGCGTAGATACCTTTTGCATCGGTGAACCCGATTATCCTTCCGACAGTACCTCCTGAAGTGTGAGGTGCAAGACCGATGACAAGCTGGCCGACAAGATCCTCTTTCGTCTCAATGTTGTAGTAGGAATCCAGGCCGTAAAACTTCTCAAGAAGCTCATCGATATAGTTCGCCACCCTCATCATGTAATCCGATGCAGGAAGCGACATATCGCCATCCGGTATGATTATATCCTGCGGCTTTAACGCTAGAACCTGGTCCTCATCCTCGAGAGGTTCTCCGTTGACATCCTTTTCATAACCCATCTCCCTCAGCTTCTCAACCGACACAGATGCCTCTCTGGGTTTGAAATGAGTCATCGGTATATCCGATGCATCATATCTAACCGTTCCATCCTTATTGACGTAGAGATCATGCTTCGCTCTCAGAAGACCTTTCTCTATAGGCTCAACGTGCTTGTGCTTGCCGCTCATACCTCTTACAGACTTCAACAGTTCAGGCATGTGCCTCTGACCCAGGTTCTCCTTCGCCTGGTCGACAAGTTTCTCCACATCGATCTCAGTATGCTTGTATCTTGTAAAACGCTCGTTACCGCATTTATCACACCTCTCCTGCTCCTCCTGGTACTCTTTACCGCAGTCCGTGCAGAACCATATAGGTCTTGCCTCAGCACCGCATTCTGTGCAGTATGAGAAGTACGTGTAGTTATCGCATTCGTTGCAGCGGTTATGAAGAATGCTTGTCGAAACCTTCCCTTTCTGGTAGGAAGCAGTAAGGTTTCTCATCCTTCCTCCCTCGTTCTTGCCACATGGGAATAGCAGCTGCGGCTTGCCTTTGATAGTCCTTCTCTCAGCTTTCTCAGGCCGTCCCATCCTTGAACCCAGGTAGTGCGGTGCCTGCTCTCTAACTTCTATACCCGACACTTTTTCGATGAACTCTGGTATCTCTGAGGCTTTCTTGATATCATCTGCTTTTTCCGAGTTATCCTCATCAGCTGCCAGAAGCTTTTTCAGAACCTTGAGATCTTTCTTCCTTACCCTGATCTCATCGTCGTCCATGCTGTGCTGGACAAGTATATCTTCTAGAGCTTTCTTCGTCTTCTCGCCTTCAAGTTTACCCTCTCTGACCGATCTGTAAAGAGGTTTGAACCGTTCAGGCGAGGTCTCTCGCCAGTGGTACGTCCATTTAGGATGTAACGGGATACCGAGTCTTTCCGATATCTTGAACGCCTCTCCTGGAGTCGGATCTCTATCCGTGAAATCTCTTCCCAGCTTGATGTTCTGCTCCTCCAGCTCTTTCGTAAGCTCTTTCTCCCACCACTCGCTTACATACGGTGAAGGAAGCAGTTTCTTGCCGTTCTCGACGAACTCTCCGAACGGTACAAGTACATCGCCGAGGAAAAGTATCTCCTCGATATCATGCTCCAGCTCCCTGGCCTTCTCCCTGGTCTCAACTTTGACCACGTCACCGTTCTTCAGACGGACAACCGGTGGATGTATAGTGTCACACGGGGTCCCGACCGTCGCTTTTCCAGGGTACTCGACCTTCAGCTGTGTCCCGATAGCGATGAATCTCTCAGTGATCTCCATCGTTGCTGGATGGAATGAGTTGCCGGCAAGGCCGTTGGTCCGGGAGTGACCGTATCTCAATCTTAGAGCTCCCTTCCTTCCAGGATGGCCGAAGATCGGTCTTCCAGCTGTCAGAGATCCTAGGAACTTGTCGGATGGAGTATACTTCGATTTCTTCTCTTTCTCGTCCTCATCCTCCTTAGAATCATCGTCTCCAGATGAGTGGATCTCCTTCTGAAGGTCAAGGTAGTCCGAAATCCATTCCCAGTGCTCAAGACCGAAATCCTTGCCCCATTTCTCGATCCTTTTCTTGATCTTCGAAGCCTTTAATGGCAATCCATCCAGGTAGACCAGGCACATACCGCCCCTGATCTTGTTAGTATCTATACGGTCCAGATCCTTGTAGTTCGATACCTCTATCGATTCTGTTGGAGAGCCTGTGACCTCTATAGGGACATTCTCCGCTATCATCTCAGTCTCCTCCCTCTCAGGATTGTACTGCTTCGCGGTAACGCGATTGTAGTAATCTTCTACCTCTGCTCCATAACGGTTCACCTCTGTCTCCGTTGGTTTGTACTCATCTAAACCTACACCTATCCTGACGTAATCCGATAGAAGCACGGACATCGCCGAAGCTGTACCTCCAGCTGAACGAATAGGTCCTGAGTAGTATACCGCAAGGTACTCGGATCCATCGTTGTTCTGTCTTATCTTTATGTCGCCGATACCTTCCAGCGGCGCTGTCGTGATGCCTCCGGTCATGTAGCTCACTCCTACCCTGATACCGGCATTACAGGCTCTTTCTTTATCATCGAACTCGTGGAACTCTCCTGTCGCTATCTCACGAGCTATCTGGAACGCTACTCGCTCATCGTTCTTCCCGAACTCATCTTCCAGCTCTCTCAGTCTTTTAGCGACACCCTGGTCCTCGAGTTCCGGGAACATGGCGGTGATAACAAGGGACGAGGCCTTTTCCGGCAGGTCAGTCGCCACAGGGATATCGACGCGCTGCTCCGGGTCCTTCGACTGCGCACGCGCCTCTTCTGCGACGTCGTATGCTTTATCGGTCTGCTTTGAGATGTTCTCGAAGTATTCCTCAGTATCCATCAGCTATCTTCCTCCACCAGTTCCTCTGCTTTTTCCTTAACCTCATCAAAAGAACCTATGAATGCATCCGCCTGTTCGTAGTCAGCGTGCTCAAGGTTGTTGATAAGGAAGCCTCTATCAGCTTTTTCAGCCGAATTGAAGTCTCCTATACCATCTCCGAAGAACCAGATCTCGCCATCAAGCCTTTCCAGGAGATCTTCCTTGTCCTCCAGCTTCCAGTCTATCTTTTCTATCTTATCCGAGGCGACTATCCTGTTAGTATCGACAACGTTATCTATACCGAGCTCCTCTGCCGGCCTCTCCACATAACCTGTCGGTGCGTGCGATATCAGGTGTATCTGGAAACCAGCATCCCTGAACTTTTCGACCAGTTCTTTAGCACCGTCTTTCAAACCGTTCCTCTCGTAGTATTCCCTGTAAAAACTCTCTATCGCATCTATTGACGAATCATTTTCACTATCATTATACCGGTTTACACGCCATTCATCGACTTTCTTCCCATCTACCTCTCCGTCATGGTACCTGCTCACCATCTCTCTTGACTCCTCTTCGTCGATACCGTAGTGCTGGTCAAGGTCGCCCCAGAAATCTACTGCTACTCCTAAAGTACCGTTGTAGTCGAACACTACGTGCTTTTTCATATGAACTTTTTCACCTCGGTATCTCTAGTTTTGTAATCGACGATCGTCACCTTTCCAGGATCCGGTTTGTGGCCGACCCTTTTCTGGAAATCTGTCTGCGCCTGGAATGTCGACGAGTTGATGACGTTAACTCCTTTGTAGCTCTCGTTTGAGTGAGAGTGGAAGTGTCCAGACACGAAGATATCAGGTTTGTGCTGGATCACCATGTGATCCTCGCCCTCCGGGGAAAGCGAGTTCGTACCATAAGTAGGTGCAAGGTGTCGTCTCTTCAAAAGATCGATCATGACGTGGTGAGGCTCCTGATATGCGACCTTTCTCAGGTTCTGGAGCTGGTCTGCGTGACCGTCAAAGGAGTAGCCGTGGTACATCAGGTTTACGATGCCCTCAGACTCGATGCCGTGAAGACGGACCGACTGCGGGTTCTGCACAAGATGTACGTTGTTGAAATCCTTTATCTTCGGGAACACCTTTTCTGGAAGCCTTGGTTGTGGTTCAGCCAGACGTGTTATATCGTGGTTTCCAGGACCAACCAGTATCTGCATCTGCTCTGGAAGTTTCTCCACCCAGTCCTCAAAGAGCCCGTACTGCTTGTAGATATCCTTGACCTCAAGCTCTTCCTCCTGTCCCGGGTAGGTACCGACACCCTCGACTATGTCTCCTGTTATCACGAGATAGCCTATATCCTTCGCTTCGTCGCTTGAAAGCCATTCTCCGAACTTGTCAAGCTGGTCATGCATCGTATCCCTGGATCCCATGTGCAAATCGGAGATGTAGGCTGCCTTCACTTTTTCCTCTGTCGTCTTCACTCCCTGCGGGATCGGCATATCTGCTCTCACGATACTGTCAGCGTAAAGTATGTCGCCACCCATGGAACCGATGACACCGATTACCTCGTCAGGCACAATCATCTGTCCGTCTCTTTCACCTGCAAGGATCTTGAACGTGGTAGTTTTGTCCTCAAGGTTGACGATCCACTTGCCGGAGTTGGTCTGGTACTTATCCTTTACTATGCCTACGGTGGTCGCCTCATCGCCTTTATCCCTTCTCTCAAGCCTGTTCAGAGTAGTCGCTGCCTTGAGCTCGACACGTCTCATCAGCAGCTTGCGCATCTTCTCGTATCTGTCGTTATAGTATTTCAGAAACTCTGGAACATCCTTCTGGTCCCGGGAAACCTCTTTCTCATCAAGGATCTCAACTTTGGTCCTGAGATCCTTTCTCGACCTTTTATCCATTATGTTTATGCTCCTAGTAGAGGATTCACTCGAAGATTTATCACTATGTCCTCCTACATCCTTTTCCTCCCCTGATATCTCTCCTTTATCATGATCTTCAGGCTCTGTACGCTGTTTTGCCACCGTTTTTGTGCCGCCTGACATCTCTATCTCTTTCCCCTCTGTGACATCCTCATGAGTCACGACAGTTTCAGAGCTATCGGTTTCAAGAGGCTCAGAACTATCTTTATCTCCATCATCCTTGATCTTGTCCCCAGAGCTCTCAAGCTCTCCGTTTTCCTTGGATCGAAGAGCCTCTATCATGGTCTTCGATATATACATAGGAGTTGAATCCAGCTGCTTGATGTTCTCGACATCACGCGGCGTAATCTCCTCTGCCGCTTCCTTCGCAACTATACATCCTTGTTTCGTTAACTCTTTGACTACGTTCTTGTTCAAGTTCTAAAACCCCTCCCCAGAGGCTGATTCTAAATTTTAAAGGTAAAACTTGTCCTCGACAAGCTCCTTGATCTGGCTCCTGATATTTTCAGACAGGTCAACACTTATCTGCCTAGTTCGACCATAACGTCCCTTGGATATGACCTTGGCGTTGATGACTCCAAGCATATCCAGCTCGGAAATAAGTCCTGAAACACGTCTCTGTGTAAGCTTAGAGACATCGACCTCCGAACAGAGATCTTTATATTCTGAGTAGACATCACCTGTTGCGATCTCGTCCTCATCCTCGGTCATCTGTAGAATAGTGTAGAGGACCAGCTTGGAGTGCTTGGGCTGCGATCTTACCGTCTCAACAATCCTGTCTCTCTCTATCTTGTCCTGAGCCTGGTCGACATGCTTCTTCCTCACCTTGTCAGCACTGGATCTCTCGGATAGCTCTCCTGCAACCCTGATAAGATCTAACGCTCTTCGAGCGTCTCCGTGCTCCTGCGCCGCGAGAGCTGAACACTTCGAGATAACTCCGTCCTGGAGTGTGTCTTCAACAAAGCCCTTCTCCGCCCTATCTTTCAGGATCTCCCTGAGCTCAATGGCATTGTAAGGCGGGAAGATGATCTCTTCTTCCGAGAGGCTGGATTTAACACGTGAATCCATGTACTCTGTGAAGTTGAGGTCGTTTGAAATTCCGATTATAGATACTTTTGTCTGATCCAGGTCGTCGTTGATCCTGGTAAGGTTGTAGAGGAACTCATCTCCTACCTTCTTCACCAGCGCATCGATCTCGTCGAGCGCAATAATTACTACTCCTTTCTGCTCCTGGAGCGCCTCGAAGAAACGGTTGTAGACTTCGTCGGTTGGAAGTCCTGTCGAAGGAACTTCGTCGCCGAGCTGACCGGCAAGCTTCGCCAGTAGTCTGTATTCCGTGTCGGCGACCTTCTTCATCTTGCAGTTAATATATACGATGTTCAGGTCGACCTCTTCTTCCTCTGCAACACTACCGAGCTCATCCGTAACATGTTTCGTAATAAGCGTGTTGTGTGAAACCAGTCCTCCTTTCCCGCAGATATAGTTGTGGTTATCATCCACCTCTAGATCGTATACATACTCGGAATCAGATTCTATAACTTCCTTCTCCACGATCTTGTCCCAGAAAATACTCTTCTCCGTAAGACGTTCCAGGAACTCGATCTGTTCGGCAAGAACCCTATCTTCGATTATATCCTCTGTTTTACTGTAGACTAGATCTGTGAACTTGCCTTTAAACTGATCTATCCTTCCAGAATCATTCTTTACAGCGTACCTTATATTGGCAGGTTTCTCATCTATATCCTCGGCCAGATCCTTCCACTGGTACTTGAGAAGTTTCCGCAATGTTCTCGCATTGTCAAAACTTCTTTCTTCATAAAGTTTTTCAAGCCTATATTTTCTCGACTTGAATACCTCAAGGTAGTTCCCCAGCTTCTTCCTAGATATTGACGCCTGTTCTTGCTCGTAGTAATTGACTGTGGAAGGTGTTTGACTCTCGACTTCTTTTTGATGGAGACGTAGTCTTTCCCTGGTACCTCTAATCTTGTCGCCGATGTTCGGTATGACATCCACGTTGGTGTTAGCCTGTTTATCTGCGAACTTGCGGAGTCTTTCCTCTTTATGCTTGACTTTAAGATCTACACCAGATTCAACCAGTTTCGTGAACTGTTCTGCTCCAGAAACCTTTACGTCATAGTACATCTTGCCTTCTACTTCTTTCTCCGAGATTCTTGCAACAACATCCAGGTCCAAGAATAGGTAAGTTAGCTGCGAAGCCAGATTCTCGCTCTTCGTAGTATATACCATCTCCGACTGTTTGTTGCTGATATGACCGTCAGTATCTATCAATGCAGATATAAACTGTGCTTTATGCGGCTCTGCAAGACCAAAAACGAAGTCCGGGATCTGTTTACCGCCGGCCAGGACATCCACCTCTGTCCCTAGCTCCTCCAGCATCGAGTATACTTGCTTCGAGCTGTACACTACTTTCTCGGTTCTATCCTTTGGTCTATGTTCGTGAGCCTGAACTCCAAATAAATTCTCTGATAGTTCAACGAAATCATCTCTTATTTCTTGATTGCTGTTAGTTATAGAAACCCTATAATCCCCATAATTGTGGATTCCTCCATCACCAACGATATAGCCCACGTAACGGGAAAGCTGGGACATGAAATCATTTTCTCCGACCTGGACTGTCGACTTTGAGTTATTTGTTGCAGGCACACCAATGTACTGCTCTTCCTCCAGATCTTTTGCCGTGTGGAACCCTATAGACCCGTTACCCTTTAACCTGAGGAAACTATGGTTCTCTGTCGAAGTTACCTTTCTACCAGAAGCTGTTTTCATTTTTACAAGCTTCTCCGGTGATTCCTGTCGGTACAGTGCATTGACAGATTTAGCTTCCTGTTCCATCTTCTCGTTATACGTTAGAACCGAAACCCGATCTCCTGGCTTAACTACTGTTTCCCCATTCTTCGATATTTTATCCTCTGCCTCTGTAGATTCGTATAGTTCTTTGATCTTTCTAGGACCTTTAGTTGTAAGGACTTCTGTATCCGGATGTACGCATTTCCCGGTTCCGACGGAGCCATAGATGAAAACGTTGCTCGGGTCATCTCCACGAAGACTTGGTGCGAGGATCGAAGCAAGGTTGTTGATCTGCTTGTCGCGGTGAAGAATATTTTCCGGCTTCCAGTTGGTAGTAAGCGCGTCCTTATTTTTGAAGACCGAGTCTTGGTCTATATAGTTTGAAAACATCGACTTCAGGTTTCCCTGAGCCATCAGAAATCTCCCCTCCTTTTAGATAACATATCCCAAAACCACCGTAGAATTTCCATTCGAAACCAAGGTTTATATTACTACTCCATACGAAGCCGAGGTGGTAACTACCCCCACCCCCTGTTTTCGTGTGGAAAAGTCACTTTACTATACTTCTACTGATATAACACTGTTATATAATATGTTGTTGTTATAACGAAAAAAGTCAGACCAGGAAATATTTCTTCCATACGAAACAGAGGGGTCGGGACCTGATAGCACATTTTCGATCATAACGTTCCCTCCAAGCCGGAAAATCGGTTTAATTTCTGATATATCTAAAAGAATTATCTGATCTTTTTACAACAAAATATTGGTTTTATAGTATTTTTTTGGCTGGAAAATGTTTTAGAACATTCTTTAGGCAAATTGGAGGTCTATTTAGGCTTAAGTATCTTTAGAAAAAGCGTATTCACCCGCTACAACCCCCCGATTTCATGTGGAGAATGGGGATTGTGGTTTTTCCAGTTGTAATCAGGGGGTGGTCAGTGATCTCTTTATAGGGTTTGGCATTTAGGTATGGATCAGTGAGCGGAGGACATTCACACGCCGACTCGGAGCATGCACCCTCCAGGGTTAAGAAGACTGCAGCAAATATCGTGGCAAGCCTATTTCTGGGATCAGCACAGCTTGTATACACGGTTTTTCATTCAGTGTTCAGGACTTTAAGGAGAGCGCTCTAGCCTGGTAGCGTTGGATAAGCTTGTTTCTTTCTCTGGCCAGCATTTCGAAGTATTTTTCCGCTTCTGAAGCCGATACTCCCTGGTTTCGTGTGGAAGTTATCCTGTTTTGAACACTCTTCATGTAAACTCCATCAGCAGTTTTCACCACCTTTACCAAACCTGTTCTATATCTAGTTATGTAGACCCGGAGGTTTCGGGTGGAGATGCTGGTATTCGAGAGATCAGGTTCTTTTATGTACCGGATCTTTCCTCTACTGGTTTCAACTGAAGCACGGAAAGATCCAGGCCGTCTTTCAAAGCTGAACTCGTTATCTCTTGATTTGATAGAGCTGATAAATCGGTCCACACCCAGCGAACTTTTCAAACTGTGAGAATTAGTTACATGGAGATTTATCCTCGAGTCCGCTACATCGATATGAGCCTCACCCTCTCGAAGACCTGTTATCATCCAGGTTATGGTTTCGTCTTCCTTTCCAGGTATCAGCACTTCCCTGGATCGGGTTTCAAGGAATCCGGGCTGCGTTAGATTTCCTGTCTCGAGAGTGTAGCTCTTCCTGACAGGGAAGCTGTTAGGGTTCTTCGCAACCAGTTTCACAGATCTGGTCTCACCGACAGATATATCTGGAGCAAAAAGATAGGTATTGACCGGTCTGAACCGCCTGAGAATGTTACGTGCATAAGCTACAACAGACTTGTTGACGATGTAGACCTCGGCCAGGGATCTCCCATAACTGGGCTTTTCCAGCCTGAACGTGTTTTCACCACTATCAACCTGGATAGGTCTCACACTCTTGCTACCGTTTACAGAGTAGATAAGTTTGCCTTTGAAGCTTTGCTGAGAGCGGATATGAGCGATCAACTCTCCATCGATATCCTCCAGCTGGACGTTTACTGGGGAGGAATAGGTGATGTTGGCTGAAAGATAATCGAGGACTTTGGTAGATCCAGACTCATTTTTTGCGCCTGCTGCCACAAATACGAGCTCTCCTTGCGAACTCATATTCCAGGAACTGATGGATGAAGGCCTTTGAGACAGGTTCGTGAAGTTACCAGAGGAAGACAGGATAGAGGTCTCCGGAAGGCTGTAGTTCACCTTTCGGTAATGTGTGTCTACAGATCTGTCTTTGATGTCTGCTCCATCAGGAAGTCTATACTTGGCGATATATAACGGCGTTATAGGTGTTCCTGCTGAAGCAAGGTAACTATCAGCGTCGAAAACCGGGATCTCTGTACCGGAGTATCTTTCTGTTCTGATTTCAGGATCTATACTGATATGGAGCGTGCAGGATCTGCTTTCACAGGACTTCGTTATGTTTTTTCCTCCTCTAGCTAGAGGATCTTTTTCCATCTCAGGATTTCCGTAAAGCGTTAGCGAGTGCGACATCTTCTCCCTGACCCCTGTTTTCAAAGCAGTCTTCGGGCTGTATATGAGGCCGCCCGCACGATAGTAGTTCTCTCCTGTCGCCAGAGCCTGACCAACAGTTTTTCCGTGAAGGAAGAAGCTGGTTGCGATAGGCTCCGTGAACGCCCCGTAGGCCTGAGATGAGAATCCAAGGAACGCCGAAGCTCCTTTTTCCAGGAACCTGTTTTTGAGAACAGAATCCTTCTTTCCAGCGTTCAGAGAGTTATCCCAGACTATCGGTGAACCAAGATCAGGTATGTCTCTGCTTCTGAAGCTGTTTTGCCCATTGTAACGGTCCTTGAGTATAGAGCCATCCCTGTTGGGCAGAGTCCATGCTGTGGAGTTTCCTACGCCCTGATAGTATATTATATCAGAACTCTGCATCCTTTGCCTCAGGTTGTCCCGGGTGAGCTGGGGTTTCCTATCTGGCCAGAAGAACGCAAAAACACCACGGATAACTGATTTTGAGAAGACACCTTTTTTCGATGTATCTACTGGCGCAGACATTTTTTTCACTCGTTTCAGACCTCTGCCAAGGTCGAAATGGTAGCTGCTCCATCTGTACTCGTAGTATATCTCTGTGATCTGTTCAGCGTAGTGAAGAGCTCTTACAGCTATCATGGCGTTCTTCACTGCCAGACCAGCGCCTGCACCGATCTCTTTGGATATCGCTCTTTTGGCGACGTCTGTCTCCTGCATAAACTTCCCAAGCTCTGAAGGCGTAAGCCCCACCAGGAAGGCTACGGGGTTTGCACGGTACTCTACAAGCTGGGTGGTGTTGTACCCCTCGGTTTCAAGTGTATCTCTGACCGCTTTCCCATAACGCATCCCACCACCAAAGGTGGCGAGCACGGTAGGCCAGTTACTGCTCATGTACTCGGAGGCGACAACTGCGTTCTTGGAATCATTTCTGGACACAGATCTCATGAAAAGTATAGAGGCAAGCCCGGTTTTCCCGGGGTATCTTCCTACAGAGGCCTCGAGAAACTGGTCGTCATCAAGGTTCCCGTAACCGAGATCGGAGTAGTAATGGTCACCATCCTCCGGATCGCTCATAAGCCAGCCGTTCTCCACAGGGTCTTCATGTCTGATCCGTGGTGCATCCAAAAGCGAGATGTATTTTCCCTGGAAAACCGTTCTCCGGTTATCGCCTATCCTGTCGAAGGTCCTGACCAATCTTTTCTTCAGTTTTATAACGGCGTTATGACGGTTCTCTTCAGAGCCATCCCAACCCACAGAATCGATGGGTAGATAGCCTTTCCTGGCCGCCATGTAAGATGCTAAAAGGCCGTTTTCAGAGCCGAGATCCGCCACGACGACATGGTTCGGATGATAACGTTTGATGAACAGGTCTTGGAGCTCTTTCACACTGTAGTTCGAGAAATCAAAAGTAGCTTCACCATCTCGATCGACCAGGGAAGCGTTTTCTCTCGCAGCTATCGCAGCCACATAAACCTTCTTTTCCCGGGAATCTGCGTAGTATCTCTTCCCGCTTAGGTTGTACTGGCTGGAAAGAGAGCTTAGACTGATATTTCCTTCAGAACCGATACCGACTACAGTCTTACCTGTTTCCCTGTAAGCTCTATCACGGTCTGTATCAGGTAGGACCGATGCGTTCTCGGCGACGGCCTTGAAAACCTCTTCACCACTTCCAGTGAAAACGTAGCTCCCGACACTCCTATTCAGCTCGACTTCTTCAAAATCAACATCTATTACATGGACAGCTCTCTTTGAAGCGTACGCCAGCTCTTTCTCCGGATCTTCATCGTACTGCGTGAACTGGATGCCCCGATACATTTCCGGGTACCTCTGACTGTAAACTTTCTTTCCTTCAAGCGTGAAGAACGAAAGATTCGAGCCCTGGAAACCAACAAGGTAATCCTTACCAGGATACTTTTTAAGACTTCTAACCTTCTCCCTGATAGATGTTCTCCGGACAGTTCGTCCATCACTGAGCCTCCTGAAAACCAGTTCATCATCCGTCGAATAGGTTATCGAGTTCGAAAGATTCACGGGCCTGCCCGCACTCCCGTCAACCTTCCTCCTCCAGATCTCCGACCCGTTCACCCCGTGATGCAAAGACAGCCCACCCGGCCAGTA
>JBDGSN010000015.1:0-9330 GCA_042217505.1 Candidatus Nanohaloarchaea archaeon
TTGCGGACGTGACCCTGCAGTGTAGTCGGGTCAGTAGCTCGCAGAAGGATGATGCTCATTGTACAAACAGTATATGATGGAGGATTGTTTAAATGATTGATTTGGTGGTCTAGATGGTTTCATAGAGCTCTGACGAATAATGATAAATGTACGGTGACAACCATATACTGGATGCGCCTCCGTGATTATTACCGGCTCGGGAAGAAAGTGTTCAAGGCCAGGGTTTACCAGGAGACAGGCAGGTTTGAGATGCCCTACAAGTACAGTTTTGTTCTGACAAATGTCTGCCAGTCGAAGTGTAAGACCTGTCATATATGGAAGATTTACGAGGATAACCCGGAGATGCTGCAGAGAGAGCTGGATACTGATCAGTTCAAGGAGATCATCGACAGCATCTCGGATGATGCCATATGGCTTAACTTTTCCGGAGGAGAACCGTTCCTGTTCCCAGATATCGTCGAGGTAATAGATTATGCGTTCCAGAACTGTCCAAATCTTGCACTTGTCAACATCCCTACTAATGCTATAAGCCATGACCACATCTCGGATAGACTTGGAGAGATACTGGAGAATAAACCGGGGCACATCAGCCTGAGCGTTACTATAAGCCTTGATGGGCTTGAAGGCCAGCACGATATGATCCGCGGTGTTGAAGGTAACTGGGATCGAGCCATGAAGCTTTACGAGGATCTTAAGGAATACGAAGCAGAATATGATAATTTCGAAGCGGGTTTCCAGACCACGGTGAGCAAGTACAATATTGACAACCTGGATGAGATATTCGACTTCACACGAAGATCTTCCATACCGATCTTCACCTTCGCCCATGAATCATACTACTTCTACAACGAGGACGGGGGTGAGGAGCTCTCCCGTAACGTGGATAAATCAGATCTTATGAATGCTATCGATTACATCTCATCTGCGTATCCGGTGAGACGTCTACAGGATATCATCCCCAAGCTTTACCTGAGGCTGGCCGAGGAGTTCTACAGGGATCAGGATCACCATGTTCTACCGCCTTCAAGTGGACGTGGTTCGGTGACCATCGATCCATACGGCAACGTCAAGCTGTTCTCTTATTTCGATACAGAGATGGGAGATCTCAAGGAACATGAATTCGATATCGAAAGCGTCCTCAGGTCTGAGAAGGCAAAAAAGGAGCTTGAGAAAGTAGATAACGATGAAGGAGAGATATACTGGGTTAACTGCGAGGCTTTCCCAACCATATTCCAGAACCCGTTCAGGGCAGTTGGACTTGTCGCAAAGTCCTATCTACGGGAATAGTAAGGGTATACTGCCGTCATATTCGGCTGGTTTGTCGTACTGTCTTTGAACTCTTTGAACTTCCTGAACAGTATATCGGCGCTATCTGTCGAGTTAAGAGGATGTAGCTCATATGGGTCGTCTGAAAGGTTGTATACGTTGATATCGCCATCGCTCCGCCTGAAAGCCAGTTTACTTTCCGGGTCGATGAACTGGAAATCATTGAAGTTGTTCGCAGCAATCCATTTTTCCTTGAAATCCTTGCCTTTCATCGCTGGTACAAGTGATACACCTTCCGCCTGTTTACTGAATGAGCTGTTCCTGATACCAGCCAGTGACATAACTGTGGGAGCGATATCCAGGTTCTTTACATAAGCTGTCACGTTTTTCTGTTGATCCATGTCTGGAACATGTATTATTAGAGGAGTTCTGATCTCGCCCGTGTAAAGATGTTGATGTCCCCATAGGTCATGTTGGCCTAGTAGAGTTCCGTGCTGGCTCATCACGATGATGATGGTGTTGTCGTACATGTCCTTTTTCTTCAGCCAGTTGACGATCCTCCCGACCTTTCTGTCATTGGATCGCAGACCACGATCGTACTGGTTGATAGCCCCTTTTTCCAGGGTCTTATTCGATTTAAGCATCTCAACTGTCCTGTTGTATACCATCCTGGAGATCTTTGCGTCACGGTTACTGGCGTTGTATTTATTTTCTAGACGTGCCTGGTACGACTCTATGTTATCTATGAACTTCTTGTATTCTCTGTAAGTCCTGTTGCCATCTCTGAAAAGCCTCTGCTCCTCTATCGTTGCATAAGGACGGTGTGTACCGAATGACTGGTAGAAAAGGAATAGGGGACTACCGTCACGTTCGTAGTTATTCAGTGTATTCAGGGCCAGCGAGATATCTCCTAACCTGTAGCTGTCGAAACCTCTCTTGAAACCTAATCCCGGCCCTACATTCAATCCTCCGACCACTCCTTGCGTTGTGTACCCTGCGGCATGCAGGACCTCCGGCATCGTGCTGAAGTCATCTGAGAAACCTCTTGAACCTGATTTATCCGTCGTTACCTTGTGTTGTGATGGATATAGCGAGGTGAAGGTGGACATCAATGATATGGTCGTGTGCGGTGCCTGGGAGAACGAGTTGTAAAAAACCGTGGAGTTCTGCGCAAGTCTATCGATGTTAGGCGTGGTATTCCGATGATAACCGTAGACGCCGAAGTGATCCGCTCTGACCGGCTCAAAACTTATTATGACTATATTTGGTCTGTCATTAATGTTAAGAGGATGTACGCCGTAGATGACCCCGCTTGATATACTTACTATAAGCAATAATGCAAGGATGACCTGTCTCCTTTCCATCAGTAGTTAGAATAACGGCGTCCGTATTAAACATACTTTCGATTATCCTCCGCTTGAAAACCTGGTATGGGTCTTGGTTCTATGATGGCTTTAATGGCTAACTTCGGCACTATCCCTGTCTGTAGAACACCTCTGTGATGTTGTGCCGCTTATCGACAGATTTCATCGGCAGCCGATGCCTCTTTTAAAAGATTCACATTCAATTTCTTTCCTGTAAAGGTGAAAAACCAAATGAAAGTTTACACACTTGGAGGATATGAAGAAGTCGGCCGGAACATGACCGCCGTCGAAGTCGAGGGAGAGACAGTTATCTTCGACATGGGCTTCGAAATGGAAGAGGTCATCAACGCTGAAGGCGAGGTTGACCAGATGACAACCAACCAGACGCTAGAAACCGGCGCAATCCCGATTGACGAGCAGCTTCTTGACAACGATGTCAAGGCTATCGTCATAGGACACGGCCACCTTGACCACGTTGGAGCTATTCCAAAGCTGGCAGGAGCCTACGACGCACCTATCCTCTGCACACCATACACAAAGAAAGTTGTCGAGAGAGTTCTCGAGGGCGATAGAAAGAACATCTCAAACCCATTAATAGCAGTTGAGAAGGGAGACGACTACGAGATCTCCGATAAACTCAACCTTGAATTTATGCACGTTAACCACTCGATCCCACAGGCAACGCTCTCACTTTTGAAGACGCCGGAAGGAGACGTGGTCTACGGAAACGACATGAAGATCGACCACTCCCCTGTCATTGAAGAGACGACAGACGTTGAAAGACTCAAGAGAGCGGGAGAGGAAGGCGTCAAGCTGATGATCCCGGGAACCACAAGAGTGGACCAGGAAGGAAGATGCAGATCGGAGAGATCTGTTGAAGTAGAGCTTGAAGACGTTATCAACTCCTGCTACGACAACGGAGGAGCGGTCATCATAACGACGTTCTCATCCCAGATCTCCCGTCTGAACAGCATTCTTGATGCTAACAACGGAAGAAGAAAAGTAGCATTCCTTGGACGCTCCCTGAAGGAGTACACCAAGTCTGCGGAAGAGCTTGGACTGATCGATCTTTCAGGTGTCGAAGTCGTATCATACTTCGATGAATGCTCCGACCTGATGAACAAGGTAGGAAATGCAAAAGAAGACTGGCTTGTAGTAGCGACAGGAAACCAGGGAGAGCCAGGAGCACAGATGGACAAGATCGCATCGAACCAGTACCCATTCGAGTTTGAGAAAGGAGATCACGTCATCTTCTCCAGTCAGGTCATCCCGACACCTTTGACCCAGGCCAACCGTTACAGCCTGGAGAAGAAGCTTAAGGACAAGGGAGTCCGACTCTACCAGAACGTTCACACCTCAGGTCACGCGATGAAAGAAGATCACAGAGACTTCATCCAGTACCTGAAGCCAGAGAACATCGTTCCAAGCCACGGAGACATCAAGAAGCTTGGAGCATACGTCGAACTGGCAAGAGAAGAAGGCTACACTCTTGAAGAGGACGTCTTCATCTCAGAGAACGGACGAGTAATCGAGATCGAGTAATCGATCTCACCTTTTCCTTTTTTTATCAACGTTTTAAACAAAGTCACTTAATTCCAGTTTATGAGCCTGGATGTTATAGACGACTTTAGGCGGACTTGGCGAGTTCTTCATCTAGACGGGGCTGTACGGCGTAGTCGCCCAGGCGGAGGGTGCGTATATCATTACAGCCCTAGGTTTCGTCATGAGCGCACTCGTCGCAGCAGCAGGTGCAAAGATTGTTATAGAAGCTCTTTGAGCTACTAGTGTCTTGAAAGAGCGTATCACGTGGAAACAGTAGAGGTCGATTAATCTCTATAGTAGAGGGTTTCCAAGCCCTTTATCTTTTTGAAATCTTTATCAGCTGTCAAAAGCTCTAGGTTTCGGTTAATAGATTGAGAGCTGATTAGAATATCTATCTGGTTCACCATTTCTCCTCTTTGCTTTAAATCTCTGTATATTTCACCGGCTTTCTGAACTTCTTCAATAGTTGGCTTCACTATTTTGTTTTGTTCTAGCTTTTTCTTATCGAAATCTATTAGTTTTGAGAGCTCGTATACACATAGAATACTTGTTACAATTAATTCAGAGTTCTTCGCGATTTTAACTGCGTTTTTATTCTCTTGAACCAGATCTATCAGAAAACTACTGTCCGCGAAGTAGCTCTTCTCTTTCTTCATCTATAAATTTCTCCTCTTTTCTAGACTTTAAAAGGTCTTCGACAGTTGTATCGGTTTCTATACCTATTAAACTTTCAAAGTTCCCTGTTTTATCCTCTGTAAGCTCTATAACTACGTCTGAGAAGCTCTTATCCTCACCTTTCAACGCTTTCAGTCTTTCGTATGCTTCGTCTTTGAGAGAGATAGTTTTCGAACCCATATCACAAATACATGTACCAATATTTATACTTCTTTTGGCACCTTCTTACACCTTTTTCCGGAAATAGTAGACGGCTATCGAGACAGCTGAGAGCAGCACTGCCTCACGGAAACCTATCGGCAGAGGTATCGGTATCAGCACCATGTAGGTTGATTGGCGACCGGTGTTAAAGTCGATTGGTTATAAAGAAGTTCTGTCCAAAAATGAGTAGCATGGAACTTGAAGAACTCGCAAGGAAGTACGCACTGAAGAACGCTGTAGAGTTCGGCGGAGAATGCAACCGTGGGGCAGTAATCGGGAAGATAATGGCAGAAGAAGACTTCGAACCGGAGAAGGTTCAACAAGTCGCTGGAAAGATCTGCGGCGAAGTCAACGCCATGAGTCAGGAAGAGCAGGAAAGCGAGCTTGAGAACTACGAATTCGAGGAAAAGGAGAAAAAGGAGCACGATCCTATCCCTGATCTTCCGGATGCGGATGAGTATGATGAAGTTGTTGTAAGGTTCGCCCCGAACCCGAACGGTCCACCTCACCTAGGTCACTGCAGAGGCATGGTCATCAACGGCGAGCTGAGGGACAAGTACGACGGCAAACTAATACTTAGATTCGACGATACCGATCCGGTCAACAAGAGACCGCTGAAGGAAGCCTATGAAATGTATGAGGAAGACTACACCTGGCTTGGTTATGAACCAGATGAAGTCCGTTACAGCTCCAAGAACTTCGATACCTACATCGAGTATGCGGAGAAACTTATCGAGATGGAGAAAGCCTACGTCTGCAAATGCTCTCAGGAAGAAGGCCACGAGTACAGGAAGAATGGTGAGGAGTGCCCTCACAGAGATCAGAGCAGTGAGGAAAACATGGGGCTATGGGAGGGCATGAGAGACGGTTCCATAGATGCAGGAGAGGCCACTCTTAAGGTCAAGACCGATATGCAGCACAAGAATCCAGCTGTCAGAGACTTCGTTGCGTTCCGTATAATAGATGAGCCTGATCACCCTATCACTGGCAACGAGTACAGGGTCTGGCCGCTGCTTGATTTCCAGGGAGCTATCGAGGACCAGGTCATGGGCACAACTCACATTGTAAGAGGAAAAGACCTCAGAGCCTCCACGAAAAGACAGAAGTACATCTACGACTACTTGGGCTGGGAGTACCCGCACATCCGCTACTGGGGTAACGTTCAGATAAACGGTCTTAACACAACTATGTCGGGCTCTAAGCTCGGCGAGATGGTTAAGAACGGTGAGCTGGACGGATGGGATGATCCAAGGGCGCCGACTATCAGGGCGTTAAGGAAAAGAGGTTTCCAGCCTGAGGCAATCCAGGAATTCTATATCGAGATGGGTGTAAACGAGAAAGATATCGAGGTTAGCATGGATACTTTGGAGTCGCACAACCGTAAGATAGTTGATGAAAGTTCGGAGAGAAGATTCTTCGTCTCAGATATTGTTGAGATAGAGGTAAAAGGAGTTCCAGGATACGTTGAACCTGAGATGGAGAGGCATCCTGACCAGGACTGGGGTACAAGAACCTTTGATCTTGAAAGAGAGGACGGAAAGATCAAGGTACTGATTGAGAGTGATGATCTTAAGGATGGTTTCCTTCGCCTGAAAGGTCTGTGCAACATCGAGATAGACGGTAAGGAAGCTGACTACCGTGAAGGCGATCACAAGGTCGCACTTGAGAAAGACGCTGATATAATCCACTGGGTCCCCAGCGGTTCAGAGGAGGCGGAAGTACATATGCCGACTGGAGAAGTTTTAGAGGGAAGACTGGAGCCGTCTGACTACGATAGGGATAAGATCTACCAGTTCGAGAGGTTTGGATTTGTACGCTGCGAGGCTGGAGACGAGTTCTACTTCACTCACAAGTGAGGGTGGGGTGCAGGATTTAAGTCCTATCCTGTGAAGTTTCATCTTATGGATCAGATGGAGAAATATGGCCTGATTTTTCTTCTTGCCATATTCATCATATCGATAGGTGCCGGAGCCTTCGGAGGACAGATCTTGAAGCCTGAACCGCCCTCAAATATCATAATAATATCTGTAGACACTCTCAGTGCCGATCATGTTGGTACCTATGGCTACGATCTTAATACGACACCGAACATCGATAGATTCGCAAACGACAGTGTAGTATTCAAAAGGCCGATCACACAGGGAACGTGGACTAGACCGGGTGTGGCATCTTTATTTACTTCTGAGTATCCCTCAGTCCACGGTTTATCGCCACAGGGCAAGATGCGGTCCAATCTAACAGAGAACGCTATCACAATGGCTGAAGTGCTTCGAAACAACGGGTATACTACAGCGGCTTTTGTAGGCAGTATAGCAGGTCGTAAAGGTGGAGGGATCTTAGACCGAAGTTCCAGCTTGACCAGGGATTCGATATATACAGGGCGCATAGCCTGTTGATAGGAGCAAGTTTCAACGATGCTCGTTACTGGTTAAATAACCGGAGATCGGGTAAACCATTTTTCTCCTTTATCCACGGGTATGATGTTCATGGACCTTTCGGCAGCTCGGCAAGTATCAAGGAGAGAAAACGTTTCATAGGTAGTTACAGCGGGGTCCTGAAAAACGATAAATTTATCCTGAACGCCAAGAAAGATCCTCAGAATTATGGTAAAGACAGAGTATACGTCTTCGAACGTCTGGATAGATCCAACGGTAACTGGGTATTACATACTGCGAACGGGACGATAAAACTTGACCAGAAAGATGTCGAGTATATCCGGGCGATGTACGATGCCGGAGTCTATCATGCTGATAAGGAGATAGGCCAGTTCCTTGATTATCTTAAGAAAAACGGGCTCTATGAAGATTCCATCATAGTTATAACAAGCAGTCACGGTGAGATGGTGGCTCAAAGACAGCTCCTAGATAAAACCTATATCGGCCATACAACCCCTTATATAGGCAATATCAAGGTGCCGTTCATAATCAAGTTCCCAGGTGTCGGACACAGGGTTATAGATAAACAGGTTCAGACCTTCGACCTTCTTCCTACATTGATGGATTATAGTGGAATAGTGCAGAACGCCACGATGCAGAAACGGATACAGGGTAAAAGCCTGATGCCGTTGATCAACGGGAAGAAGGGTAAGAAGTACTATGATCCATACGCTTACAGCATGTTACCTGTAGCTGTCGTGACACAGAAATGGAGCTTTGTACCGCTTGAGAACTTCCCTGCGTTTGGAAGTCAGCTGTTCGATCTACAAAAAGATCCGGAACAGAAGAATAA
Source organism: Candidatus Nanohaloarchaea archaeon (assembly GCA_042217505.1). Taxonomy (GTDB): domain Archaea; phylum Nanohalarchaeota; class Nanosalinia; order Nanosalinales; family Nanosalinaceae; genus JBDGSN01. Next base: position 8,277 of record JBDGSN010000015.1, read on the forward strand.
CCTCATCGATAAAAGACCATTGAAGGCCAGCGAATTAAGAAGGAAGATGAGAGAATGGGAACTGAAGAACTGGAGGTTGAGAAATGAGATTTACGGTTAGTGCGGTAGCAGCGGCAGTCCTGATTGTTCTTATAATCGGAGCTGTGACACTCTCTAAACCTGAAAGCCAGGATGAGGTTTCCCTACCTGCCAACAACCTATCCCTCAATATTGTCAAGACGACCAGCGATCAGTCAGCAAATATGACAAGGATCAGAGCCGAGGACGGGAACTCGACCTTTGTGGTGAACCGATATCATCTCCAGGATTTCAGAGAGGACTTCATCAAGTCCCGGTTCCGGACCCTTAGCTCGATATACAATCCTGCGCCTGTGCCTTACAGAGGGGTCAAGACGCCTGATGTGCAGTGTGATGTCGATCTTTCTAGACGACAGGATAATATCGGGGTGGGAGGCACAAACTACACGTTAGTGGAGATGTACGCCGACAGCTCTTACCAGAAAAAGGCCTGTCCGGCAGAAAACAGGTACCGACTACATATATCTCTTTTTCAGTGTCCTGAAAGCCAGTCGGTTTATGAGATAGAGGTATTTACGCCCCAGGATAGCAATTTATCCTATGATTACCCGCTTTTCAGCTGTAGATAGTAGTTATACCTGCTTTTGGCTGTCTTTCAGAAATTTTTTCCTTTATACTTTCCTATAATCATGGGGGGTATTGGACATACATGTTTAAAATAATCAGAAGCCTAAGTAATAAGTCCGGGAGGGGGAAAGTTTGACGCCTGAACTCAAGACCAGGCTAGGACACTGTATAATATGTGGTAGACGTGTCTACAGTGATGAATCACATCTGAAGACCGCTGACGGCTACTGCCACCGCAACTGCCTAGCTGACTCTGCAGTATTTGCATGATCGCTAATTAACAGGCTGGGGTTGAGAAAGCTTTAACAGCTGCTAGCCCCAGCTGTTTCCTATATTTTCTGTAATATCAGGCATACTTCACTTCGACTGAGAACCTAATACAATGCATGACTGATCCAATAATATATGG
>JBDGSN010000016.1:0-44222 GCA_042217505.1 Candidatus Nanohaloarchaea archaeon
CCTCCCTGAACCAGGTCTCTGTACTTGGTGCCGGATAAACTTTGTACGATGTGCTTGCCCAGCAACCTTTAACCCACAAACTCAGAGAAACCAGTATTCTAAACAGGACAGTAAGATACAAATTATCCACGGAACAAAAACACCGTTATGAACGAAATCAATAAACCAGAGATCAAAGAATACACTGAAAGAGTTAAAGACTATCTCGGAGATCGACTTGAGAAAATCATAATCTACGGTTCGTACGCAAGAAACGAGCAGTTACCCGGCAGCGACGTGGATATTGCGATAATAGTTACAGAGAAAAGGAAAAACGACAGAAAACACGTTTTCGAACTTGGAAAAGACTTTCTACTGGAAAAGAACATCGTTTTCTCACCACGAGTCTTCGAAAAAGAAGAGTTCGAAAGAAAGGTGAAGCAAGGATACGGTTTCTACAAGAACGTGTATAAAGAGGGAATAGAAGTATGACCGAAATCCAGGATAAGATAGAAGAGGCAGAGCAGAAGCTTGAAACAGCACAGCTACTACAGGATAACCAGAAGTATGAGGACGCAGTATCACGCACCTACTACTCCATGTTCCACGCTGCAAAAGCTGTTTTGATACTTGAAGACTCTCGACCAAAAACGCACGCAGGTACCGCAAGCGAACTTGGAAAGCTTTTCCGAGAAAGAATAGATCCAGAACTAATCGCAGATTTCTCCAGACTCCAGCAGCTAAGAGAGGATGCAGACTACGAGGCATCGAACTACATCGACGAGGAAACAGGAGAAGATGCTATCTGTTCGGCTGAAAAGTTCCTGAACGCTGTTAAGCAACTGGTCGAAGAGCACCAATAAGACTGCTTTTGAGGAATCCCACAGCAACAACCACCCAGTGTTTTCACCAACAAGTGACTACAAAACCAGTATCTTTATAAGGTAGAACTGATAAATAACTATGTAAGGTGTCACAACTTTGGGACTAAAAGACTTACTCGAACCAGGTTCCGACAACCTAAACATGTCAAGAAGAAAATTCCTAACAGGACTAGGAGCCGCAGGAACAGCAGCAGTCGCAGGCTGCAGCAGTTCAGGAGGAACCACCGACACAACAACCAGCAGTGACACCACAACAAAAACAGAAACACAAACAACCACAAAAGAAACAACCACCCAACAAATAAACTACCCGATAGAAGACCCAGGACTCGAAGACGTAGACATCAACCTGAAAGAAAAATACACAGAAAACATTCCCTTCGTATCCGACTACGATTCCAGGACCGCAGACCTCGACATCAACAGCCTCCTCGAAAAACACAAAAACAACCGACAAGCACAAGTAGAAAACCTCCTAGTCAACGTCGCCAACCAATACAAAAACGGAATCAAAGCAAACTCCGCAGCAATGCAGGCACTAGAAGAGGAATTAGACTGGTTCACATTCGACAACAACGCCAGAGTAAACAAAGAAACAGGATACTCCATGGGCACCGGAGAAGGCGTACTCATCAACTTCACCGACGAAAACGATAAACACCACTTCTGGGACTTCACAAAACTAGACAACCAAGACGCAACCATCAACCACAACATCACAAAAAACATCCCAGACAGCGAACTCATGGACGGCGACGCAGGAATCGCACTCTTTGCAGATGTAGAAGCCAAAGCAAGAGGAATTAAAAAATACGGTGACGCTTCAAAAGACACTCTAGAAAACTGGCATCTCGGTCTTCAGTCAATTCTCTGGAGTAACGATGGTCCTATTGATCGACAAAGAGAAGGAAAAGACTCCCATCTACTCTTTGACAAAGACTCCCTCAAATTCATAGACTCCGCATACAGCGAATCAGCCGAAGCAGCAAGACAAGCAACAGACAAAGTAAACGAACTCTACCTCAAAGCCGACCAAAAATACGACCTCACCGAAGAATACCTAGAACTAGGAGTAGAAAACGGAGAACTCACCGGCAAAAGAGTCCTCAACGAAGACCAGGCTCAGGAAGTCATCTACAACCAGTCACGATACGAAGTTCTAAACTAGCAATTACCGTGGACATAGCAGTAGAAACTCAAAGGGTTTCTGCTCTGTTCAGATTCACCTACCAGACTCCATGTGAAGTCTTGGAATGGTCCGGTGCCGGGGCTGAGAACTTTTCCGTTCGATGTCTTCGTGTTTGATGCAGCCGGGTTATACAGGTTCAAATCACTTTGATTAATATCCAGCATCCCACCCGTAGTAATACTGATCGGATCATTTATTCTTCCAATTTTTGAACTATCTTTTGAGTTTATGCCGGAGAAGAAGTAGTTGACTCGATCGTGGACGACTCCTCCCTGAACCAGGTCTCTGTACTTGGTGCCGGATAAACTTTGTACGATGTGCTGCTGGAAGCCGAAGAGGCAACTGTACGTGTCAGCGTGGTCGACGTTGCCTCTCTTCGTCACGTTCATCGCGACGATGACTGGTCCGTTGCCGTGGTAGGTCACCGTGGTATTAGTGATGTTCTCCGTTACTGCGTCACCGGTCGGTCTCTCGCCTGGTCCGCCGTGCCAGCACTGGCTGTGAACTACTACCGGGTCAACCCGTGAATCAGAACCGTCAGGAGAGAGGTATGGTCCTTTCCATTTCTTCATCTGTGACTTGTTGATCCTGAAGCCGACAGAGATCGGTTCACCTACCTCTATCTTTCCGATATCAGGTTTCAGGTTGAAGAAGTTGACCTTGATATCTCCGGATTTAGGCGGGTAGCTGCATTCCCAGCCCCCGTTGACGTAACGCCATTTTCTGCCCAACTCTGCGTCCTTGCATTTCGGTACGAATCCGCCTGGGAAAACGCCGTCTCCGATGTTATGCTTGACTAGTGGAGGGTTCGCGACATATGTAGTATTGTTGCCGGCGTTGGCTACAGCCCATGAATCAAGGTAATCCTTCTGTCCGGTCTTGGAATCTCCGGCGTATGTGTATCCGTCATCGTACTCTATCACTCCATCATTGTCGATATCGCTGCTGATTTGCATATCCGCCATGTCCTGGATGCCGTAAGCATCCCAACTGATGTTGTTCACAGGACTGTAGTAGCAGAGTGATGATCCACCTGAAGTATAGGTAGTTGCTGCACCACAGTTACCAGTCCTCACCTTGTTGTAAAACTCATTTTCAGCCTTGTTGAGCGGCTGGAAGAACTTGTTCTTTAGACCGTGCTTTGTAGCAAACCTGTTACGTCCAGTTGGTATCGCATTCTTCGGCACGTAGTACTCGACTACAGAGATGTTATTGCCTCTCATGCCTGGAATATTGCCTCCAGCATAGTTCTGCTGGCAGTAGTTCAGGTTGTCTTCGAGATCGTCAGGTATATTGTTGTTGTTCCTGTCGTTTGAAGAAGAGATTCCGCCCGGAGCATTCACCTTGAACTCATCTATGTTGGCCTGCCTATCTCCGTAACAGTAGAACTGGTAAGGAGTCTGCGATGAGGCATCATAGTAGGGTTTTACCTGGAAATTCTTGTAGTGGCAGGCGCCAGTAGTATTCCTGTGCCATTCTCCTGAAGAATCTGCGTTCCATAAAGCTCCTTTCTCCGTGTAGGTTATACCACCGTACTTGAAATTTAGTTCTGCTATCTGTGGACCAGGGTTATCACACTGCAGAGAAACCGACTCAGAGTTATCATTTGGACCTGTGCACTGGTTATCGTTAGTATCTACAGCTCCATCATGGTCGTTGTCGAAACCATCACTACACGCAGGTTGGTCTGTCCAGGTTCTTGCAAAACCGACGCAGTGGTATGCGGTTCCCTGGTATTCTCCCGAGCTGATTGTTGTATCCGTGTAAACGTTCCTGCTTCCAACACTTCCACCGGAACCATGGTTGAGCGATGGAGTGCATGAAGCCCATCGAGCCACACCGTCTCCGTTGAAATCATTACAGAGAAGATCGCCCTGCATCTGGAACCTTACACTTTTACCGCTCTGCTGGCTGAACTCCATAAGGTCAGCATCCCGATTCATCTGGTCGTTGGTGAACCCCTGTGTTGCAAGATCCTTGTAAAGTTGTGGAATTCCAGGACCATAGATAGATTCCTGGTCGAGTTTATCTCTGCTGTTCGGATCTGTTACATAATGGCTTGATATAGCTGGGAAATGTCCATCTCTCTGGATGACGGTTCCCGGTTCGTATGCAACCTGATCCATCTCTGAGTGAGCAGCGTCACTTTCGTATAAACCCAGGTAACATCTGTTTTTCTTCCAACGTTTTACCTGATAATGAGTTGTATCGCTCACTGGATTATATTCTAAGCTACCGGACTTGAAGTTCTGAAGGAAAAAGCTTCCACGAGATGTATCAAGCGTTGGATAATAGCTGGTCACATATCCGCCTAGTCCATCAAATCCGGGGTAACCTCCATACCTGGGCTCGATCTCCGCTATAAAATTCAAGGCTCCTCCGACATGGTAGAGAGCTGGAGGCTCCACTTTTATCGTCTTCTTTATAGTGACAGATTTCGATCCATCCGTTATCACAAGTCGAGTAGTTTTCGACTGCATCGAGCTTCCATCGCCCGTGTAGGTGAACCTGTGGTCGATCGTTTTTCCTTTCGTATCAATAGAACCATCGTTCGTGAAATCCCATTTGTATGTCAGAGAGTCTCCGTCAGGATCGCTTCCGCTGGCCTTGAAACGTACAAGGTCTTTGTTATCCGCTTTGGTGCTGCTTTCAGTGCTTAATACCTTGAAAGAGAAGTCCCCGGATGGAGCGCTGTTAAGGTTTTGAAGTGTATCTATCTTTTTAACCACGTTATCTTTATTGCTCGCCTTGCTGTAGTCAAGGCATCCTCCGTAGTTCTGTGCGTTTGCTGAATCTACCTTGACATTTATGAAAAGCTTATCTCCTTTTCCACCGTTCCAGTTACCTGAAAGGCTTCCTGAATATGTTTTCTTCCTTGAAGTGCCACTCTGTGCAAGCTTTGAATCGCAGAAGGTAGATGTATCGATCACATGTACTTTCTGACCATTCGAGGCATCAGCGACGAGAAGCATCGCCTCAACCCGTCCATATAGGAGATAGGAACCCCAGTCAACTGTTACATCATAGTTACCTGAAGCAGAGCTCGGCTTAATGTTGCCACTGAAAGTGTGGGACGTTATGGTCGGAGCGCTTGCTGCTGCGGAACCGATTATTGATACAGTTAATACAAGTAGAAAAGTTGCTTTGAGCATCGAACTCTGCATACAAAAATAATACGTTTACCTGTTTATTAAACTAGTTGAGAAAAAGGAAGGGTTAAATAAGGGTGTTGACCGGGTTTACCCCGGTTTTGCCCTTTCAGTAAAAAGATCTAGCGGGGGATACTCCAGAGAAGAGAGTTCTTCTTATCCTGGAGTTCTGCTGCGTCACCGCTTGGAAGAGCTCCCATAAGCCCCATGTAGGAGACTTCCTCCTCTTCTTCCTGGGCGTACTCCTCCCAGTACTTGCGGAGCCTGTTATGGACACCGGAAACTTCTTCACGGGTGTTACCGACTCCACAGGTGTTGCCGACTCCGACCACAGCTACATCGCCGTCGAACTCTTTGACAAGTTCGTTCACCTTTTCAACGGCCGGCTTGTAGCTCTCGTAGATCTCCTTCTTCATCGGTTTGGAGGCTTCCGGAGCTGACTGCTTGATGATCACTCCTTCAAGTGGGACGTCGTGATCGGTTGCGGCATCCTCTATCTTAGATTTCTCTACTCCTGGACCTCCCATCATGACTCCGACTCCTTCACTGATTGATCCTGTCTCTTCTCCTTCAAACTTGGCTCCTGCATCTACAGTGATTATGGCTTCGAGGTCGTTCTCCTCTGCTATCTTGTCGATCGCATCGCCGTACTTTCCAAGCCTTGCACCCGGACCGTTTGATTTGATGACGTGAACGTTCTTCCCGTCGATCTCCTCTTTAGAGTGGATGATATCCTCAGCTACTTCTTCAGGTTCACCTTCCATCATCTTGGCTGCTACAAGAGGTCCTATCGAGTCGCCGATAGGTGCTTCATCGACAAACGCTCTTGTCGCTTCTTTCTGAGACTCTGCCAGTTCCCTGTAGATAGGAAGCATCATCTGGATGATACCTATCAGCTGGAAGTTACCGGTCTTCTTCACCAGCTGTCTGAAGTGTCTCAGGACCTTGTAGATCTGGTGTGTTCCCATGACCCCTTTGAATGCCATGTTGAGGTTCGCTATCTCTCCCTCATCGTCAGTATCAGCATTCGCCCTGATGAACCTGTCGAACTTGTGCTCACTCGAATCAAGTACATGCTCAAGCTTGCCTACAAGTCCTGAAGGATCTATGCCGGTAGGAGCTGAGAACTTGAAGTCTCTAAGAGTCTCGAACTTATCCCTCGTACTCCGGTCAAGGTCATCTGTGAAAAGGTTGAGGAACATAGCTTCCGAATCATTACGGAAAGCTTCAAGGTCGACGAGTACCGCTCTTAACTTCCTGTCGGTCTGCCAGACCATTATTCTCGGCAGGAAGAATATCATGCCGAAGAATAGTAGTGATATCAGTGTTTGTAGTATCATGAAAAGATTGTTCTCTCCACCAGTTGGGAATAATCCGGGTATAAACATACTAACAGGATTTAATCTGAACCTTTTTAACTTCTTTACAGAGCACTTTCAAAACCGATTAAACGTTGAATAACGCACTTAGAGGCTCTGGCTATCACTTTTCTTCATAGACCGCAGTTCGCCTATAACTCTGCCCATGATATCCTTCGCAGGATTCGCAGATAGAAGCACCTCTTCAAGTGTTGTCCCTCCTATCATCGAGTCCAGTTTTTCCTTCATACCCTGGTCGATCCCTTCACCTTTCTTCCCAGAGTGAAAGTGATGCATAACCACTGCGGCGGCATGGCTCTGGTTTAGCGAGCTGTACTCCCCCGTATCTATATGGACTAAAGCATCACACATTCCAAGTTCTTCATTTGAAAGACCAGAGCTCTCTCTTCCTATCATAATAGAACTGTTCTCCCGTGGCTGGAACCTTTTGAGCGAAATCCCTTTACCTGGTTTTGTACCAATTATATAGTCCAGGTCTTCGATCGCTTCCTCAACGGAACTGTAGATCCTGGCCTCTCTCAGTTTTTCCTGTGCCTTTGAGGCAGTACCTCTGGCTTCTGAAAGGTTGAACTCTGGGTTAACTATCCTTAGATCGAACTCAAAATTGGATGCAAGTCTTGCTATGAAACCAGTGTTCTCCGGTATCTCAGGTTCTACTATAACTACAGCAGCCACTTTTTATCCACCGAAACTGAAGCCGCCAGCCTGTAGGCTTGAGACCTTTCCGTCAAGTACAACTGTCCTGTTGCCCTGGTATATCTTTATATCTCCGGCAAAGGAATCTATTATAAGCTGTCTCTGTGAACCAGCTATGTTGAGAGATGATCCTTTCTCAGGCATAATCTTTCCGCTTACCTGTTCGAACTTCAGAGAGATTTTCTGGGTGTTGTCTATCTCTATGTATCTTGCCGGCACCTCTTCATCGACGTTCATCAGACCGGTGATGTTGACACCGCTTGTAAGAAGTGAGGACGCCCTGCCGGAGAACTTGGTCCTGTTACCTGTCTTGATGTCTCCGGTGTAGCCGTAGATAACTATAGGTTCATCAGATCTTATGGTATGAGTGTTAACCTTGAACTTTGTCAGGTTCGCCACGTGAAGCTCAGCGTTTTTGGATGATATTTTGTCAGTGTAAAGAGTATCCACTTTCAGTCTTGCAGTGAACTTGTTCGTAGGCTCTGGTTTAGTGTTCAACAGGCCTGTAAGCTTCTGGAGAGGGTTGAACTGTGAACCAAAGTTAAGGTTGCTGGGTATAGTGCCCGTCCTAATATCCTTGGCGGTTATCGCTCCGCCGTTCATGCCTGCGGCAAGTGCTGCCAGAGAGGCAAGTACAGCGGTCAGTATCTTGGCGTCCAGCATACAGAAGATTGAGTCCGGATCGGATATAAAACCATACCGCTACTCGTCATCGTCGTCTTTCTGCCTTACCTTGTCAAGCACGACTTCTCGCGTATCCTTGTCGTCCTCGTCATCATCTGGATCCCGGCGTGAAGGCTTCTCAGGTGCGAAGTCCTTCTTCATCTCGTCCTTGATGCTTTGAAGCTTTCTCTTCTCCCGGAAATCGTTCCAGAGACCTTTGACTGGTTTAAGGATGATCTTGAGTATCGTGTAAGGTATACTTATCAGGCGATGCGCTATACCGTACGCTGATGCAAGGAAACTGAACACCATGTAGAGCGTTGATCCTGCGAAAGCGAAGGTAAGTATGTTGTTGAGAGACATAGGGTAACTGAAAAGTATGGCAAGTGCCACGTAGAAACCTCCTGAAAGAATAGCCACCAGGATTGTCTGGAAAACCATCTTCATGATCTTGAACGCCACCACGAACGCCAAGATAAGTAGAACTACCAGTAAAGCAGTTCCATACGGGTCCGGGAGGATCGAGATCAGCGGTATGTTCATTTTCCTAGCACGTCATATAATGGATCCCCTTCTTCAGGGATAAGGCTCGTGTATGCAACGAAACCTATAAGCAGCAGTACTACAAGGATAACTGCTATTATCAGGAACCCTGAACCTCCTCCACCGTTTTGATCGCCGGTTGTTCCAGTAGTATCGGTTCCCGTTCCAGGTCTCTCGTTTCCACCTGTAGTGTTGTTCCCGGTCGTTGAGGATACCTGGTTCTCCAGACGGTTGACGTCCTGCTGCGCACTATCGTACAGCTTTTTGGCCTGGTCATAGTTGCCCTGCCTGTATGCAGTCTTGATGTCAGAGATCGTGGTCTGAAGTTGATCAACCGTTGTCTGTTCAGGTGAGCTCGAGCTTATCTTGGAGTCAAGGCTGATTACACGTCTCTGAAGGGTTGAAGCCTTCTGAACGTAGTCAGGTACTAGAGTTGCCGAAACCGAGACTGTCTTGGTGTATGTCTCAAAGTCTGTCTCAACCGCTGCCACTACATCCCCTGACTCCTCTGAAACCGAGTCAAAGTTCAGCGTGACAGTTTTAGTGTTGCCAGGTTCTATGCTGATCGATTCCTGGACTGTTCCGTCTACAGTCATCGATACCGAGTAGGTGTCCGAGCTGAATCTTAACGAGTTGATCTTTACGTCACCGGTGTTCTTGACATCGATCTCCTTGCTCGCTGTTTTACCTGAAGGCATTGCTCCAAGGTCTACAGAGCCTGGTATATCGATAGATGAACTTGTGGCTGTCACCCCAGAGTCAAGTGATACTGCGAACTCAGTTCCGTTACCGTTGCTTACAGTCGCTGTACCGTTAAAGTATCCCGGTTTCTGGACTGTATAATTGAAAAGCATACTTTGCTTCTTCTTCGTTGAGTTAAGAGTGAATGTCGAAGGATCTGCAGTTATCACATCCGAGATGTTTCCATCGAAGGAGACATCGAAGTCGGAAGAGGCCTGCTTTGGTCCAAGATATCTTACTGTGAGTATCCTGGAGATGTATCCTCTTGAATCAGATGAAACTGAAAGACTTTTGTCCGTTGAAACACAGACCGTTTCATTCCTGTAAGTGCAGCTTGGTGCACTGATGTCAAGCGTGACCGTAGAGTTGTAGTTCGCATCAGGGTCCATTATCTTGACTTCTCCTGACCTGTCCTCGACGCTAGAAACATTGATGTCGAGCGTGACATTATCTTCCTGATTCGCATCAAGAGTGAACTGGTTGTTGTCTCCAGTTGATACCTTGATATTATCTCCGAAACCGCTGGGTGAGATCTTGAAAGTGTTCTGTGAACCGACCAGGTTCTTGACAGAGACGTTAAGATGGTACATACCTTCACGGTCGATATCCATGGATTTCGAGTCATCTGTCAGGTTGAATGTCTTGGTGACATCCTTTACCTTAAAATTGTAGTTATCTATCTTCCTGACACCCCACTTATCCGTGGAGTTGACCTCTACATTGTAGATGCCTGTTTCATTGTTGAAAGGTATGCTGATCTTCCTGCTGAAAAGACCGTTGGAATCATGGTAGGTCATACCGGCAAGGTTGAAATGGGTAAGTTCTTCACCGGAGGGCTTGGTGACATTAACAGTTGCGTTCATCCTTGAACCGTTCAGCGGTGTAGGTGTGAAGTACTTGTTGAAACCTATCTTCAGGTTGTATCCTCCAGGAGATGTCACTGAATCTGAAGTGAATCTTGTCCTGTAGGACCTGTAACCTATCCCGTAGTAATCTACATCCTGTCTCAGATTGTTCGTCGCATTGTATTTCAGCCTGATATTCTTGCCATACTTCGAAGTGTTGAAGTCAGGCATAGTGAGGCTTCCCTTCCAGAGACCATTGCTCTTGGTAAGTGATTCATTACTGTAGTATTCCCAGTTGCCCGTATCCCGGTTCTTCAACTGCAAACTGACGTTCACGTTGTTAGCGTCTGAAGAGGTTATGTTGTATGCTGTATCAAGTTTGGTATCCCATTCACATTCAGTAGGCATGCTGACCTGATCACAGCCCGATGAAGCGTTGAGTCTCTGGATCTCTCCCTTCACCTGCGGAAGCGTTCTTACGATGACCGCTGTCGAACCGAAGGCATTGTTGTACGAGGCTGAGCTCCTGGAAGCGTTTATCCAGAGAACATATGAACTGTTGGAGTTGTCGGGTATGGTCATGGACTGGGTGTAGTATCTACCGTTTTTCTGTCCAAGTTCGGAGTACTGCACCTTTGAACCCATACTGGTCATGTTAGTGAAGTAAGCTGAGACCGTTGCCTGATCTTCAGGAACATCGTTCCAGTCATCCATCACGGAGACGTTCAGCGTGAAATGTCTTCCGAACTTCTGTCTGTTAGATAAATCGATGACTTTCCCGTTGTTAGTCGCCTGCTCGAAGTTAACTGAGATATTTCCGAAAGTCATCTGCTGCTGACGTGTCTTCGTCGGGTAGCCTGACTGCGATGAGTCGAGCTTGTACTCGATGTATGAACCGTTTGAAGAATTAGTCTTGAAACGTGCGAAGTAGTAACCGGAGCGAAGCCACTTCATCTGGACATGTGGACCCGTGGACGCATTGTAGGCATAGGTCAGTTGAGCCGGGTCGCTGTCAAGCATCGCCTTATCGACAGGATTACCGCTGCCATCGGTCAGCTTAACTACCTTTACCGTCTGAGTGTTGTTTGAGACCTTCATCTGGTCATAAGGAGAGTTTACATTAGTTAATGTCCAGGCTGCTGACGCAAAACCGGTTAAGATCATCAAAACTGCCACGAGAAAAACGGTATTTCTCAACTTTCCTGAATACATATCCAGAATTTCGTGTCGTCTGTTAAAAAATCTACTTATACCGGGCCAGAAATAGGGTTTCGAACCAGACCTTCCTTTCATCCAGTACCTCAAGACCATATTCTTCCACTAATTCGTCTTTATCGGCGTGTAAACTTATCACAACGATCGCAAAGCCGTTATCTTCAAGATAATTGTCAACAGCATCGAGAAAATTCCTTGTAAGCTCTGTACCTTTCTCTCCTCCCCTCCAGATCTCTTCGTCACCCACTCCTTTCTCACCTGGAAGGTATGGCGGGTTGAAAACTACCAGGTCAAATCTTCCATCGACTTCATCGAAAAGATCAGACTGGAAAGCATCCACGTCCAGACCTGCTTCCGCTGCACGCTCTTTCACAGCTTCGACTGCTTCCGGGTTGATATCTACCGCTGCAACGTCTGCACCTTTGGCAGCCATAGTAACGGCCAGTATCCCGCTTCCGGTACCGATTTCAAGACATTTTTTGCCTTCAAGCTCCAGTCCTTCAAGATATTCCTGGAGAAGGAAGGAGTCCTCTCCCGGTTGGTAGACCGTCATCAGTCTGCTGTTGATTCAACGAACGCCCGGTAAAGCGGGTTAGGGTCCTGAAGCGAGGATGTGAACTCTGGGTGTGCCTGTGTCCCGATAAAGAACTCTTTGTCCGGGAGTTCGATGTACTCTGCAAGCGTCCCGTTCTTGGTTTTACCGGATATCATAAGACCGTTCTCCTCAAGTCTGTCATGATAAGAGGGATCGACTTCGAATCTATGCCTGTGTCTTTCAGTGGCTTCATCGCTGCCGTATATCTCAGCTACCTGTCCCTTGATCTCTGCTGTATAGGCTCCGAGTCTCATGGTGCCACCTTTCTCGTTTACATCTTTCTGTTCCGGCATCTCGGAGACGACGAGTTCCTCGTCACCTTCTGCGAACTCCTGTGAAGCCGCATCAATACCGAGAACATTTCTTGCGAACTCCACAACCATCAGCTGGAGACCGTAGCAGAGTCCCAGTGTGGGTACATTGTTTTCCCGGCAATAGTTGATAGCGTCTATCTTGCCTTCGATCCCTCTTGAACCGAACCCGCCCGGTATTATAACGCCATCGTATCTACCAAGTTCTGATGTATCGATCTCCTCGGTGTCGATCTGATCGATCTCTATGGAACCACCTATCTCAGCGGCTGCATGTCTTAAAGCCTCTTCCACTGAGACATATGAGTCATCCATATCCGTGTATTTTCCACATATAGCGACTTTCGAAACAGGTTCAGACGCAAGATTGTCAACTTTCTCCCTCCAGTCATCAAGGTCATGCTTCTTTTCAGGCAAACCGAGTTTATCAGCTATGATCGCGTCCACGTTCTGCTGGTCGAAAAGCAGTGGTATACGGTAGATATCATCGAGATCAGGATCCGATATAACCGAGTCCTTCTCGACGTTGCAGAACAATGATATCTTCTCGACTGAGCCGTCTGTAAGTCTTTCCTGGCTTCTGCCGACTATCATATCAGGTTCAAGACCTGTCTCTCTCAGCATCTTGACGCTGTGCTGGGTTGGCTTGGTCTTCTGCTCTCCTGTTGTATCAAGGTAGGGGACAAGTGTCGTGTGTATAAGGAATGTGCTGTCATCCGGTAGCTCTGATATCAGCTGCCTAACCGATTCAAGGTAAAGCCTGTTTTCAAGATCGCCGACTGTTCCACCTAACTCGATCATCACAGCGTCAGCGTCCTCCTCTTTCGCAGCGTCACGCCACTTCTTGATTATCTCGTTTGTAACGTGTGGAACCATCTGCACTGTCTTTCCAAGGTAGTCTCCCCTCCTTTCCTTGTCTATCACCTCTGAGAACACCTTGCCGGAGGTAAGGTTCCAGCTTCCTTTACCGTTTATATCAAGAAATCTTTCATAATGTCCGAAGTCCATGTCGACCTCTGTACCGTCGTCGAGGACGAACACTTCACCGTGTTCATGCGGGTTCATCGTTCCTGGGTCGACGTTCAGGTATCCATCGCATTTCAGCGTTACAGGGTCAAGACCTCTTGTCTGAAGCAGTTTGGAAACACTTGCTGAGACAAGACCTTTTCCAAGCCCTGAAAGAACTCCTCCTGTCACAAAAACCCATTTAGGGGCATCAGACACTGGAAAAACACCTGTCCTGTTCGGATGGATGGGTGTTTGAGAAAAGATCGAGTATCGTTGAACTCTCGACGAACTTCTTCGGCATAATAACATCGAGAGGTCTAAAAATAAATATTGTATGGTTGCCCGTCACAGCCTTCCCTCAAGGAACTCTGCGATATCCGCTAAACTACGGATATCAAGCCTGACCACCCTTGTCTCGGAGTGAGGTATCTCATCTCTCAGCTCTTTCGCCTCGTCCTTGGTTATACCGAGTATGTGCCGGGAATCGACGAAAGCGTTCCTGACTTTCTTCATCTTGTTGGTGAAAAGTGCTCTGACTATCTTGAAGAAAAACTCCTCGTTCTCTATACCGTGTCTCTCCACATTAGGATAGAGCTTGACGATAGATGTATCGACTTCCGGGCTTGGATAGTAATGCTTCGAGGAGACATCTCTCAGCTTGACCGGTATGAAGTAGTAGTTCACCATCACCGTAAACCTTCCGAACTCTTTGTCACCCGGCTCCGCCACTATCCTGTCAGCCAGTTCTTTCTGCAGTATCAAAGCGGACTGCACCTGCTTCTTACCCAGTCTTTCCAGTACCTCCGAAGATATCTCGAACGGTAAATTGGAGACGCATCTATCCACATCAGGTATACCGTACTCAAGTATATCCTCGTTTACAAGTTCTACGTTAGAATCTTTGAATTCCTCGACAAGATCTCTGTATAGAGTGGTGTCTCTCTCGACAGCTACGACCTTCTCAGCTTTCTCTGAAAGTTTCTCCGTTATCGCCCCTGTACCAGGGCCTATCTCAAGGACTGTCTGATTTTCTACTTCCCCAGCAGCTACGAGCGCATCGATAACTGATCCAGTTTTCAAGAAGTTCTGTCCCTTAACAGGTTTTACGCCCAGTTCCCTGAGCTTCTTTGCAACATCCATTTTCTAGGATATGAAAAGTTTTTTCTTCGCATCGCCTTTAAGCTCCTGCTGGATCCTGTCGACGATGAGTTTTTCAGGGTCTGGAAGGCTGGAAACTCTTTCTCTTATATCGTCAAAGCTCTTGAAATCTCCCTGCTCTCTTTCGTCAAGAAGTTTCTGCATGTGCTTTGATCCTACTCCTGGAAGTAGCTCGAAAGCATGTCTTCTTGGAGTTACAGGTGTCGCATTGTTGAAGAAGTCGACGAAATCGTCTTCCTTCTCCTTCACGAGAGCCTGTAGAACGTATTTAAGCTCGGCCTTCGCGTTACCAGTGAGTCCATCATAGCTGAGTCTTCCCTTGATGTACTTGACCTTGTCTCTTTCTCCTTCACCTATGTAGAGCTCTTCTCCACCTTTAGGCTCCTGGTCGTCACGCATAACTACCTCTAGGAGGTTGAAGTTCTCTGTCCCTATACCCTGAGCAACCGGTTCATCTTTCTCGCCCGGTCTTCCTCTGCGCAGGAAGTCAAGTACCTTTATGTATTCGTCTTTATCAGCCATTTTTTCACCTTTAGAGGTATGAAATAACAGTGAATCAAGAAGTTAAAAGCCTTCCGTTTTTCTATTCTGTCTCAACGCTCTGGCAGATCTCGAGTATCTTTGAGATCTCAGAATCGTCGAGCTTTATCCTTTCCTTCTGGAAGATGGATCTTACAGTTGACTCATGCTTCGGAACTACTTCAAGAAGCTTGAAAATATGCTTGTCCTTAAGAGACTCAACCTCTGAAAGTTCCTCGTTTAGCTCCTTCAGGGTTTCAAGGTCACGGACCTTGCAGTGACGTGTAAGATTTTCTAGGGCGATCTTTTGCTCGTGTGAAAGCTCTTCCTCGTCTCTCTCCTGTAGAAGCTCGAGTGCTTCGTAAGGGTATGCGTATTCTTCGTCTTTTACTTCCATTCTGGATCACTTACTCCGTCTTCTGTAGATGGATTGGTTTGATGTTGAGATTCTTTTCCTTTCCACCATCTTTCAGCTTGAGCCTGTAAGCATCTCCCTGCTTGCCGACTACTTCAGCTGTTCTTCCGTGGAAACGGGAGTGAACTCTTCCACCCTGCACGGACCCGTTAAGTTTGATAAGAACCTTTTCGCCTTCCTCGAAATTTTTCATGTGATCGTTGATGGTTGGCTTGCTTCCATCGCTAGAAAGCTTCTTTCTCGCTCCGTGCTGTGAACCGTGAGATTTCTGTGCCATTAGAAAACCACCTCGTGGTTTTCGGCCTGTCCAGAAATTCTGTGAACTTCGTTCATTGTTTTTGATACCTCTTAAACCGTATTCCGGGACTAAGCTTTTTAAGACCTTTTTACTCTCGCCCTACTTCTCGACATCAAGAACATCAAGCGCTACACACTCTGCTTCACATCCTAGCATACCAGCTACGCTTGGTTCGGTCCTGCCTTCATCGCTTGAGATCAACTCCTTGATGTATGTACCTGCCTCGGCCTTGATGACAAGCTCTACAAGCTTTTCCGACTTCTTCTCGGCCAGGATCATGTAGACCTCTCTTTCCCGGGTCTTCTCTGCTCTTCTATGCTCGACCCTTGTAGGCGTGTACTGCTCTACCGTACCGATTATATCCTGAAGTTCTTCCAAGTCGTCCTCGGTCACTTCCTCTGAAAGCTCTACGTCAGCCCGGTACATCTTATCGGCGTGTTTCTGCTTGATATCTGCGGCCTGGTCCTTGTGAGCTGGCTGGATGTTGAATATCTCGACTTTATCGCTGCTTTTGTTGACCTCTTCCTGGAGTGCTTCAAGATCTAGGTCTCTGTTAAGCGGTTCTACCAGTTCCAGTACGAACTCTCTTTTACCGAAGCACCTTGCGTCGACATCCTCTCTTCCGCCTCCATGGAACTTGGCTTCGATAGCCTTTGTCTCTCTCATGAAAGGTGGCTGTATCTCTTCCTGCACACTGGTAGGGTACTGTTTGCCGGTGTAATCGCATTTTTCGCATCCGCCGCCTCTACAGTTACGGCAGTGCCATTCTGTCTGCGGTATCTCTCTTGAGTACTTGTTGTACTGTCCGTAGATGAGGACTGAGTTGACCTGCATCTCGACCCTGTCCTTGTCCTCGTCCATCTCTATTATTGCGTTTATATCAGGCCGTGTGAAATCCACTTCGATACCCATGTCGTCCTCTATGCGTTTACCTATCAGGCGGGATAATTCGGTCTTGATCGGCTCCACCCATTCAACTCCAGCCTCCTCCCAAAGCTCTTCCTCGGCTCCTACAACATCTTTCGGAGGTCTTATGCCGATGAGGAAAGTCGATAGCTGGTATCTTTCAAACGAGTTCTCAACAAGTTCGACCCAGTGGTCCATCTTCTCGAAGACTCCCTGGCATATCTTGCATTCTCCACCCAGTTCTGCATCCTCGGGAATGTTTTCTCTTACAAAAGAATCTTCATCCAGTTCTTCGATCTTTCTTGCGATAGCTCCTCTCTCAAAGTTCTCCAGTCCGTGTCCGAGCTGGGCGAACTGTCTTCCAAGACAGTGATCGCATAGATCTTCTTCTAGAAGCAGGTCTCTCTTTTCCTTTACTGAAAGCATTTTAGGATATCCTCTGTGTTCAGGAGAGGATGTGAGATTTATAAAAACGGTTTTTAAGGTATCTCAAAAGTCTTCTCCTCGACCTCAAACCCTTTATCTAGTGTGAGAAGCTTTGTGTGAAGTTCATAACCATGGACATCTATCTCCATCA
The DNA here is from genome assembly GCA_042217505.1 of Candidatus Nanohaloarchaea archaeon. Taxonomy (GTDB): domain Archaea; phylum Nanohalarchaeota; class Nanosalinia; order Nanosalinales; family Nanosalinaceae; genus JBDGSN01. Next base: position 17,071 of record JBDGSN010000016.1, read on the forward strand.
TCGTCGCATCGCTTCTTCTTGCACTTCCTCCACCGACTCCTGTGCACGAGCCAGGGTTCAGTAGGACTATACCCTCGACCTCAACTGCTTCCTCCTGGTGGGTGTGTCCATGTATCAGGACATCAACCTCCAGTTTGTTCTTCGCTATATCGACCAGTGTTTCATGGTCACCTCGTGGACTGATACCTGTCCCGTGGTATACGCCGAACTTTATCCCGGATACTTCAAAGGTCCTGGAGACGGGTAGATCGAAGAAGTCGCAGTTGCCCTTGACCGCTGTAAGACTGTATCCAGAATCAAGTTCCTGGTAGGTCTCCTCTGATGCAAAATCGCCGGCATGAACCACCTTTTCGGCATTATTCAGTCTTTCGGTTATCTCTGGCGGGATCTCGGGTGCTCGATTGGGTACGTGCGAATCGGAGACCAGTGCTATCATACCAGGTCTTAAACCGCTGAAACTTTATATAGGATCAGCCGAGATAGTTTAGATGAAGCCTGTGGGGGGCTTTAGATTTTAGATAGTGGGAGTGAATCCAGAGATGATAGATAATGGAAACACCCGAACCAGATGAAGTCCGCCAGCTAGGATACAGGTATCTTTTACTGATGCTTCTAGCAGTGACAAGAGCTGTAGCCAGTTTTGATGTAGCTGTTCCACCACGTTGGATGTCTATACTTGACAGCGTCAGAGCTTCTTCTGGTATGATGCATGTCAAGCTTTCAGCTCTCGACGAGGATGTCAGCAACGATTTCATAAAGAAGGAAGAAACGCTGGAACGAACTATGGGAAAGATAAAGTACTACGATGTCGAGGAGCTTAAAGAGTTGAAGAAAAAGAGTCACAAGATCGAGGTCTAGGACCTCTAGAACCCAAGGTTCTGCATCATCTTCTGCATGTTGCCGCCTCGTTTCATCGACTTCTTGTCGAACTTGTCGACCATGTTCTTGGTCTGACGGTAATGTTTGATCAGATCCCGTACATCTCCTCTTGACGTGCCTGAACCCGTGGCTATCCTTTCCGACCTTGACTTGTTGATCAGCGATGGATCGTTCATCTCCTCTTTAGTCATCGAGTCCATTATCACAGAGTACTCTGAGATCTTCTCCTCCGTCATCTGTGAAACGTTATCCGGTACCTGGCTTGATCCGAAAGGAAGCTGCTGGAAAAGATCCTCCATCATACCGGAGCCTGTAACCGATTCCATTTGGTCTCGGAAATCCTCCAGGGTGAAGTCTCCTTCAAGTATAGCCTCCGGATCAGTATCCATCTGCTCGATCTTCTCAAGCAGTGACTTCAGGTCTGGTTGACCTATCATCTCCGAAACAAAGTCTACAGGATCGTATATCTCCAGGTCCTCCATCTTCTCACCGGTACCGATGAACTTGACAGAAGCATCGGAGTGCTCACAGGCGACAAGCGCTCCACCTCCCTTTGCACTTGAATCCATCTTGGTTACTACGACACCGTTTATACCGACCGCTTCATCAAAGCTTTCAGCCTGATCTCTCGCACTCTGTCCGATATCCGCTGGGATCACAAGGTAGTTGTTATCTGGCTGGAAAACCCTGTTTATCTCCGAAAGCTCCTGTTTAAGATCGTCGTTCAGCGAGTTCCGTCCCGCTGAGTCCACTATCGTTACCTCAGTATCGAGCTCTTCCATGCCTTTCTCGACGACTTCGACAGGATCTTCTGCATCTTTTTCACCGTAGAACTCGACTCCTATCTGCTCCGCTATCTGCTTCAGCTGGTCATAAGCTGCCGGTCGATCGGTGTCAGCTGCGATAAGACCTACCTTCAACCCTCTTTTACGGTAGAAGTCCGCTATCTTTCCAGCGGTAGTGGTCTTACCGGCTCCGTACAGTCCGCATAGCAGTATCTTCTGCGGCTCTATCTCGACTTCTGCTTCTTCTCCAAGAAGTTCTTCGAGTTTGCTGTAAACTATCTCAAGGACATGCTCTTTTCTTGTAAGTCCCTTCGGCAGTTCATCGGCAAGTGCTTCCTCTCTTATCTCCGAGGAAAGCTCTGATACAAGCTCGACGTCGACGTCGGCCATTATCAGGTCTCTCTGTATATCCTTTACTAACTGTTCAACCGCTTCCTTGTCCGCAACCCCTCTCGATGAGAACTTGTCTATGGAGTCCTTGATTTTGTCAAACATACGAGATAATTCCCGGTTAACCATTAAATGGGCTTTCCTAGTGTGGCCCCATATGCCAGTACTTGAACAGGAGCATGCTCAGTGCACCGCCCAAGAAAGCTGTTCCAAGACCGAAGACCACGGACTGTCCGAAGAGATGTCCTTTGAAAGCGTAGTACGAGAAACCGGCCATGAAAGATACCATCACCATCAGCAAGGGACTTGTCAGACTCCCGATCGATCCCCATGCCGCTGGAACAGATCTGAAACCCCAGAGTACCATGGCCAGGGTGAAGAACACCAGGATAGCTGAGAAAAATGTGGATCTCTGGTATGCGATGTACGCACCGATACTTGAGAGCAGTGCGATACCCCGTACCAGAACATCTTTATCGTCCATAAAAGCCTGAGAACCTTAAAGGGATAAAAGAGTTTCACCACGATAAAGCTTCTATGGATTTCTCACTCCGGCGAGTAACCAATGAGAACATGTACTATTACGAGTCAGGGAAAGACTCGGATATCCAGCTAGTGTTTACGCCGGGAAGTCTTAACCCTGATATCTGGAGGCATCAGCTGAAATACTTCTCCCGTAACTTCAGAACTATCAGCTTCGAGCCTACAAGCAGCTTTAAAGGGCATCCAGGGGAGAAGAATGCTCTGAAGAACGTTCTTGAACAGGATGATATAGACAACGCCGTCCTTATCTCGCATCACATAGGTAACTCACTTGTACAGGAGTTTGAATCACATGAAAGCGTTGCAGCGACAGTTATCACCGGTGCACCTAATGGGAACAGCAAGTTCTTTTCCAGGACGGTTTACCGTTTACTGTGTAGTTTTGGAAGAAGCAAACCCAAGCTTGTCAAGAAACTATTATTCTCCGACTCTACAAGTTATAGAGTTGTCAAGGATTTCGTCTCAGAGATCAAGCCCGCTGATTACAGCGACTTCAAAAGTTTTATCTCGAATTACAGCCTGAGAAGACCTTTCAAGAACGCCATGGTGATACACGCAGAGGAGGACAGGTTCTCAGAGATCGACTTCGCAAAAGATCTGAAAGGTGAGGGTGCTTTAAGCGTCATCAACAACGCTGGAACCTTTTGTTTCTACGAGAAACCGCAGGAGTTCAACAAGGCGCTTTCCGACTTCCTCAAGAGCGTTGAAGAGAACGTTGAGAAGACGGAGGTCGAGATAGCGAAGGAGAAGAACCGGTCTCTATGGGACTACGGCTCGAAGAAAGGAGAGGAAAGTAAAAAGAGTTCTGCGAAGAAGAAAGAGGATAAAAAAGTGAACCAGCAGAGACTGAAAGTGAAACGATGATAGCAGGACTTGTTCTAACAGATAATGAAGAAGAGGATTCAGCACTTGCCTTTGTATCAGATGATAAAGTAGAAACCTTCTCGATTAAAGACACCCAGGAGATAGTAGAGAAGATAAAAGAGAAAGGTCCAGAGATACTGGCCGCTGATATCGGTCTTGAACAGAGAGGAGAGGACCTGACACACCAAGAGGAAGAGCTGAAGGAGAAGGGTTACAGCTTCACCCCGACCCATACTGAGACGAAGAATGTGAAGAGGCTTCAGGCGATCAAAGCTGTCCTTGACCGGGATATGGAGATGCCTCCGAACTTTATCCGTTTCGATCCATTCATAACTGCGGAAGAGCTTGCGATAGACGAGGAAAACGGCTTCGAATCATACGGTATCGACACTTCCGATCTTTCATCAGCTAAAGAGTTCGATGCTCTGCTTGGCGCAGTAACCGCGCGTTTCTACGAGCAGAACCAGTTCACCGAACTAGGTGTCGTTATACCTGGCAAGGTCGAGGAATAGAAGCTAGACAAAATCGGTAAGGCTGTATATATCCAGTGAATCGACGGATTTCAACCCTTAGACAGCTCCTTTGAACGAGCCTGTGCGTTTGTAGACGAAACCGGATTCGACCAGATCTTCTAGAGTTTTCTTTGAGCATTCCCAGTCACCGAAGGCATCATATAATACATCTCTCGTATATCGCTCCTCATCCTTCAACTTGTCAAGTATTATCTTGACGGTTAAGGTCGGATTCCTACAGCTGTAGTCTCAGGATCCAAAATGTCACGGTCCCGAAGAGCGTTATCGGCGTTTCTCATAAGTTCATCTATAGTCCAGTAATCAGAGCTTATATCGACCGAATCTACTGCTTCATCGGAAAAATCCTGAAACTCATTTTGAGCCATAAGACTCGGCCAATAACAAAGCTTAAAAGAGTTTTACGAGCTATTAGTAAGTACAGGTTTTACCGATGGGCATGGAAAAATTTTACAGGACAGTCAGGCAGACTTTCGGAGTCGAAAAAGAGCAGATAAAGAAGGAGCTCAAGCAGGAAGTAACAGAAGAGCTTCGTGACGAGTTCCAGGAAGAGATAACATACATAGAGGCCCAGATGAAAGAGTACGAGCAGTTCGTAGCCGAGGTAAACCACTTGATGGCCCAGATGAGGAAGAAAAGGATCAGGAACGGAAGCCAGGGCAAGCAGATCAAGATGGACGAGTTCGAGGACGACCTTGAACCTCTGAAGGCAAAGCTGCAGGAACTCGAGGAATCTATGCAGAAAAGGCTTGACGAGCAGAAGGCATACTCATAGAGACAGCAAAACAGACTGAACGGAATAGATAAGTGACTCCCATTGAAACAGCAAGCAACAAGGGCCCGTACTGACAGTCATGCCGTTTCTTTTTCATTTAACCGAGACCGAGGTATATTTCTCGGAGATTCAAGAAGGGTTAAAGAGGATCCAGAGCTGGCAGAGGATCTTGGTGTCCTGGAAGAATCTTCGATCGACTATCATGCCCACATGATTGATGAAGCTGAGGCCATGCATGATGCAGCTCAGCCAACTGTGTCCTGTATAGCTGACTCATTCGAAGAGTTCGAGAGGTTTGAAAAGGACGAAAACACGTTTTTCACATCACTGGAGAGGAATGGTGAAACACTCGGTTATGCACGCGGACACCTGATAGATGATGTATACTGGCTGGACACGGTCAAGCTTCCCAGCACATTGAACCATTCACGTTACGAGGAGTTCTCCGATCTCCACAGAACAGCAGTTCTTGCACATTCAGAGATCGGGGATATGACGGGCGCACAGCATAAAGCAGGGGCATCCCATTACCTGGTGGCCCCAGATTTCCATTACTCGGCGGATGATAATCTTACCGTTGATCAACTCTACCTTGGAATAAACTCTATGGACCTGGATATCGAGAGAGGAGATAGAGATGTTAAGATGGAGAACGATCCGGCGGAATACCCTGAACTTGTCTACTCTCTTCCATGACCGGATGGCATAACCTCTGATCTGATCGAAATACCCTGTCTATCCAAGGATATCTTCTACGAACTCTTCCTTGTCAAACTCTTCCAGGTCTTCGTATCCCTGTCCAGTGCCGAGAAAAGCGACCGGTTTACCCGATTTCTGGCTGATAGATATTATAGCGCCTCCTGACTCGTCCACATCCATCTTCGTGACGATTATAGCATCGAACATTCCTTCGTATGCGACAGCCTGTTCAACTACATCGTTACCTGATAAAGCATCGACCACAAGGAAGGATATATCGGGTTCGTTGACATCGACCATCTTCTCCAATTCATCCATAAGATTGGTATCTGCATGACTTCTACCAGCTGTATCGACTATCGCTACCTTGCCCTCCTTCCCGGCGTGCTCAACCGTATCGTATCCGACTGCTGCTGGATCGCTTTTGTACTCGTGTGATACAACGTCTATACCCAGGTTCTCACCGTGTTCCTCAAGCTGTTCGATACTTGCTGCTCTCCAGGTATCTCCTGCACCCATGACAGCTTCCTGGTCAAGAAGGTTTGCGAGTTTGGCGGCCGTTGTGGTCTTCCCGGACCCGTTGAATCCTATCATGAATATCACAGGAGGCTCCTCCGCTTCGGAAAGACTTTCCTTCAGATCGAAGCTGTCGTCCAGTAGTTCAAGAAGAACCTTTCTGACCGCCTGGTTCACCTTATCCTCGGCCTTTCCACGCTTGACCTGTTCGCCGAGTAGAGACTCTCTTAACTCATCTTCTATAGCTTCTGCGGCCTTGAGCGAGACATTGTTCTTGAGCAGCTTTAATATAAGCTGTTCCAGAAGAGGCTCCAGGGTATCTTCGTCCAATTCTTTTTCCGCTACCGCTGACTTTACATCGGATGAGAAATCCTTGACTGTCTTCTTGAACTTGTCTAGCATACTGTTACACCATTAGAGAACAATACGTTTAATCCTGCTGCTGTCTTGCCTGCTGAAGGTGCTGCTGAATCGACTGCATCTCTTCCTGCAGGTCATCAACTGTTCCCTGTAGCTCTTCACGGGTGTCTTTCAGCTCATCGATCCTTTCTGACAGTATACCTCTTGCCTGATCGATCTCCTTCTTCTCGAAAGCGTCGCCGCCTACATTGACGACAACTTTTTCAGTATCCTTGAGTTCTCCCACGGCGAAGACTCCACTTCCAAGAGGTACAAGCATCTCGCTCCCGACCTCTTCATCCTTGAGATCTTTGGCGGCTGTAGAGGTTTCGTTTACCTGTTCGATGCTCTGCTCCACCTGGTCGATATAATCCTGGACCTGCTGGAGCTGCTGCTGTATCTGCTGGTACTGCTGTATAGCCTGCTGCTGTCCCTGTCCTTCTTCTCCTGGCATCTTTTTTACACCTCTAAAGCTCTTCTGATTCTTCTATCTCGATCTTGGAACGGTCAACTGAATGCTCACTTCCAAGCTGGGAGTAAACTTTCTCCTCTCCGTGCTTGAGCGATTCAGCCTCTACTTCTCTCTCGAAAGGGGTTGTACGTCTTCCAGTATCGATTTTTCCTGAGAACTTGAATCTTGACATATAGAACGAGGAGACAGTTGAAACTTTTAAACCCACCGAAACAGTTCTTGCAGAGTTGAGAGCCTTTGACCAGGCAGCGATAACCGCTTAATCGATAGTCTTAATGCAGTTAAGGGAGAAAGGGTGGAAGTGGATTAAGTCAGGTTCGTCTCCATTCCCAGAGACTTTCTGGCGTACTTTTCACGGGTTGTTCCCCCGTAACCGAACATGTGTCTTGGAAGATCGTGTTCATCGATAAGTCCTTCGCTTCCATCGTCCTTTGGGCTGCCATATACTTCAGTGGCGATGCCTGTGCGAAGTTCTGCATACTCTCTTCTTAATGTCTCTCTTGAACCGTTAAGCTGTTCACTGGAAAGAAGCTGTTCAACATCGTTGATCGTTGGGTTCACATTTTCCATGACAAAATCTCTGACATCACTCCTGAGAACATGTTCCTCTTCACTCTGGGATTTTTTGTTGAGCTCTTCTAGATAGCCCTGTTGTTCTCTGAGCGTTTCGAAATAGTCCTGTAACTCATCTTCTACTTGTTGCATTGGACTATAAGGTTCTATTGGTACATTTAAAAGGCTTTAGAGAGCTTGGCTAGAGATTACTTATAAAAGCAATTTGGCAAGATTTTACCAGACTCCTTATAAAAGCAAGACTGTTGAAAGACAGGGAACACAGATACCCGGGGTCTCAAGAAAAACCTTCTATCAGAAAAAGATCTACTCCTCGTGCGATTCCATGACCCTGTCTAGTCTTCCGATTTCAGGACCGGTAGTCTCCCCACCGACAAGAACTCCTTCAGTGTTTGCGACAGCTCCTGAACCCATGTAAGGCGAACCCATGTTTATGGTCCCGATATCCACGTTCTCGATATCAAGTGCTTCTGCGACAAGCTCTGCATCTTCCTCGGTCGCTTCTCTATGGATAACTGCGCCTCTGTCATTCGCTACAGCGCAGACCCCTGAATTCGGAATACCAGCTATCTCTCCTACTGTGACCGGCACATCAAGCACCTCAGCTATCCTATCCTTTACATCCTTCAGCTTCGGTGAGATGAGAGCGCCTTTATTATTCACAAGCACAAGGTTCCCAAGTGCGTTCTCCGCTGAATCGATCCTGGCAGCTTCAATACCTTTCTCTTCAAGTTTCTTGACCTCTCTTTCCTTAACCGATTCCGGAAGCAGAAGTCCGTTGCTATTGCCTTCTGTGAAAAGCCCGACAAGTCTTGTACCTGCCATACGGATAACCACTTTGTTCTCCGGGAAGAACTCTTTATCTTTGAAACTATGTGGAACGATGACGTATTCATCTGTCAGCGTCGCATAGAAACCTATGTTGATGTCTCCCTGGTAACTGTATTTCCCTATCATTCTTCGATATCACGTCTTATTGAACAGAAAAAACTGCTGGAGAAAACTCCAAGAACCGGTTGAACCGGCCAGTAGATTTTACTCATCAGTGTCGTTTCTTCTCCAGTGTCGGCTCTTCCTTGGCTTGATGGACTTCTTCCTTGCCTTATCAAAGCCGAATGCCTTGATGGACACCCATCGTGGTGCAGACTTGGCAGTGTTGAAAGCTTTGCCCAGTCTTTTCTTCTTGCCGAATGACTTGTTTGAACTCATGTTTTCACCTCATCTCCTGAACTTTATATTGGATTCGCCGCTTTCCTTTTCGTCCTGCAGCGATCTAAGTATCTTTTTCATCTTGTCATCATCCACCCGTGATATCTGGTTGCTCCTTCCCAGCCTTGATATCTGCTGGGCGACCGCATAGGCAAGCTCCTCATTGGCCAGCTTAACGTTAGCTAAACGGGACTTGGCCTCACTTGTCATGTACTGAGCTGCCTGACTCCAGATCTGCTTTTTCTGGTCCTCAAGCTGCTCTTCGTAATCATCGTCACCGGATTCCTGGATCTCCTTTCTTCTCTGCTCTCGGAGTTTATCGAGTTCATCTTTATCCATCCAGGAATCACCTCGGTTTTACGCAAGAACTTTGTCAGCCTTGTTGTCGAGGAACTTCTTTCCCTTATCGGTGATGACTCTTCCTTCTCCTTCTTCCTCTTCGACGTAGCCTGCGTCCTCAAGGTTCTGGAGAGCAGTCCTGATAACCTTTCCTGAAGCCTTAGCATGGTGCTCTGGCTGGTGGCCGTTGTTCTTTCTTCCACCGTAGATGGTTCTCAGTCGTGAAACGCCCAGTGGTCCTTCCATGTAGATCCTCCTTAGGATAGCTGCTGACCTGATGTGGTACCAGTTACCCTGTTCTGGAGGTCTTTCCTTTCCGGAACCTGTTTTGGCGTATTCTGTCCATTCCGGAGCTTCAAAATCATCTTCCAGCTCCTTGGCAACCTCTTGGATTAGAGGTTCTGCTTTTACATCGTATGCCGTTGTCATACAGACAATCTTCACTCAAAAACTTTTAAATGAAACCTTCCTGTAAAGGTGAGAAATGACTTATTTCTCAAGATCCTCGATCGCCTGAATCACATTCTCGAAACGTTCAACCCTTTTACCGACAGCGTTGTGAAGTTCCTCATCCCCATGACTTTCAGCTATAGCCTCTGCATCCTGGCAGACATTTAACGCAGCTTTCGTCATCGACTCCATCACTATAAGCTTTCCCTCTATCTCCTCACCTTTCCTGTTGATATTCGCCTGATCTCCTTTTTCCTCGTAGGAACGGTACTCAGGCACCTCGACGTTCTCTATCATAAGGTAATGAAGTCTGATAACTTCAGCCAGTTCGTCTAAAAGAGACATCAGATCTCTGAGGAAATCATCGTTTCCTTCATCAGCCTTGAGCTTTTTGATATCCTTTACAAGCTGTTCTATGCCTCGGCCTTCCTCCTGGAACTTCTCTCTGACCTCGCTAGAATCGACTTCCTGTACCTCAGATCTGTCGATACCTTCCAGTTCCTCAGCTTCTTTAACAAACTCTCCTATGTGTTCATCGATGTCCTGGTACGGATCTGTTCTCGAGCTCCCGAAAAGTCCCATACCAGATAATTAGTACAGGGTAAATAAAACCGTGTCCTAGAACACCCATTGACCGTTTTCCTGAACAAGTTCGCCATCGACGAATATCTTTCCACCATCATCCTTTTCTCTCAGGTCCTTGACGATATCCCAGTGAACACCGGAATCGTTTCTCTCCTCTCCCTCGGGAACACATTCTTCATACGCTCTACCGATAGCGAAGTGTACTGTGCCTCCGATCTTCTCATCGAACAACGTGTTCTTGATGTACTGGTCTATCTCACGATTGGTGCCTATACCAAACTCCCCTATGAAGTGTGAGCCTTCATCGGTTTCGATCATCTTCTCAAGGTATTCTCCGTTTTTCTCGGCTGAATAGGCCTTTATCCTACCGTTTTCATCAAATTCTAGTCTGATGCCTGTTATCTCGTTTCCGGATGAAAGAGCGGGATGTGAGAAAGTTATGTGGCCTCTAACCGAGTTTTTCTCCGGGGCGTAGAACACTTCTCCGTCCGGCATGTTCCTCAGTCCGTGGGATGATATACCTTCACGGCTTTCAAGGCTGAACCTTAGATCGGTTCCTTCGCTGACTATCCTTACCTCTTCAGCGTTGTCGAATACCTCCTTTATCTCAAGGTTTTTCTCATGCTGTTTTTCCCAGTCGATACCGGTAACTGCATCGAAGACAAACTCTTCGAACTCCTGTGTCGGCATACCTGCTTCCTGGGCCATGGCATTGGTAGGATACCTTGTAGCCACCCATTTGGTTGAGAGCCTTTCCGTAAGTATGTCTTCACCGGCCTGTTTCCTCTTCGATATCTTCTCCGAGTCTATACCGGTAAGCTCCTTGGTGTTTCCCTCTCCACCTATACGTATGTATGCATCCATGGCCTTGATCTCCTCCAGTTTAGTCTCTGATACGTGTCTCATCTGCTCTATCGAACCATGCTTGGCATAATCATAGTCTAGGCCTTCTGCACCTATCTGTGAGTCGTATACGAAATGTTCGTGTGGGTATGCTCCTTTCTTTATGACCTGTCGTCTTACCTCTTCGAACAGTGGCTGTGATTCGACCGATGTCGATAGTATGTAAACGTTATCTCCTTTTTGTACCTGTGCTGAGTGTTCTACAAGCACTTTTGCAAACTCCTTTATTTTGTTAGAATCTACCATAATGGTTATTCTTTGGACTGTGAGAAATAATAAAGATGGTGATAAAAAAGAAGAAACAAGTTTTTACCGGAGGAAATCCGGCTCGATCCTCTTCTCCTCGACCTCTTCTTCCAGGTGGGAGCGGAAATCTTCGACTGAGTAACCACGATCCTCGTTCTCGGACCTGTCTCGAACCGAGACTGTTCCCTCGGATTCCTCGTCGTCCCCGACGATAAGCATGTACGGAACACGGTCATCGTGAGCCTGCTGGATCTTCTTCCCGACTGTCCAGCTTCTATCCTCTATCTCCACTCTGAAGTCTCCAAGTTTTTCCTTCAGCTCCCTCGCATACTCAAGGTTGTCATCTGATACCGGTAGGATCCTGACCTGTTCAGGTGCAAGCCATGTTGGGAACTTGCCTTCGAACTGTTCGATGAGAACCATCAGGAACCTTTCGTAGCTTCCGTAGAGCGCTCTGTGTATCATTACTGGTCTGTGCTCCTCGTTGTCCTCTCCTACATACGTCAGATCGAAGTTCTCCGGCATGTTGAAGTCGATCTGGACAGTTGGTCCGTCCCATTTCCGGCCGAGCGCATCCTCGAAGGCAATGTCGATCTTTGGACCGTAGAAGGCGCCGTCACCTTCTTCTACACCGTAGTCAAGTTCAAGCTCTTCCAGTACATCTTCGAGTGCGGATTCCGCGTTCTCCCAGATCTCGTCGCTTCCCATCGATTTCTCTGGTCGTGTTGCTAGGAAGTATTCTGCGTCCATATCGAATGTCGAGAGCACTTTCTCGATGTTCTCCATGATCTGCATGATCTCCTGTTTTATTTGGTCCGGTCGTACGAAAAGATGTGCGTCGTCGATCGTGAACGCCCAGACTCTTGAGAGCCCAGAGAGTTCGCCGCGCTGCTCTTTCCTGTAAACCTTTCCGTTTTCCGCGTATCTAACAGGAAGATCTCTGTAGCTCCATTTCTGCTGGTTGAATATCGTTGCGTGACCTGGACAGTTCATCGGCTTTAATCCGAACTCGTCGTCTCCAACCTCAAAGAGGAACATGTCGTCCTTGTAGTTCTCGTAGTGACCTGATTCCTTCCACAGATCGGTCTTGAAGACGTGTGGTGTCTCGACGAACTCGTAGTCCTGTCCTCTGTTAAGCTCATCCACGAACCCCTGTAACTGGTTCAGTATCGTCTTCCCGTTTGGGTGGTAGAGTGGAAGTCCCGGTCCGGTTACTTCGGGAATGGAGAAAAGATTCATCTCCTTTCCGATCTTCCTGTGATCTCTTTCCTGCGCCACCTGTCTTTTTTCCAGGAACTCTTCCAGATCTTTTTCGCTAGGGAACGCTGTGCCATAGACTCTTGTCAGCATCTCGTTTTCCTCATCGCCTCTCCAGTATGCCCCAGCTATCTCAAGCAGTTTGAAGCCGCCGATCTCTCCTGTCGAGGAGACATGAGGTCCTTTACAAAGATCCTTGAACTCTCCCTGCTCGTAGAAACTTACTTCATCGCCGCCTGAAGCCTCTTCGTTAAGAATCTCCGTCTTGTATCTATTGTCTTCAAAGAACTCCTTGGCTTCTTCTCTTGACAAAGTGATCTGCTCGATATCAAGATCTTCTTCGATTATATCCTGCATCTCGTCTTCGATCTCCTCAAGATCCTCCATCTCGAGGTCAACGTTCGCAACATCGTAGTAAAAACCATCATCTGTCGCTGGACCGATCGTAAGCTTTGCGTCCGGGTGAAGCCGTTTAACTGCCTGTGCGAAGACGTGTGCTGCCGAGTGTCTTAAGACATCGAGGTATTCCTCGCTCTGATCTGTGACAATCTCTATCTTATCTCCATCTTCAACAGTTTGCTCTTTTGCGACAAGTTCGCCGTTGATCTTTCCTGCGACTGTGTCGTCTCCAAGGCCTGTACCGATCTCGTAGGCGACGTCCTCTACTGTCGCATCGTCTTTTACTTCAAGCTTTGATCCATCCGGGAGTTCTACTTCAATACTCATGGAAAACCACGTGACGAGAAATGTTTAATTGGTTTTGATTACAGCCGGAGCTGTATCTAGAAAATGCGTCAGCGGAGAAGGCTTTTCGAGAACCTTCCGGTAAAACATCCACCTTTCATTACACCATAGATGAGGTGTCAGCTCTTAATAATCTTCCGAGCCAAACCGTTTCCATGATCAAGGTTCTACGGCTAGGGCATAGAAGAGGCAGAGATGACAGGATCTCCACCCACGTAGGTTTAACAGCCAGACAGTGGGGCGCATCTGAGATAGTCTACTCAGGTGAGAAAGATTCCAACATGCTGGAAAGCCTGGAGGATATAACCGATAGATGGGGTGGCGACCTCAAGATATCGTACGACGAGAGCTACAAACACCATATAAGAGATTTTGACGGTCTGAAAGTCCACCTGACTATGTACGGCGAAAGGATCGACGATGTTATCGATGAACTGGAAGCTGCCTACTCGAAGAAAGGGGATCTTCTCGTTGTTGTGGGCGCTGAAAAGGTCCCGCGATGGGTCTACAACAATGTCGACTACAATATATCGGTCGGGAACCAGCCTCACTCGGAGATAGCGGCCTTAGCTGTTTTTCTTGATCGTGTACAGAAAGACGGTATCAAACAAGATTTCGATGATGCATATATCCGTGTGAAACCCAGCAAAGATCAGAAACTTACAGAAGAAGCGGACTAGCAGGAAAAGAGATAAATATCACATGTGTTTAAGTAAGTACAATGGGCGACGCAGATAGATCCGCACACAGAAGTCGCAACCTAAAGATCGCCGACGAATTCGAGGACGGCGGTTACCAAAACCCGGATACAGATGTTGATGAAGATTTTTTCTTTACAGATCCTGCCCCTAAAGGTGATCTAGATGATACCGACGAAGATTTCGAGATGCTTGCAAGCCAGGCATTCAGTAAGGATGAAGATTATGAGTCTGGAGACGCTGTAGCTCCGCAGGGAACGGATAGAGAAGAGATCGTGTTCAACGAGATCGAGGAGGTCGTAGGTTTCAACCCCGATCTGGAAGGGCATGTAGACTATCCTCTTGCCCTGGTCGGAGATGTAGATATACAGGTAGACGATGAAGTAAGAGTTTCCTACCAGCTGGGGAAAGACAGGGTTTCCAAGAGAAGAGATCCTGCAGCAGGATATGTTGGCCCCGATGAGTTAAGCACGCTTCTTGCACCAACCCATTACTCATTCTTCGAGGTCAGCGAGGAACAGGGCTACGTGACGATAGACTTCAGTTATCCAGCGGAGGATCTTGAGCAGGGAGGTAAAGAAGTAGGAGCTGCACTCGAGACGGTCGAGGAGTATCTCTCAACCTTCTGAACACCACATTTCTTTTTCCTATATTATATTGTCTATTCTTCCGGTCTGTGAGGCTTCACACTGAACTGTTCGCCATCGCTACCCAAATAAGTGTTCTCAAAGACCTTTTTTGCCTCTTCTACAAGACGCTCTTCCTCTCCACGGTAACGTCTCGAGATATGGGTTAGAACCAGTTTCTTCACGTCCGCTTCCTCAGCGATCTCAGCTGCCTGTCTCGCAGACGTATGGTTCTTTCTCTCCTCGATTATCTCATGAAGACATGTGGACTCGTGTATAAGCAGGTCGGCATGCTCTGCTTTTTCCACAGTATTATCGCATTTAGCGGTGTCGCCCGAGTAAACAATTTTTCTTCCCTGCATCTTTTCCACGACTTCTTCTGGCTTGATTGTCTCGCCTTCCCATTCTATGGTCTTGCCTTCTTTCAGGTCACCTATCTTCGGAGAGCTTCCTAGCCCGTACTCTTTCATCTTCTCCTTGTTGGCCTTCGCCTTGGAGTCTTCCTGGAATACGAAACCGAATGCGTTTATACCGTGCTCGACCTCGAAAGGTCTTACCTCGTAGCCTTCACCGACTATGACATCTCCTTCCACTATATCTTCTACTATTATATCGTAGCTGCGGTTGAAGTATCCAGTGTCGAGTATCCTGTCCGTGAACTCCTCGGTTCTCGGCGGGCCATAGATGTAAAGCGGTTTTTCACGTCCTTCCATCTCAAGAGTCTGGATCAGACCTAGTAGACCTGAGAAGTGATCGGCGTGCCAGTGACTTATGAATATCCTGGATATCTTCATCAAACCCAGTTTGTCCATCATTATACGTCTCTGCGTTCCCTCTCCACAGTCAAAGAGTATCCTCTCTCCGTTAAAGTTGATCATGTTCGCAGGAAGCCCTCTTTCCCTGGTCGGTACCGAGCTTGATGTTCCTATCGTCCAGATGTCCATACTCTAAACACCGAGATAAGTTTTGAAATAACCTTCCTGAAGGTCAGCCTAATAACTTTCACCGACGGGTAAGAAATCATGGAAGAGCAAACTCGAAGTAAAGAGCTTCAAAGGTTCAACAGCGGAACTCTAGAGGAAGACTGGACAGATGTATACGAAAGGAACAGTGTATCACCTGAGCTCACAGAGGAAGAGGAAGAAGAGGTCCCGAGGATAGACATCCCGGAGCAGTTGATGCCTGAAGATTATGAACGACCTCTTGAGGAAAGCTGGCAGGATGTATACGAAAGAAACATGGTTGAACTACGGTTCGACGAGGAAGATGTCGAAGATGATGAACCTGATTTCAGCGACCAGGTGCTTGCGTACCAGCACGACCAGGAGTTCGTTTCTCCCAGACAGGCCGCACTCGACGGTTACAGGATTTCAAGGGAACTTTCCTTCCACTACGATAGAACAAACGAATACTGGATCCTCCAGGCGACAGAGAAAGGTCTTGAACCAGTCCTGAAAGTTGATGATGACTCGCTGGAGATAATACCTGAATTCGATCCGGCAAAGGAGATCACGGGTTCCGGGAACGACTCTGAAAAAGATCATTTCCTTCACCCTGTCGATATCGTGGAGGACAGCGGCTACTTCGACGATCTATCGCCACAGCTTATGAACTACAGCGTAAGTGTTCTGGACAGTGTACCGGTACTTGAAACAAACTCAAGGTTTTCAGCGACAAGAGGGCCTGCGACAGGAGAGATCTATGCACCGGGATTAGAAGAAGGATACCTTGAAGTCCTTAACAGACTTTCTGATCACTAGAGAAGGCCAGAACTATAGAAAGTCAGATGGTGTAGATATATCTTGTAAGATTTCTGTGGACATATACCTCGAACTCTGGCTCCAGACCTTCAAGACTTTCCTCGTTAGACATGAAGACCGCTTTCCCTTTACATAAAGAGTCGAGCGAGTCGAGGAATTTTTTCACCGGTTCACCGGTCTTCTTCGACGCCTTACCGTACGGAAGATCTGTTACAACAGCATCAAACCTGAAGTCGAATAGGTCAGTTACCTCCTCTATATCCGCTTTCTCCACATGGTGGTTGATGATCCCGTAGTTCTCAAGGTTCTCTTTTGTTCCCTCCACCATATCGTGCTGTATATCGGTTCCGTAGACATCTATACCACAGAGCCCGGCCTCTATCAGAACTCCTCCAGTGCCGCAGAACGGATCCAAGAGTTTTTCACCGGGTGATACCTCTGAAAGGTTGACAAGTACACGTGCAAGAACCGGGTCAAGTGAGACCGGTGACTGGAAGGACCGTTCCTGGTTCCTTCTCAGCCTGAAAAGCCCTCTATCGATCTTCAGCACTCTCTTCGCAACGATTATCTCATCTTCAAGTATATAGGCGTTAATGACCTCCC
This sequence comes from Candidatus Nanohaloarchaea archaeon, assembly GCA_042217505.1. Classification (GTDB taxonomy): domain Archaea; phylum Nanohalarchaeota; class Nanosalinia; order Nanosalinales; family Nanosalinaceae; genus JBDGSN01. The sequence continues at coordinate 33,916 of JBDGSN010000016.1, forward strand.
CCGGATTTTCAAGGTTTACGCTGTTGGAGTCGGTCAGCAGTTTTTCTCCAAGTTCACGCTCCAGTTCTTTAGCATCTTTTTCTCCTGTAAGGTCTTCCGCTCTTACAGCGAAGCTTCCATCCGGTCGATAATCTGTTTCCATCCCGTTTTCAAGTTTCTCAGAGATCTCATGGACCAGTGCAAGTCTTCTCAACTGATCCGGGTGAGTTTCAGTAAAGGCGATCCTCCTCCTTCTATCAGCTTTCTCATCGGCACCAATAGCTGATAGAAAACCGTTTAACTCGGCTTCTGCAAGCTCCATGTCATCTCCTGCAAGTCTGTATATGTAGGTCACTCGTATCCGCCTCTTCTCACGTACTGGAGGGAGAAGTAACCGATAAGGGTTATCGGCCAGTAGGTGAACAGCCTGTAGAGAAGTGCAGCGAAGACCGCAATCCCGCCTCCACCCGGGATAGTTCCAGCAGGAGTTAACTGGGTTATCAGCCACGCCATCGCCGCCTCGTATGTTCCAGATCCTCCCGGCGTGGGCGAGTTATTCGCTATATCAGCGAGAGGTAGTATGAAATAGAGATTGCTTAGAAGAGGATCTATACCGAGCGCCTGGAGAACCATGTAAAGTGTCAGGACTTCAAGTATGAAACCTGCGTGTATCATCATCAGAGTCTTGATGAGATATGGTTTGTCCTCACCGACCTCGCCGATAGATTCCTCGAACCTTTTCAGCCGTTCCGTGGCTTTATCGACAAGTCGTTCTCCTCTACCAAGTTTTCCGGAAAGCCAGTTAAGAAGCCTTATTATCCCGCCCTCGATGCTACCGGCCTCGAACCATAAAAGATAGATGAGAGTTCCACCTACGACAACAACTGTGAATGCCAGGTAGAGAAGTTCTATTATTATATCCTGGATGGAGTGGAAGAACAGTACGTAGACCGCGCCGCCGAAGATAAAGGTGAAGGCAGGTAGACTGTTGATTATATCAGCTGAAAGGATCGCAGAGAAGGCTTTCTCATAGCTGGCATCAGTATTGGATGAGACGATGTAGGCCATGAACGGCTCTCCGCCTAGCTGCCCCAGTGGTGTAACGTTGTTAAGGAAAGCCCCGGCGTAGTGCAGTTTTACCGACTGCATGAAAGTAGCCGGGATACCGACCTTCTGGAATATCCTGTACCAGCTGAAGGCCCAGATGACTCCTGTTGAAAGACCAAAGATCGCAGCAGGTATCAAAAGCAGGTGATCGGCTTTTACTATAGCATCTATGAACTCGTTGACACCCGCAAAGTATATCATACCGGCTATTATCGCTGTAGAGACGCCGAACCACAGGATTTCCTTTATCATAGACATCCTGCCTGTTCCTTCTGCTACATCATCCGGTGCTTGTTCAGTATCCATACCTGTTCACGTGTCCACAGTTCCTACAGTGATAATTTAGCGTTCTCCTTTTAGAATTTAGCCTGACTTCGCAGTTCTCACCGGGTAAAAGAAATGAACCGCAGTCCTCACATATCCGTCTTCTCAACTCTGGGGGAAGAGATGTGTTAGTCCTCATACCTATCTTTCTTGCGATCTCGATATACCTGTTCGCAAGCTCTTCATCGCCTTCACTGAACCTTTTTTCGGCCAGCTGGAACAGTCTTTCGATCCTCTCCTCCGCTATCTTCGACATAGGACAGGTTAAAAAGTATAGTAAACAGTTTTTAGAATAACCCGCAGATGAAGATAATCCACCCAGGCGACCCTGAAAGACTTGAGGGCGGCATAAAGACATCCATGAGGCATCAGAGGCAGTGCCTCAGGAAGCAGGAGATAGAGTACACGGAAAAATACGATCCAGGAGCTGACATACTTCATGTAAACATGCTGAGCCCCGGAGATATCTACCGGGTGATGAGAGCTAAGAAAGACGGTATACCGGTCGTCATACACACACATGAGATCGGGGAGAACTTTGCTGGAAGCTTCCGTTTCTCGACATACCTGGCACCGTTCGCAAGAAGATACGTAGATGCGTTCTACCGATGCGCTGACCTTCTGATCTGTCCGTCAGAGTACGCTGCAGAGGTCCTAGATGAGAGAGGTATAGATACTGAGAAAAAGGTTATCAGCAACGGGATCGATCCGGAACGTTTCAGGGATCTCGAGGATTTCGGTTTTGAAAAAGAAGGTTTCACGGTCATCAACGTTTCCATAGTGTTTGAGAGGAAAGGATTGACCGATTTTATCGATACAGGTAGAGAACTACCGGATACCGAGTTCAGATGGTTCGGACCGAACTTCGGAAGATGGATGACCGGTGGATCGACGGAAAAGAAGATCAAGAACTCCCCTGAAAACGTTGATTTCCCAGGCTACGCCGATGATGTACGGGATGCCTTTGCATCAGGCGACGTGTTCTTCTTCCCGACCAAGAGCGAGACCGAGGGCCTTTCCGTGCTTGAAGCAGCCTACTGCGGTCTTCCTATAGTCGTCAGAGATATCCCGGTCTACGAAAGCATATTCACAGATGAAAAGGACTGTCTTAAAGCAGAAGACGTTGAAGGATTCGCAAGAAGCATAGAAAGGCTTAAAGAGGACAGCAAACTCCGTGAGAGGATAGCAGATAACGCAAAAGCGCTTGCAGAGCAGCACACGCTCGACAGGATAGCAGAGAAGCTAGAAAATGCCTATAATTTTGCCGTTAAAAACCGTTAGCTGAAAAATAGTTTAAAACAGTTCGCCGGTTGAATCTTTCTTATGCGAGTAGGATTCTTTTCGGATAGCTACTTCCCGGAGATCGACGGGGTGGCCTACACTCTCAAGCTCTGGAAGGAGAGACTTGAGGAAAGAGGACATGAGGTGCATATATTCTATCCGGGCTCATCCGGTTACAGCCCGGCGGAGAACGAACACCCTGTTCATTCGGTTCCGAATCCTTTCTACGCAGGATACAACGTTCCAGTACCAGTTGGGATGGATATACCTGAACTGGATATAGTCCACTGCCATACCCCGCTTATGCTTGGTTACCGGGGAAGACTTCACGCATATCTAAATGATATACCTGCAGTATACACACATCACACTCCGATAGAGGAGTACTTCGAGCAGAACCTGAAAAGCAGTTTCCTGTCGGATCTACTTGGAACTGTATACATACCATTCGAAAACCTTTTCCTGAACTCATTCGATCTCGTGACCTCTAACACATCGGATATCAACAGGAAAGTGGAGGCCATAGAGCTTCCTGTGGGTATCGACCTCGAGTTCTTCCAGCCCTCAGATGAGAACAGTATACTTGATGAATTCGGTGTCGACACGGATAAACCGGTTATAGGTTACAGCGGAAGGATAAGCATCGAGAAGAACGTGGAGAGGGTTGCAGAGCTTGCTGAAAAGATGGATGCCAGTGTGATAATAATCGGAGAAGGTCCACGCAGGAAGAAGATCGAGAGCAGGTTTGATGATGTGGTCTTCCATGATTTCATCGACAGGGAAAGGCTTCCAGAGTTCTATTCTTCCCTTGAAGTCTTCGTCACAGCTTCTACGGGGGATACGCTCGGTCTTTCCCCTCTTGAGGCGAACGCATGTGGAACTCCTGTAGTAGCTCCGGATGTGTACCCGTTTTATGACACTATCAGCGATGGAAACGGGTTAAGATTCGACCTTGACGATGAAGGCGATATTGTCAGGAAGGTCAAGAGAGCTATCGATGAGGAAAGAGATACAAGAGATGCCGTGAAAGATTACTCACTTGACAAAACTATCAACATGCTTGAGTCAAGATACGGTGAACTTTCAGGATGACGGACAACGTCGACGTATTCAAGAAGATAATATTCAGGATACCAGAACTTAGAAAGATCATCGGAGGGATAATCGGCCTGGGAGCTATCTACAGTGCGCTCCTTTTCCTTTCATTCCAGGCTTTCACAGATCTCCCGTTAAGATATCCGGGGATGTTCGCATTCTTCCTGCTGTTCACCATACCTACCCTTGTATCCAGTGAATTACTGACAAGGTTTCTCCCGGACTATCCGAGGAGATGGGGTTACTTCCTGGGGCTTTCAAACCAGCTGATAATATTTATCTACAGCCTGATCCTGACAGGAGCAGATAACTTTGTGAATGCGTGGAATATCTTCTGGATAGGTATATTCACGGTCTACCTGAGCAACTTCTTCATACTTCTACTATCACTCGGCTACAGGCATATGAAAAAGATCAGTCTGCTGAGTCTCAGCCAGCCTCTCTTCCTGCTTGCAGCGTTCCATTTCTCGGTCGGGTGGATGCTTGAGATCCCTTTCTACCTGTACATATTCAACCTTGGCCTTCTCGTGATCGCACTGGCAGTACTCCTGATCTCCTTCGGAGTTTTCGAGTACCTGGTAGGAGCTAATGTACCGAATATATCGATCACAGAGCTTACCTCAGGGCTTCTACAGAAAAAAGATGTATCTCTGGAACTTGGTTACCCCAGCAGACCTGACGTCCAGACACTGGAGATTGACAATGAGAACTCCCAGGCAAGGATCGCCATCCCATGGATCCATCCTGGCCCTCTGGAAGGTTTCGGCGGCGGAAGGATAACATCGCACATAATAGATAGTTTAAACCGCAACGGAGACGGTTTCTTTTTCCACGTTCCATCCACCCATCTTTCAGATCCTGCGAAACCAGAGGACCGTGAGAAGATCCTGGACGCCATGGAGGAGCCGGAGAAAACCGGTAAAGCCTCCCGACTTGTATCGAAGGATTACAACGGCCTCAAGTTCTACGGACGCAGACTGGACGGAAAGAACATCGTCTACATGCAGGCGAGAGATTACGGCAAATACGATGACTACGAGGTCAGTGTCTTCAGAGATGTCATAGATCCTGAGAAGACAGTTCTGGTCGACCTACACAACCACAGGAAGACGATGAGTCCTGAAGATAGAGCAGAGGTATGGGATGGTACGGTCGAAGCTGAGAGGATGCGGGAGAAGTTGAAGGACTTCCTTGATTTCATGGAGGACCAGGAACTGCACGACTACCACTCCGGCTTCAGCTCCAAGATGGATGAAACCAGAAGATTCGCTCTGGTAGAAGAAGTCGACGGGCAGGAAACGATCATATTCGGTATGGAAGGCAACGAGATGGGAGATGAACTGGAGCAGCTTGAGAACAAGTACAGCAAGGTATACGATGAGGCTCTGGTCTTCACGACCGATACGCATAGAAGCATACACGAGTTAAGCTCCAGCAAGCAGGTCCCGGTAGATGATATGGAAGAGGTCATCAAAGAGGCGTCTGAAACCGTTTCAGATGCCAGTATAGGTTTATGCAGCAGAAAGTCTGGGGAGATGAATCTTCTGAAGGAGGATTACTCTGGACTGGTCTTCAGTATCAACATCCTTGTACGTTTAATACCGCTGACACTAATACTGTTTTACATAGCCCTCGTGATCTGGGTGTTCTAAGAATATGATACGGAAAGCAGCAAGAAAGGCGTCTCAAAAATATCCATTCGGACCCGATGATTTCCTTCAGCAGGTTGTCGGAGGTGCGATAATTTCAGCCCCTTTACTGATGACCCAGGAGGTCTGGATGACCACGAAAGGGATGAGTTTTCTCCAGTCGGTCATCGCTGTTTTCACGACCTTCCTCCTGGGATACGGTATACTCTATGTTGAGAAGCATGAGAGAGATTTCGATACTGAAAGAGATATCGCAGGGATCAAGCTTAGATACATCTCACTTATGATGGTAACATTCGGGATACCTTTCTTCCTCCTGGCTATAACTTCAGCCGGTCAGACGCTTGGAGCAGGGCTTTCCAACATCCTTAAAGCGGTATCATTCCTCTCGATATTCTCAGTTATAGGTGCGGCGACTGCTGACAACCTGATATGACCGCAGCCCTGAAATAGCTTGACCACGGAAAACCTTTCATGGTCCAGGAAGAAGATGTCAAAGCCATGCTAGAGAACGTTATTGACCCTGAGTTAAACATCAACATAGTCGATCTCGGCCTTATAAGAGAGATAGACGTGGATGATGAAGACAACGTGGATATACTGATGACTCTGACAACACCGGGATGTCCGCTTCACTCGGTTTTCAACGAACTTGTTAAGCGTGAGGTCGGCAAGCTTTCCAGTGTAGGAGATATATCTGTCGAGCTAACCTTCGAACCACGCTGGACTCCCGATGATATGACCGAGGAGGCGAAGGATGAGATGGGTAACGTTCCCGGGATGAATGTTTTCTAGGACAGAAGGTCAAGATGACAGAGAAAGTAGATGATCTACAGGAACTAGAGAAAGGAGAGAAGATACTTTTCAACGACAGGAAGACTCCTCTAGAGGTCACAGGGAAGATAGATGACGGTATAACTGTAGAAGGACCTTCTGGAGGAGAGTACGAGATATACGAGGCGGAAGATACAGACGATCTCCTGGTCTCCAAGAAAGGTAATAGGCGTTACTCCAGTTACTGCAAAGAGTTGAGAAAGGTCGGGTCGTGGGAAAGAAAAGATGATACCTGGACGCATTCCATAACCGGAGAGAAAGTTGAGCTGGTGAAGAACAGCCTGGGCTACTGGACTATCAAATCAGGGCTTGACACCGGGTTCCTTGATCTTCCGAAGTACGGTTACTCCGATAAGGAGGTAGCTGAAGAGGACGCACTGAAGCTCGTGAAAAAGAACCCTGAGGGCTAAAAACACGGAATCTTTGTAAAACAGCGTATACCTCTATACTACATGGATTTAACCGGTTATATCTGGATGTACCTTGTCGGGCCGATAGTGGCGGATGCCCACAATAGTTCCACAGCGACCTGGAACGGCATAGTGGCACACACCGGCTACAACCCGGTTAACACTGTTACCTGGGCGCTTATCTCGGCCCTGGTGCTTTACACCATCTACAGGGTTTTCAGGTCGAAAGATGTCGAGTTCGATGCCCAGACCGTTCTATACTCTCTACCGTTCATACTTCTTGGAGGCATACTCCGGTTCGTAGAGGATACTGGCCAGGTTCCACCGAAGCTCAGTATACTTCTGATAACACCTGTTATCTATGTACTGCTCGCACTTTTCTACCTCGGAGTACTGGCAATAGCAGAGGATTACAGGGAGAAACGGGACCTCTTCCTTGTATCGGTCGGAACGTTATTCCTGCTACCTCCGACGCTCTACACTCTGATATATCTCAAGCATCACATGATGAACGCCGGTCTTCTTCTATCCGTGCCTATCGCTATCGGTATGCTGATACCTACCTACGGCCTTATTAGGGATTCAAAGATCGGTAACAAGACATACTACCTGGCAGCTTTCAGCCAGTTCTTCGGGGGAGCAGTCAGCATGCTAAGTCTTTCAAATGGTTACCAGCAGAAACAGTTGCTCGCACAGACAGCGACACAGTACCTCGGCCCTGTTGGGATACTTGTTGTCAAGACTGCTCTTGTAGCAATCGCTTTCTACGTTCTCATGGATGTCGAGGATGAAGAAGTCGAGGGCTTTGTACTGCTTGCACTTGTAGTCATAGGGCTGGCAACCGGATTAAGAGTGCTTCTGAGAGGTCTCACTGGTCTCTAGCGTCGCAGCCCTGCTTGATAACTCTCAGTATATCCTTGTCTACTATCTCGAAATCTATCTCATCACCTTTCTCCCAGCCGAATCCATCCACGAAGCTTTTTGGAAGGGTTATATGGTAACGGCCGTTGCCGTCTTTCTGGAGTTTCACCATTCTAACACCCTACCTTTTCTTCGCATCCTCTATCTCCTCTTCTATACCAAGAGCTTCGGCTATCTCGCTGTAGTTCTTCCTGACTGTCACTTCTGTAACGTTGACTGTCTCAGCGATGTCTTTCTGGTTTATCTTCTCGTCCTCCAGGAGAGTTGCAATATAGATCGCTGCTGCGACTACAGCTCCCGGGCTTCTACCGGCCAGAGCACCCTTATCCCTGGCCTTTCTGATGATCTTCCGGGCTCTCGCATTCGTCTTGCCTGAAAGCCTGAGATCCTCGGAATATCTTGGGAGGAAGTCCTCTGGGTTAGCCGGTTTTTTCTCGATATCGTCGAACTCCTTGAGGATGTGTCGGTAGGTCTTTCCTAGCTTCCTTTTCTTGATGGATGCTGCGTCAGCCACTTCGTCCATGGTTCTAGGGATGCCCTGGTTTCTTGCAAGTATAAACACTAGTGCGGCTACGGTCGCTTCGATCCCTCTGCCCTTCAAAACATCCCTTTCCTGTGCTTTCTCGGTCATCCTTGCTGCCTCCTCGAAAAGAGATCTAGGAAGCTTAAGATCGGACACCATCTGTTTGAGAATCGAAAGTGCTTTCTGCATGCTCCTCTTTTTGGAATCTGTTATACGACGATCCCATTTCTGCATCCTCTGGTACTGCTGCCTCTTTCTACCAGACAGTCTTCTGAGCTCCGAGCTGTTACCTATACGCGTGCTCATACCTCTGTCCGCCTGGGTGTATGTAACCGAGCTTCCGGAACGTTCCTTCTTCTGTCTCTCCTCAGAACTGAAAGCTCTGAACTCCCGTGAGAAATCTATGCGATCCTCATCAACTATCTGACCGCATTTTATGCAGTAGAGCTCGCCCTTCGCCTGGTTCTCAGCGAAGTTGGTGGAGCCACAGTTAGGGCATTCCCGCTTACTATCATCTCCGGGGTTTGAAGGCCTGTCGGAATCCCTTACCGGGATAACCTCTTCAGATTGTTTGACATCAGACATATCCCAACCATTATACAAATAATCTTATATATGCTGTTCAACAAAACCGAACACCGTTACCCGGTGGTAACCCAGTTAGCTAAAAGATCAGTTGAATCCGTGAGGCAGCTCATCTTTATCCAGAGTCATGCCGGTTGTAACAAGAAGTTTCAAGCCTTTCTGTACGCTCATATCGACCTCCTCAAATTCCTCTTCCGATATCAACACGGTGCATCCACCAGTGGGATTCGGACTGTTGGTATGAAAACACTGTAAAGATCTTTTTCCCCTCCATCTACAACTTTTGAGGCGCTTTAGACGTCAAAAGACCCAGACAGTATATTCCCTCCCGAGGATACTCAATTCTCACAAGTTTCTTGAAACGGCTGTCAGTCGCACCTATAGCTGTAGCGACCTGTCTAACGCTCAGATAGACAGTACCGAAAAGAGGTACGAAGTGAAGGAACTTGCCGATACTTGATTTGAAACTTCAATGTGCCTGCTGTTGGAAAAATAGCCCAGTAAAGCGACAGCGATTAAGGAAACCGCTAAGGCCAACAACTGTGCGAGCAACTGGATGTTTCCAGTATACATAATCAGGCTCGTGCTTTCGACCACCGGATCAATGAATATCAATACCCAACCGTAAAGGAACTTTAAAACCAATCCGTTACTATCACAGGCGCTAAAAGCAGCAGCCCAGATATCAAACTAGTTCTTAACTTCTGCATCCAGCCCATAGATAGGATTGAAACAGGGATGATTATGAAATACAAGCCAGAGCCTCTCGAAAACAAATAAGCCCGAGAAAACCCTATCTATAATAACATGTCAGAGGTCAAGGTAGCAGCAGTATCCGATATACATCTAAGGAACGGACACCAAGAAAAACTAGACGGAGAACTATCCGATCTTGTGAAGAAACTTGAAGAAAAAGAACCGGATCTTGTAGTGATCCTCGGCGACATCATAGAACATGGGAAAAACACGTGAAAACAATATAAGGAACCTGGAAACAGTTTATGGGGTGAAAAAGAGGTGAAAGGTGAGACCTTGATCTTCCTGAACAGCTCTGCACCATGGCTTCCAGCCCAGAGGAGAAGTAAGCGGAGAACAGATTTCTTTCTTAGATTAAAAACTGGGAGGAATAGATGATGCCGTGATCTTTGTAGATCACCCGATACATACCATGATGTCCAAGATACTTACTGGGGGACCAATTACCCTGAGCGAGCTTTCTGCGGTAATAAAAAAGAGATCAACGACGTACTCCAGAAGTATGGAAACGTGAAACTGGTTGTAAACGGTCATCTACACGAAAACGATAGAACCGATTATCACAACATACCTCATATTACTCTCAACGCTTTCAGCAAGGAAACCTGTGAAAAACCAATAACAGGAACTTATGCAACTATGAGGTTAGGCAAAAAGACAGAAATCTCTGTAAATTTAAAGGATAGAACAGTAAAAGAATACACTATTGAATAAGTCTTCAATTTCTCGGATATATGATATATCGGAGAATTATTAATTGCGGCGTCTGGTTCGAAAACCACGGGTTTTCTGCTCCTCAGAACTCTACCGAGTTCTTCAGTTTTGAACCTCTTTCAAGCGAAG
>JBDGSN010000017.1:0-15181 GCA_042217505.1 Candidatus Nanohaloarchaea archaeon
ACACCCTATTTATAAAAGTTGGTTCCACTTTTCTGCTTACGAACTTGACCGCTTTGAGTCGAGCGAGTTGAGAAGCCCGTTGTCTGGGTTTCGATAGGAGTTCGATACTCGAGGTGGACCGTTGGAAAAACCCACGTGTATACGTGTAATATGGTCTGCTTTCTCGAGATACTCAAAGTGTGCGCAAACGCGAGTTTGTGTTTAAAAGGTTAAGATTCGTGAAAGAGTATTACGCGCGAAAAGGTGAACAACATTGGAAATCGGATTGGACGTTAAAGAACCAGAACAAGAATGCAGGGACGAGCACTGCCCGTTCCACGGAGATGTATCTGTCAGAGGAAACGTTTTCGAGGGCACAGTAGAGTCCGCAAAGATGCAGAAATCAGCTACAGTAAGATGGGAGACCAGCAAGAAGGTTCCTAAATACGAGCGTTTCGAGAGAAGGAACACCAAGATCACAGCGCACGTACCTGACTGCCTGGATGTACACGAAGGCGACAGGGTAAAGATCGTAGAGACAAGACCTATCTCCAAAACCAAGAGCTCAGTTATAGTCGAAGTAAAGGAGAACGGACAGTAGGTGTTTGAGAGATGAAGCCAATCGGTTCTAGTATAACAAGAACACTTGACATCGGAGCAGAGCTTACATGTGCAGATAACTCCGGTGCAAAGAAACTCGAGATAATCGGAGTAAAAGCGAAGAAAGGACGAAGAAGCAGGAGAACTCACGCAGGTATCGGCGACGTAGTAGTGGTCAAGATTCTGAAGGGAGACCAGGAAGTCAAGCACCAGGTCTTCGAGGCAGTTATCGTAAGACAGAGAAAAGAGTTCCAGAGAGCAAACGGACTCAGAGTAGAGTTCGAGGATAACGCAGCAGTCCTTGTAGAAGAGAACGGTCTTCCAAAAGGTTCGGTCACAAGAGGACCTATCGCAAAGGAAGTCATCGAAAGATACAGCCCGATCGGAAAGATCGCATCAAAGGTGGTGTAAAGATGAAAATCGCAGATTTTCGGATTAGCGAAAACAGAGTTTTCTCAACAGAAGAAACTCAGGGAGTTTCGAATAACAGAAACACCGAGGTGTTTCGATAATGGTACAGAGAACAGAAAACTGGAGCAGTAACTGGAAATCAAGCAAGAACCCTACAAAGCAGAGGAAGTACAGGAACAACGCTCCAATGCATGTTAAAGACAAGCTTGTCTCAGCACACCTCGACGGGGAACTGAGAGAGGAGCTTGGAACAAGAAATATCTCACTTCGAACAGGAGACAGAGTAGAAGTAATGAGAGGTGACGACAAAGGCACCTCAGGTATCGTCAACAGGATAGATAGAGAAGAAGAGGTCATCTTCATCGATGGTCTTGAAGGAGAGAGACAGGACGGTTCAAAGATCCAGAAGCCGGTAAGACCTTCAAACGTGAAGGTCACGGCACTGAACGTCGAAGACGTTTCAAGGATCGAGAAGTTCGAAGTAGAAGATGTCGAATCCATCCAGGTCGACGAAGAAGAGCTAGAAGTCCTTGAAGAAGACGAAGAGAACGAGATGATGCAGAGAATGCAGCAGGGGGAGAGCTCACTTGAATCCTCAGAAGAAGAGATCGAAGAGGAAGTAACCGAGGAAGTCGAAGAGACAGTAGAAACTGAGGAAGTAGAAGAAGAGACCGAGGAAGAAACAGAGACCTCAGAGGACTATGATGATGTCGTAGGTGGAACAATCAGTGACGCCAAGGACATGATCGGAGATCTCGACAGTCCTGACTGGGACGCACTTATCGAGGCAGAGAAGTCAGGAAAGAACAGGAAAACCATGATCGAGTACCTGGAGAACCAAAAGGAGTGATCATATCATGAGCAAGCACCAGAAAAGACTTTCAGCACCGAAGCATTACCCGATCCAGAGGAAGCAGAACACTTATGTTTCCGGGATCAAGGGTTCAAGAAGCACCCAAAATGCTATACCAGCTGTTCTAGTACTGAGAGATGTACTTGAGTACGCTGAGAACGAAAAAGAAGCAAAGCAGATCGTCAGGCAGGGAGACCTGCTAAGAAACGGCGAACCTGTAAAGGATATTAAGGAAGGTGTCGGAATCCTTGACCTTATCGAGATTCCGAAGACCGAGGAAACTTTCAGAGTTGTCAGAAGCGGAAAGTACCTTGACTTCATACCAGTTGAAGACACCAAGGTAGCCGCAAAGATAGTTGGCAAGTCAGCTGAAGGCGACGAGTTCGTCTACAGACTTCACAACGGAGAGAACTACCGGTCAGGTGACAGTTACTCCGTTGGGAACACGCTTGTCTTCGACGACGGCACAGTCAGCGAAGTAGCACTGGAAGAGGGTGCAGAAGCACTCGTTATCTCCGGTAAGCACTCGGGAGAACTCGCAGAGATCGAAGAGATCCATGAGCGAGGTATGAACGAGGACACCGCACAGGTGGAATCGGAGTACGAGTTCGAGACACAGCTCAAAAACCTGGTAGCGCTCGAAGAGGTTCAGGTGAAGTAAGATGGTGAACGAGATGAAGGAAATCGAGATCAGCAAAGTAACAGTAAACATCGGGATCGGACAGGTAGGCCAGGACGTAGAAAAAGCAGTCGACCTGCTCGAAAAGCTTACAGGAAAAGAACCAGTAAGAACAGAATCCGGACATGAAGCAGCAGGATTCGGACTTAGAAGCGGACTCACGATCGGAGCCATGGTAACACTAAGAGGCGACGAGGCAAGAGAGTTCCTTGAGAAAGTCCTTCCGGCAGCTGACAACCAGATCGACGCTGATGCGTTCGATGGTAACGGAAACTTCTCGTTCGGTATCTCGGAGTACATCGATGTCCCAGGTGTCGACTACGACACAGACATCGGTATGATGGGATTCGAAGTGGCGGTCAAGCTGGAAAGACCTGGTTACAGGGTCAAGAAGCGTGACCACAAACCAAAAAGCATCGGAAAAGAGCACAAGGTAACAGACGATGATGGTAGAGAATTCGTCGAAGAAGAGCTCGGAGCCGAGGTGACTGAGTAAATGTCATACGAAGAAGTATTAGACCAGATCAAACACAAGAAAGGAAAAAGGCAAAAATTCGAGAAGCATAACGCACCGAAGGAAAGAGATTTCGGCAAGTCAAAGAAAGTGTGCAGAAGATGCGGTAGACAGGGAAGAGGAGTCATCAGTCAGTACGGACTCGACTACTGCCGTCAGTGCTTCAGAGAAATCGCCGAAGAACTCGGTTTCGAACAGCTAAAGTGAGGTGTAAAGAATGCAACAAGACACATTAAGCGACGCATTATCATCCATCAACAACGCAGCACGACAGGGTAAACAGTACGCAACCGTGACCCCTACGAGCAACCTTATCCAGAACGTACTGCTCAAGCTGCAGGAAGAAGGATACATCGGAGTCTTCGAGCTTATAGAGGACGGTAAAGGCGGCAAGTTCAAGGTCGAGGTCAAACCGGCAACAAACGAATGTCAGCCTGTGAAACCGAACTTCTATGTTGGAAAGGAAGATTACACCAAGTTCGCTAAGAGATACCTTCCAGCTAGAGGATTCGGTAAGTTGATCGTTACAACCCCTAAAGGCGTCCTCACTCACGAGGAAGCAGTGGACCAGAACGTAGGAGGAAAGCTCCTGGGTTACGTCTACTAGAGGTGAAAAAGAGATGGAACTAAGAACTGAACTACCAGAAGGATTCGAAGCATCATACGAGGACGGCGTTCTCGTAGTTGAGGGTGAAGGAAACGAGGTATCCAAGAAGCTGGAGCATGCACTCATCGAAGTAGAAGTAGATGGAGATGAGGTAGTGTTCTCGACAGAAGAATCCAAGAGAAACGTACAGAGTATAGTAAAAACATTCCAGAGCCACCTGGATAACATGCTAGATGGCCTAAAAGATGACCACGTCTACAGGATGAAAGGTGTTTACGCACACTTCCCTATGACAGTCAAGACACAGAATGACCAGGTAGTTATAGAGAACTTCATGGGAGAGCGTAACCCTAGAAAGATCGACATAGCAGATGGAGTAACAGTCGAAGTAGATGGAGACGATCTTACAGTACGAGGTCCGGACAAGGAACTAGTCGGTCTGACCGCTGGAAGGATCGAACAGGCATGCAAGAAAAGAAACAGAGATCCAAGAACGTTCCAGGACGGCATCTACATAACAGAGAAAGGTGATAAGAGTGAGTAAGAAATTCAAGCGACAGAATAGTCACAAGAAAAAGCAGACTCCAAGCTCATGGAGAAGCCCTGAAGGACACCACAGTAATGTCCGTAAAGGCAAGAAAGGAGCGGCAAATAAGCCTAACGTAGGTTACAGGAACTCGAAGGAGACAAGAGACAAGCATCCTTCAGGCTTCGACGAGGTAATGGTTCACAACACCGACGACCTGGAAGAGATCGACAGCGAGACAGAAGCAGCAAGGATCGCAGGAAAGATCGGCGGAAAGAAGAGAGCCGCCATCATCGAAAAAGCAGATGAGATGGACGTTAAAATCCTTAACAGAGGTGAAGAATAGATGGCAGATCTAAAGAGTCAGAGACGTATGGCAGCAAAAGTGCTTAAAGTAGGTAAAAACCGGGTATGGATCGACCCTGAACAGGAAGATCGTGTAGAAGAAGCTATCACGAGACAGGATATCCGCAACCTGGTAGAGTCCGGCGCTATAGCGAAGAAGAACAAGAAAGGAACTTCAAAAGGACGTGCCAAGAAGGCCAAGAAGCAGAAGCAGAAAGGAAGACAGAAAGGCCATGGAAGCAGGAAAGGAAAGAAGACAGCCAGGAAAGGATCCAAGGAGAAATGGATGGAAAAGATCCGTTCGATCAGGAAGCGACTTAAGGAGATGAAGGAAGAAGACGAGATCGACAACGACACTTACTGGGATCTTTACAACATGGCCAAGGGAGGATTCTTCCGAGACACAAAACACCTGGAAAACCACGTTGAGAACAAACTGGAGTAAGATACTATGAGCGAAAAACAAAGTTTTTCTGGTCATGCAAAAACTCACCGAGGTGAGTTTTGAATGGCAGACGCAAACTACGAAGTACCCTTCAGACGAAGGAGAGAACAGAAGACCGACTACAAGCAGAGACTTAATCTGCTGAAGTCCGGTAAGCCTAGAGCAGTTATCAGGCTCTCAAACAACCATACTAGAGTCCACCTTGCCCACTTCGAGGCAGAGGGAGATGTCAATGAGGCACAGACCCTAAGCAAGGAACTCAAAGAGTACGGATGGGAAGGACACACTGGAAACCTTCCAGCCGCATACCTGACAGGATACCTGGCAGGTAAAAAGGCTGAAAGCACGGAAGCAGTGCTTGACCTTGGACTCAGAGAGGTTAACAAGGAAGGGAGAATGTTCGCAGCACTGAAAGGTCTTATCGATGCAGGAGTAGATATCCCTGCAGGAGATGAAATCTTCCCTAGTGAAGAAAGGATCAGGGGGGAACACATCAAGGAGATGACCGGTGAAGACGTGCCTTCAAACTTTGAAGAGACAAAGGACAACATCGACGGTGAATTTTAACATGAAAATCAAAGATTTTCGAATTTACAAAAGACCACGAGGTGGTCTTTGAATGGCTGAACAAGAATACGAGGAAGAAGAAATCTGGAACCCGAAGACCAAGCTAGGTCGGAAGGTTGCAAAAGGAGAAATCACAGGTATCACGGATGCGCTTCACTCCGACTACCCAATCATGGAAGAAGAGATAGTCGACCAGCTGGTCGATCTTGACGAAGAAGTCATCTTGATCGGTGGAACCCCTGGAAAGGGAGGAGGAAAGAGAAGGACAGTATCCAAAAGAACCTGCCGTATGCACAAGTCAGGCGGACGCTACAGTTCAAAGGCTATGGTCGTTCTTGGAAACAGGACGAACGTCGTCGGTGTAGCAGAAGGTACTGCAAACGATACCAGAGCAGCTATCGAAGATGCAAACCGCAAGGCAAAGCTCAACCTCATCGAGGTAGACCAGGGATGCGGTTCCTGGGAATGCGCCTGTGGAACAGACCACACGGTTCCTTTCGAAGTAGAAGGGAAATCTGGTTCGGTCACAGTAACAGTCAAGCCGGCTCCAAAGGGAATCGGCCTTGCATGTGACGACGAGCTTAAGAAGCTGTTCGAGCTTGCCGGTTACCAAGATGTATGGGTACAGGCAAGAGGACAGACACGTACACGTGAAAACCTTGTGAAGGCAGCGTTCAATGCGCTCAAGAAGATCAACGAGTACAAGAGGGAATAATATGATAGCAGCAGTAAGAGTAAGAGGAGACATCGACGTAGATCATTCAGTTTCCAGAACACTCAACGATCTTAAACTAAAGAAGCGGAACCAGCTGGTTCTCTACGAAAAGAACGATTCACTCATGGGTATGCTCAACAAGGCCAAGGACTACATAACCTATGGCGAAGTAAGCGATGAAACAGTTGAGAAACTCGAGGAAAGAGCAGGCGAAGATCTTGAGGCAGGAGAAACTGTAAACCTTTCACCTCCAAGCGGAGGTTTCAAAGATACAAAGATGCAGGTCGGCCAGGGAGGAACTCTTGGTAAAAGAGACTCTATGGACGAGCTTGTCTCAAAGATGGTCTAAGAGGTGACAACAAATGACTAAAAGAAGATCGAAGAAGAACAAGTCCGGAAGCCACGGTTACGGTTCCTCGAAGAAGAACAGGGGAGCAGGTAACAAAGGTGGTAGAGGAAACTCTGGTAGAGGGAAAAAGGCAAAGCACAAAAAGATGACAAAGGAAGGAGTGCACCAGCTCGGGGAAAGAGGATTCAATTCGCGGAAAGAACCTCAGACAGGTATCAACCTTAGAGATATCGACCAGAGGATAGAAGAGTTCGTCGAAGAAGGAGTAGCAGAAGAGACAGACGACGGATACGTCTTCCACGCCGACAAGGCTGGATACGACAAGGTTCTTGGAAAAGGACGCCTCTACAGAGACATCGAGATCCATGCGAAGAAGTTCTCCGATTCAGCAAAGGAAAAAATAGAAGAAGCAGGACAAGAAGTAGTAGAAGTAGAGGAGTGACACCACATGTCTCTACTAGTCCAGGCAGCAAGCTTTTTACCATCGGTAAAAGAACCCGAGAAAGAGCAGTCTCTAAAGGAGATGCTGACCTGGACGGGTATAGTACTTGTACTGTACTTCGTTTTAGGTTCGATCGACCTGTACGGAGCCCACCAGGCTTCGGTTCAACAGGCACTTCAGCAGCTCCAGACATTCCAGACACTTCTCGGAGCACAGATAGGTTCTATAATCACACTTGGTATCGGTCCAATCGTAACAGCATCCATCGTCCTACAGATGATGGTAGGTTCCGAACTATTGCCATGGGATACTAACTCACAGGAAGGCCAGATGAAGTTCCAGAGTGCGCAGAAGATACTTGCGTACTCACTGGCAGTCATAGAGGCCTTCGGATACGTACTGTCCGGAACATTCGGATCTGTCTCAGGCAACCCAGCTTTGATGCTGCTGCTTGTAGGACAGATCGCACTTGGAGGATGGTTGATCATACTGATGGACGACCTGGTCCAGAAATGGGGATTCGGTTCAGGAACCGGTATATTCATCGCATCAGGCGTCTCAAAGGCGATATACATCAGAACGTTCTCGCCTTTCACAGCAACAGGAACACCTTACTGGCAGGCAGGAGCGATGTCAGAGGCTGCTGGAGCACTATTCAAGTTCGCTGGAACACTACAGTTCTCGGCGCTGCTACCAGTCTTCTCGACACTACTCGTATTCCTGGCAGTTGTATACCTGCAGTCGATGAGAGTCGAGATACCGTTGACGTTCGGAAACGTAAGAGGATTCGGTCAGAAATGGCCGCTTAAATTCCTCTACACCTCCAACATGCCAGTAATCCTTATCGCCGCACTGGTATCCAACATCCAGATTGTTGGAACCACGCTTGCAGGAACATCAGGATGTTCAATCCTTGGATGTTTCTCAGGCGGACAAGCGACTTCAGGACTGGTCTACTGGCTGACAGCACCTACCCAGTTCGTATCAACGATGATAACATCAGGACTGGCAGGGGTAACAGGTACGGATCTGTTCCACGTCATATTCTACCTGGCGGTGTACACCTTTGGTTCGATAATGTTCTCCATCTTCTGGATGAACACCTCCGGACAGGACGCAGAATCTGTCGCGAAACAGATCCAGCAGACCGGTATGAAGGTCCCAGGATTCAGGAAGGACAAGAGAGTTATCAAGAAGGTCCTCAACAGGTACATCCCAGGACTGACAGTCATGTCAGGAGCAGCAGTAGGATTACTGGCCGGTCTTGCGAACATGACACAGGCCGCAGGAGGCGGAACGGGTATCCTGCTTACAGTCATGATCATATACCAGCTGTATGAGCAGCTCGCCCAGAAGCACATGGAAGAACTTCATCCAGCGATGAAGGACTTCTTCACCTGATAAAGCGAGGGCGGTTAAAAAACCGCCTGAGCACTTAACCTCTTATTTAAAAGGCTTTACCGAGTAAGCATAGTTATGTCGGCAGTGATAGCAACTTTCCTGACAACACTATACGGGTTCTACAACACCATATTCCAGCCGATACTGGCGCTTGGACCCTACATCGCACTCGGTGTATTCTCAGCAGCACTTGCACTGATTTTCTCACTTATCTACTGGTACCTGCTGGATATCGAGAAACAGGATGAACTGAAAGAAAAGATCAACAAGCACCAGGACAAGATGAAGGAGGCCAGGAAAGAGAACAACTCCGACAAAGCCTCCGATCACATGCAGAGGACTATGGAGTTCAACCAGAAGATGATGATGCTTAACTTCAAGCCGATGATCGCTACCATGGTATTCGTCGCACTGATATTTCCATGGCTAGGATCAACGTTCGGACCTGCGATCCACATGAACCAGGTAAGCAACACAACCTACACAGGTAACTTCACCTACGCCGGCCAGTCAAAGCCGATAGAAGTAGTCAATGATACCAATATGACCGTCAGGTTCGATGGAAATACGACACATGTGAAGAACGGTGAGATCAATGCATACGGGGTCAACTGGGATATAACCGGCTTCGGCACCACAAGTCCGGGTATGTTCTCCACGTACAGCGGCAAAGTACTTCACATGAACGCACGGTTCGTGGACCTACCCTTCAGCATCCCACTCGCAGGAGAAGCCCTTAACTGGCTTGGATACTACATCCTGATAGCGATGCCTCTAACCTTCATATTCAGAAAACTGCTCGGCGTGGCATAGGATGAAAGAAGCAGAGTGGTACACCAGGGAGGAGGCAGAGACCTCTGAAGAGTTCGGTTCGATACCGGAGAAACGTGAAATAGACGATCTCCTCAAAAAAGGACTTCTGATAGTGGACAAACCGTTCGGCCCAAAGAGCAAGCAGGTATCGACGTGGATAAAAGAAGAACTGAACCTGGCTAAGGCAGGACACTTCGGAACACTTGACCCGAATGCCACAGGAGTCCTTCCGGTAGGGGTAAACAGCGGCACCCGGATAAGCAAGGCCCTCTCCAAGACAAGGAAGGAGTACGTATTCGAGGCCAAGCTCGAGGATATGCCTGAAGAGGAAGAGATAGCAAGAAGGAAACTGAAAGAGTTCGAAGGAACCAACAAGCAGACACCGCCCGAGAAAAGTGCGGTGAAGAAAGAGGAACGGGAAAGAGAGGTCTACAGCATCGAACTCCTTGAAACAGATGCAGATAGAGTTCTTGGAACGGTGGAATGTGAATCCGGTTTCTACGTAAGAGTTCTCATCGACCAGCTAGGAGAGAAACTGGACACAGAAGCAGAGATGATAGAGCTAAGAAGAACGAAGCAGGGAGATATAACCGAGGAAGAGACCGACAAACTGCAGGATATAGTCGATGCATACCATTTCTACCATGAAAATGACAACGAGGAACAGTTGAGAGATGTACTTCACCCGATCGAAAGAGCAGTCAACCATCTGAGAAAGATAGTTATCAAAGACTCCGCAGTGAACGCCGTAGCCAACGGCGCTGACCTGGGTGCCTCAGGTATCTCGAAGTTCCAGGGCATGATATCAGAAGGGGAAAGAGTAGCGATAATGACCCTGAAAGGAGAGCTGGTAGCTCTTGCAACAGCCGAGATGAACTCTGAGGAGCTCTACGAAGATGAGGGGACTGCAGCCACACTTGAATCAGTACACATGGACCCAGAGACGTATCCAAAGAGATGGAAGCAGGATTAAAGATTTAGAAGTTCTCAAACGATCACTCCCTATGGACGAACTAGAAATCCTCCTCCAGTTACTTGAACTGAAAGATGAAAAACGGACGGGCTGGCAGTTAAGGAATATAGATGATCCCGAATCCGTTGCAGACCATTCATGGAGCACTGCTTTCCTATGCCTTCTTCACGGGAAAAAAGAGGATGTCGATGTGGACAAAGCGGTCAAGATCGCTCTTGTACACGACATAGGCGAGGCAGAGACCGGCGATATCGCCCATAGAGCTGTCGATGCCGAACAGGAGATGGACAGTGAAGACAAACAGGTGATGGAGAGAAAGGCCGTCCAAAAGCTATCACATCCTCTGGATACCGATATAGAACAGCTATGGAAGGAGTACGAGGAAAGGAGATCGGAAGAGTCAAAGTTCGTCAAGGACATGGACATGATAGATCTCTGTCTACAGGCCCTGAAATACGAGAAACAGGCACGTTACGATAAGACGGAGGATAACCCGGACTTCAAGCAGTACGACGACCTTGACGAGTTCTTCGCCACTACAGAGCCAAGACTGACTACTGAAACAGGCAAGAAACTATTCCACGATATCAGAGACAGATACAAGAAAGCGAAGAAAGAATAGGTTATAAGACTTAGCCCGTAAACTCAATTCAAGGTTCTGGCGCCTGCCGGAGCCTTCGATCTGCTAACTGGATCTCCAGTTATCGTCGAGTGGTGCGAAACTCTGAAGAGTTTCAGCGCCTCAAGCAGATATGCTATTTGCCGAGGTGACTGAGTGGCTAAAGGTGCCACCCTGGAAAGGTGGTGAGCGTTACGCTCTCCTGGGTTCAAATCCCAGCCTCGGCGTTTCAAAACCTTTTTCTATGGACTTCCTGAATCGCCTAGCTTTTTAATCAAGTCCTACAATCCAGTAGTATGGGAAAGACCGCCAGAGAGATCATGATCGACCCGGATTTTATAGAGGCTGATACGCCTGTCGAACAGGTCAAGAAAGAGTTTGATGGAGCCGAGAACACACTTATTGTTACAGAGGACGGGAAGAACGTCGGCGAGATACATGAGAACTCACTTCTAAAACTTCTCATACCAGAGGAAAAAGTCGATGAGGAGAAGGTCATCGGTATACTGGGTCTTTCCTTCAACAAACAGTACGTGGCGGAGACCGCTGAAGATCTTATGGAGCGCCACGAGATCACTGTACCTCCTGATGAGGATATAGGGGATATCGCATTCCTGATGGATAAAGAGGATATACGGGCTATACCTGTCGAAGAAGACGGCAAGATCATAGGTGTGGTCCATGAGGACAGGCTAGTAGAGGAGATTTGATATGGCTGCAGGACTCGCTACATCCACGCTTTTCGGGCTTGCAGTAGTCCTGCTTTCATCATTTATCGTCGGCGAGTTTTTCGAGAGGATCGGTCTTGAATCGATAATCGGTTACATAATAACAGGATTGATACTGGGTCCGGCCGTCCTGAACATAGTAAAACCGGAATCACTGGCCGGGTTCGGAACTATAGGTGCGACACTGATACTTTTCCAGGCTGGTCTAAGAGAGCAGAATGCAGCCGATATCTTCCGTCACAGGAAAGGTCTGGATCTTGGTATCGGTATACTTATCGGATCGTTCCTGTTCATATTCGCAGCGCTTGTACTGTTCGGAGACATATTCCTTCCCGAGATAGGTATCAAGGCTTACGTTTTCATAGCACTGGCATACTCACTTATCGATATCGGTGTTCCGTCAAAAATAATGCTTTCAAGAGGAATGTTGAGAGAAGATATAGGACGTTACACCATCAAATCTGCTGTTATAAACGTTACAGCAGGATTCGCAGTTTTGACTGCACTCGTCCTCACAACATCTACAACCTTAACAGACCTGGCTATCAAGATCGGAGGTATCGCCGGTTTTGCGATAGTGTTCTACATACTTCATGAGTTCATGCACCGGATAGATGACTTCGTCATCATGTTCGAAGAGGCAGAGGCACAGTTTGCGATCACCTTCGCACTGCTACTCTCTATGGCTTACGTCACCGACCTGGTAGGTCTCTCCAGCGTTATCGGCGCCTTCTTTGCAGGAGTCCTGATCTCAAGAAGCGAGTTCTCCGACTCAAGAGCATTCCAGGAAAAGATCAAGGCGATAGGTATGGGGCTTTTCATCCCGATATTCTTCGCATGGTTCGGACTTGGATTGAAGATACTCGGACCTCACGGGATGCTCGCAAACATAGAGGCTGCGACCTTCCTGTTCGTGCTTTCGACAGTCTCAAAGCTGGGTATCGGCTACATCATGCCACTGTTCCATAAGATGAATAAACCTTTGACAATCGCGACCTCACTTCTCTCACTGGATATCGAGACGCTTGTAGTCCTGCTGATCGGGATCAATCTAGGCGTCCTAGACCACCAGATACTGCAGATATTCGCACCATCAGTCCTTATGTCGACAGTGATAATAGTGGGTATCTACTTCTTCCTGGACAGGCGCTGACTACAAAAAGCTTACTCCTCACTATAAAATTACAGACAGGCCAGGACACGTTCAGCCCCCTGGTGTAGTGGTCAATCATGAGAGGCCCTGGCCCTCTCGACGCAGGTTCGAATCCTGCGGGGGCTAATAATTATCTCTCTTTCTGAAATATTCATCTAAGATAAAAAGAAAGGAAGTGTTTCCGGCTTTACAGCTTCTCAGACGCCCAGTTGTATACATAAGCGACTACGTAGCCGCCTATCGCGCCGTCAACTAGAGCGTAGATCCCTCCTATGATAGCTCCAACTGCTGTAGGAGCATAACCCAGATAGAAGGACCCAAGAGCGTTCACAAAGCGTCGCCTATACCGGCAAAAGCTGCGATCCATCCAAGAAGAAGCACTCCAAGCCCCCAGGTAATACCTAGAGAAACAGCGAGCGCTTTCTCGTCTGGTTCCGCCATAAATAAAAACCATTTTAAGCCCGGCTATAACCTTAACCCTGCCTGATGCTAAAATATCAGCTCTTCTTCCAGCGCCTCCCTCAACTCGAACATATCAGTCGGAAGTTTCTTGGGATCAAGAAATATGATATCCTCTATAACCGGCCCTATGCGCTCAGCCTGGAGATAACGCTTCATCTTTCTCTTTTTATCGGCATGCGTCAGATCGGTCTCGACCTCGTATATATGAGCGGTCGTCGCATCTATGACATCAGCTATCCATCCATTCGGTATCTCGACTTCAGTCCTTACCTCGTGTCCTTTATCCGAGAGGAGTTCATAGATGGCGCTCTTCACCATGAAATGACGGTACTCATCACCGTGACGGTTAACGCCAGAAAAAATATCCCATGCCTCGTAGCCGCCGACTTTCTTGATTATCCCTATCTTCTGCTTGTAGAGCTCCTTCTTATTCATGTGCCTTAATGGATGCTTTCAACTGAAGACTTATTATTTGGCCGGATACAAAGCTCTTTATCTTTCACTACCACAGGTTAAAACATGGAATCGAGCGAAAACTATCTTAGAGCAGTCTATGAACTGACAGAGTCCGGTGATAGAGGAACCACCACTTCGGAACTAGCAGATCACATGGAGGTCTCGAACGCCAGTGTTTCGGAGGCAGTCCAGAAACTGGAGGATGAGAACCTCCTCTGTCGTGCACCGTACAAGGGCTTCGCTTTAAGCCCGATGGGCCGGGAGAAGGCGGAGAAACTTCATAAGAAGTACGAGATACTGAAAGACTTTTTCCAGGACACGCTGGAAGTGGATAATGCGGAGGAACAGGCCGACGCTGTCGAACACAGTATAACGATGGAAACCGCCGAAAAACTCGAAGAACTCAACCAGAACTAAGATTGATTTTCCGACCTTTGATAGGGTCAATATCCCGAATAAAGTTTTTTACTTGTTGCTGAGAGGCGACTTGTCGAGCGGTATGGCCTGCTTTAGACGCGTTTATCCCTAAATCTTCGCACATCTCTACAAAATCATCTAAAAGCGGTCTGGATCTATTCTTGAAATGCACAACCCAGTAACCATCCTGACTGCGCCTGTATACGGAGCCATCTGTATCAACTAGGCCTCTCAAGCATGCTTTCTTAAACTGCTGGCTCTCCTTAATCCAAGAAGGTACGCTTACCTGTTTTTCGACCTTATTACCTGCAACAAGACCTACGTGCTCTAATGCCTCCACGACCTCTCTGCCATACAGCTTCAAGTTCACCGCATTAGCCCCTTTCACCTTCTCAACCTTAGGTTGTCTACCCACACAGGATTTTATCAAGTCAATCACATGCTCCCTAAGCTCCTCTTCCGAACTATTAAGAGTCACACTTAGATAATAGCTACTTACAAATCGATCTCCTCTATCTCGCGAATGTTTATCTATGTGCCCATCTCCCAATATTACTCCAACTAACTCCGCCAATTTTTCCTCTTTAGTAAGTGTTATACGGCGTTTTTCACCAGCCCCATTAACAAACAACCGCGCCTTAGAATCGATTTTCTCACCATAAATAGACTCTAAGCGCTTTAACCGATTTTTAGAAAAAGTAGTTCCTTTATACAAATAATTTCGGAAATCAGATCCTATCTCCTCACTAATATCATCTAAAGTGTATCCCTCTGACTTGAGTTTCTCATACACCGCTAGCAAGTCCGTACTATCTACTGAAAATCTAGTTTCCATTACTTGACCTCTACACTAACTTAGCTTACAGTTTTTAAGAGTTCGATCCTCACGTATAGAACAGAAGTTCAGCCCCCTGGTGTAGCGGTCAAACCAAGTTTAGAGTTTGACTCTAGTTTGGGACCATTCATAGCGGCCTTTGGAGCCTCAAGTTCTCCAACCGCGGAGGACAAGGCATACAGAGATCTAAAATCCTCTCTGCTAAGCAGCTTCACCAAGCTGTAAAAAGAAGACTCTTGCAGTCTTCCTGAAGATAGCCGCTGACCCAGGTTCGAATCCTGGGGGGGCTATT
>JBDGSN010000018.1:0-1902 GCA_042217505.1 Candidatus Nanohaloarchaea archaeon
CGGCACCTTCTCACTGGCCTCTCTGCCCGTGATTCCCTGAACCAGCACCTTCGTGTCTTCATCAACCAGTATGCTCATACTGAAACAGTGGTAGAGCCAAATTTATGGAAGTTTCCCGTCAGATAGCTGTGATACAGTTCTCCAACTTTTTTATTTGAGAAAACTCAAACGGAGAATATGGATTTTACTGTCGCAAGCTCCAGCACTGAAAACAGTGAAAAAGCCGGTAAACAGGTAGTACAAGATTTTAACAGTGGTAAAACCGATCTGATTTACCTTTTCGCCTCTACAGAACATGAACTCGAGGAACTTGTGGAAGCTGCTTCAGGCGAAGTTGATGTACCGGTTATCGGTTGCTCCAGCACCGTGGAAGTAGCTGGCGGAGCGGAGACAGGTTCAGCTGTAGCAGCAGGTTTCTCAGATGTAGAAGTAGGGATCGGGATGAGAGAAGGACTGGACGATCACAGCTACAACGCAGGTAAGGAAGCAGCAAGAGAAGCCATAGAAGATATCGACACAGATTTCACTTCTTACACAATAAATGAAGAAGGAGAAAAAGAAAGAGATACATTCGTGAACATATTCGCGGATCCACTACACGGTAACGGCGTACATGTGCTAGATGCTATCGAAGAAGAACTGGGAAGAGGATACTCTTTCGCAGGACAGTTCGCAGGAGATGACCTGAGCTTCGAAAACGCCTATGTATTCCACGACGGAGAAGTAGTCGAAAACGCTGTAGTATGCTGCATAGTGAAAACCGAAGGCCAGATAGGAAGCGATAAAGCTCACGGATTCGAAGAAACACCCAACAGCTTCAATGTATCAGAGGCACACGGCTCCTATGTAAAAGCACTTGACGGAGAACGACCAAAAAATGTATACTCAAACCTTTTCGGAGAAGAAAACGCCGAAGACCCTGGCTTCCTACTTATGACACCATTTGGACTGGATCTAGGTGAGGAAGAGCACGAACTACGCGTAACACTTGATGTAGACGATAAAGGATGCTTTGTTTGCGGCGCAGAAGTACCTGAAGGCGAAGAAGTATCACTGATGAGAGGTGAAAAACCAAAACTCCTGGATGCCGCCGGAAGAGCAGCAAGAGAAGCATTAGACGACTCCGGACTTCAGGAAGACAACCTTGAAGGAGCACTGGTTTTCAGCTGCGCCGGAAGACATGCGATCTACGATGATATGGAGAAAACAAGAGAGGAGGTCGAACGGATTCAGGAAGAGCTGGGAGATACACCGGTTTTCGGGCTTTTCGCCTTCGGTCAGATCGCTACAAGTAACGGAAGACCGGCATTCCATGAGGAAACTGCTTCAATACAGGTGTTCGGTGAAAAGTGAGCGACTATGAGGAAGTGATCGATGCCCTGATACAGCAGTTCATCAACACCCAGGGAAAACCTGTAGTGGTTAGACAGGCGAACAAATCCGACAACATTAGTGTCGACGATGATGGAAATATAGAAAGCATAGAGGATGGAGAAGCAGCTCTTCAGGAAGTCATGGATAATTTCAGCGATATAATGGGTCCTGTAGCCTACGCCATGGGTTCCCGAGCACTGGAAGACCTAGATCTAGAAGGTCTTAACCTGCCAGACGACCTCGAAGAGAAGATGTAAATCGTTGCTTCTGAATAGAACTGAAATCAGATTCTTCAATCTTGACCCTTGTATTCCTCAAACATCTCCATCAAGTCTTCGGCGCTCTCTGTCATCGGTTTGTCGTTCCTGAACAGCTTCATGTTGAGATCAAGTTCCTCCTTCTTCTCCCTCAGCATCTCAAAGGCCTTGTCCGCGTTCGGTCCGTCCCTCCGGATCACGATCGGGTAATCAGGCCTTTCCTCCTCCAGCGCCTGGACAAATCCCTTCATCGTTCTCAGAATATCAGTGT
>JBDGSN010000019.1:0-14934 GCA_042217505.1 Candidatus Nanohaloarchaea archaeon
CTGCCTGGCCGATGGCTAGTGTTGTGAGAATTAGGAGGATTCCGAGTTTGGATACTGGTCTCGAATTGATGGTCTATCACTATTATTGGGTTGAGTGAAGAATGTTTAAGTAAATTTTTCGAACCGTCCGTGGAATTTGTTTTTGCTGGATAGGAATACCTATCTCTGGCGTGGATTGGCGGCGCTCGTTCCGTGGATCTACTTGATCCTGACCATCAGATGCGTTCTTTGACGCATTTGCGGTGAGAGTAGCCGAGTGATGATTCGAGCACTTCGTGGTCTTCATGGATGACGTCTCCGCACACCACGCATTCACCCGTCTTATCTTTCATGGTTCTCCCCTCGTAATTCTATATTCTCAGCGATCGGCATAAAACGTCGAGTCAATCCTGCTTGACCGTTTCGAACATCTCCACGGCTTTCTCCCGCTCCTCGTCGTGGTTGACGACCGGCGCAGGGTAGTCTTCGCCAATTATGCAGCCTGATTCTTCCTGGACTTCTTCCGGCATTTCGTGCGGTTCGTGGATGTACTTGTCCGGCACCTCTTCAAGTTCTGGAACGTATTCACGGATGTAGTAGCCTTCGGGGTCGTACTTCTCTCCCTGTGTCCACGGGTTGAAAACCCGGAAGTATGGCTGTGCATCAGTGCCGATGGAGTAAGCCCACTGGATTCCGCCGATCATCGAGGCTAATTCAGCGTCTACAAACGTCTTCTTGAAGTAGTCGTGGAGCATTTTCCAGTCAAGGTGGAGGTCTTTCGCACAGAAGCTTGTGACTATCATCCGCAACCTGTTATGCATCCAGCCCTCCTTCTTCAACTGCCTCATACCGGCATCGACCATCGGGTAGCCTGTCTTTCCGTCGATGAATCTCTGCCATCTCTCCTCGTCGTCCTCCCATTCGATCGCCTCGTACTCCTCTAGGAAAGGTTTTTCGACGCAGTGAGGGTGGTTCCACATCACCTGGAAGTAGAAGTCGCGCCACGCCAGCTCTTCCTGCCATACCCGGACCCCTTCATCGTCAACATTGTTTCTTGCCTTCATCCTTTCGGCTTCCCAGAAGACCTCTCTTATAGAGACCGTGCCGAACTTGAGGTGCGGTGAAAGCTTCGAGGTAGCGTCTTCAGCCGGGAAATCTCTTTTATCGTCGTAGTCACCGATCCTCTGCTTGAAATCCTCTATCCTTTCCTCTGCTCCTTCTCTTCCAGGTTTCCAGGTCCAGTCGAGTTCATCCGGTCTCTGGAAGCCGAGTTCTTCAAGCGAGGGTATTTCATCGCTCTCAATACCTGGAACTTCGTATTCTTCCACTTCTGCCGGCCGTTTTTTCTCCTTCTCGAACCATTTGTCTCTGTAGTAGCTGTAAACCTTGTAGGGATCGCCCTTGTTGGTGGTTATCTCCTCCTTCTCGAACATCACGATGTCCTTGAACTCCTTAACCTCGACTCCAAGGTTTCCCTCTAGCTCGTGGACTTTGGCATCTCTTTTCTTCGAGTATGGAGAGTAGTCCCTGTTGAAGTATATCGCATCTGCGCCAGTTTCTTCCACTAATTTTTCCAGTTCTTCTACCGGCTTTCCTTTACCTATGACAACGTCTTTACCGTTCTCCTTCATCCGTTCCTTAAGATCCAGGAGTGAGTCACGCCAGAACCTTACCCGCGGATAACCGAGTTCAGAGTTCCTGAAGTACTCTTCATCGACCACGTAGAACGGTATGACCTCGTCGTGCACCTTCGAGGCCTCGACTAAAGCAGTGTTATCGTGCTCTCTCAGGCTTCTTCTTATCCAGGCGATAGCAGTCATCGACCGAGTTTCCTCTTTATCTTTCTGACCATGTAGCTGAAAGATTTCCAGACAAGGAACATCTTCAGGATCTTCTTCAGTCTCCGGAACATCCAGAGATCTGCTTTATCTCTCATCTCTTCCTTCTTATCCGATAGGCTCATGGATTTACTAGAAGTTTCGATCTTGATTTAACTACTGGTTCTGGAAGTAGGTGTCAAGACTTCTCTTTCTCTCCGATGGTCCGATAATTATCAGTTCATCGTCCTCGGAAAGCTCGACGTTGATGTCGCCGGCAAGGGTCTGATCTTCCTGCACAAGCGAGATGACTTTGAACCTTGATGGGAACTTTTTCTCCTGCTCTACTTCGGAAACAGTCATGCCTTCAAGCCTTGAGCCTTCGCTTACCGAAGCTTTCAGTATCTCTCTCCTGTTTGTTATGTTCGCCAGCTTGACCAGGTAAGGGTGTTCTACAGCGCTCAGGAACTCCGAAAGAAGTAGATCCGTGTGTGCGACCGCTTCAGCACCGATTATCTGGAACGCTTCCAGATACTCGTCGTCCTCGACTTTCGAGACGACCTTGGGGACGCCGTATTTCTTGGATAATGAGCAGACGACCATGTTCTCGTTGTCATCGCTTAGAACCGATATCATGACATCGGCCTGGGTTATACCTGCGTCCTCAAGAGCTGTCAAAGTCGAAGGACTCTTGTTGATAACTGTGGCGCCTGATGAGGAATAAAGTCTCTCACATTTATCCTTGTCCTCGTCTATCACAACGACGTCGTGGTTATCCTCGAGTTTATCTACGAGTTTCCGTCCGAGCGGCGTTATCCCTGCGATCACTATGTACATCTTACTTTGAGTCTTGGAACAGCTCCCTATTAAAAATTGCCAGTAGTGGTAAAAGTTCCAGTCTTCCGGCCAGCATGACGATCACCCACGTCACTTTCGTTATAGGCGATAGAGCGACCATCTTCTCAGCCGGCATGTAGACCGGACCCATGTTCCCGGCGGCTGAGACCGAGCCGGAGAGAGCTGCGATGAACGTTGTCTGGTCGGCCACTAATACTACTATAGTCGATAGGAAGATGAGTGCGATCCAGCCGAAGAAAAGCACGGATATAGTTCTTACAGTCGAGTTCTTTACTATCTCGCCGTCGATCTTGGCCTCGTTGATAGCCGATTCCGGTAGCTGGTAAGCTCTTATTCTTGTCTTCACAAGCTCGTACATCGCCTTTAACCTGAACACTTTGAAACCTCCTGCCGTGGATCCAAGCGATCCTCCAACGAACATGACCCCGATGAATATGAACTGGAGTGCTGCTGAAAGCGTTGTGATCCCTATAGTTGCGTATCCTGTCGATGATATCACCGCTGCGGAGGTGAAGAAACCGTTCAGCACTGCGTCACCTGCAAGACTTCCCTGGGTGAACAGGTTGAACGCTGTCAGTGAACCGATCAGAAGGAATATCGCAGTGTAGAGCTTGAACTCTGTCGACCTGATGAAGACATCGAACTCGGAGCGAAGGAACTTGTAGAGAAGTACGAAGTTGACCCCTCCAAGGAACATCAGGGGTATAGTGACGATCTGGATAGGTTTTGAGTAAGCGCCTATGCTTCCGGCCTGTGTTGAGAAACCTCCTGTGGAGATTCCGGAGAAGGCATGCATTATTGAGTCGAAGACAGGCATACCGAGAGCGATGTAGACTGCTATGAAGAGGAATGTCAAAAACCCATAGACCCTCCAGAGCGATGCTATGGATTTTTCCAGGGAGGGTCTTATCGAGCCGGAGTCGGTCTTGTGTGCTTCAGCCGAGTAAAGCCGTCTAGTGACGCCTCCCGACTCTCTGATGACTGCGACGAAGAAGGTGAGTATGCCGAGCCCTCCGATCCACTGTATGAAACTTCTCCAGAAAAGAAGGGATTTTGGAAGAGTCGAGGGATCGAGCACCATCGATATGCCTGTTGTTGTCAGTCCTGCGGATGATTCGAATAAGGCATTGAATATATGCATGTGCATCAGGAACGGTATCGCCCCGAACATCACTGCGAGAATCCATCCAAGTACCGTGGCGAAGATAGCCTCGGGTATAGTAATATTTGATGCGTAGTCAGAGTGCTTCCCCGAGATGTAAAGCGAGTAACCGAGTATCACCGAGGCCAACGCTGGCAGTGCGAAACCTGCCATGTAGACCGGGCTCTCTGAAAAGTACAGCGCAACAGCTACCGGCACCGCCATCATCGCCCCGAATATCTGGAGGAAGCTGCCGACGATCTTCAGGATGACCTGGCTTCGCATATATTATAATAGAGACGAGGACCTGAATAAAAAGGCCGAAGTTCCTGAAACTGTTTTTAAAACTTCACTCCTGATTGTAAACATGCTCGGAACGGAAGGACTGAGCAGGTGAATTCAATAATGAAGATTACAGTAGGTGCAGAAGACGGCACAACACATCAGATCGAAATCGAAGAAGCTTCTCAGCTAGTAGGTAAAAAGATAGGAGAGACATTTGACGGAGGCATTGTAGACCTTCCAGGTTTCAAAATTGAGATCACTGGCGGAAGCGACAGACAGGGTTTCCCGATGAGAAGATCGGTTGAAGGCTCTGAGAGAAAAAGCATGCTTCTCGGTGACGGTTCAGGTATAAGAACCGAGGAAGGAGTCAGGAGAAGGAAATCGGTCAGAGGAAATACTGTTTCAACAGAGACAGAGCAGCTGAACACTAAAGTCGTCGAATCCGGAAGCAAGTCCATCGAGGAAGTCCTCGAAGACAGCGAAGACGAAGAGTAGAGCATGGGATTCGTAGACAGAAACTACATCGGCAAACAGCTGAAGAACGCTGGTAGAAACGCCAGCGAGGTTATAAGAGATGAAGCGACCAGACGAGTAGATTTCAGCTACGATACAGGCGACCATGTTGAACACGAGGACGGGGAGACCTACAAGATAGTAGACAGGTACCCTCTGACCTCTCTGCTCAGTCGAAGAGAGATCTACCAGGGCGACAGGCTCTGGACAGACAACGATGGTGTGAAAAGGAGGAGCTACAGTATGAAGCACATGGATGATGGTGAGATAGAATAATGACAGACGAGATACCCGAAGTTAATATCGGACTGGTAGGGCACGTGGACCACGGTAAAACCACTTTAACTAAGGCCCTGTCAGGGAAATGGACTGACGAGCACTCCGAGGAGCTGAAGAAAGGGATAACGATCAGGCTTGGATACGCAGATATCAGCTACTACAGGAACAGTGATGGAGAGCTCAATGTAAAAGGTGATGGAGATCACGTCAGGACTGTTTCACTCGTCGACGCTCCAGGACACGAGACACTGATGGCCAACGTTCTTTCAGGAGCAGCCATCATGGATGGCGCACTTCTCCTTATCGCAGCTGATGAGGAATGCCCACAGCCACAGACAAGAGAGCACCTTGCAGCGCTAGATATAGTAGGAGTCGATAATATAGTGATCGCACAGAACAAGGTCGACAAGGTCTCGACAAAAGAGGCAAAGGAGAACTACCAGCAGATAAAGGAGTTTGTCAAAGGAACTGTGGCAGAAGATGCACCTATAGTACCTATCTCCGCACAGCACGGGATAAACATAGATGCACTGCTTGAAGCAGTGGATGAGGGGATCAGAACCCCTGAAAGAGATACTGAAGCCGACCCAAGGATGCTTGTAGCAAGATCTTTCGACATCAACAAGCCAGGAACCGAGGTAGAGGATATCAACGGCGGAGTTGTCGGAGGAAGCATAACCAAGGGAGAGCTTGAAGAAGGCGACAAGATCGAGATGCGTCCCGGTGTACGTATAGACGGTAAATGGGAGACCGTTGAGACAGAGGTCTCGACGATACTTCACGGCGGAAAACCGGTCGAGAAAGGTAAACCCGGCGGACTTCTTGCTGTGGAGACAGATCTTGACCCCGCACTTGCGAAGTCGGACGGACTTTCAGGAAATGTTCTCGGGCTTAAAGGAGAGTTGCCTGAGACCTCGAACAAGCTTTCCATCGAGGTACATCTCATGGATAGGCTCTTGGGATCGGAGAACGAGCAGGAGATCGAGAACATAAAGAAGAACGAGGCGCTTATGCTAAACGTCGGAACCGGCAAATCAGCCGGTATAGTCACCAAGGTAGGTAAAACCTGCGAAGTGGACCTGAAAGTACCTGTCTGCGCAGAGGAAGGAGATCGCATAGCGATTTCACGGCAGATAGGCTCTCGCTGGCGGCTAATCGGCCATGGCAGGATTGTTTCCAGGGAGTAAAATCACACGGTTTTTTATAGGCTAAAAGGTGAATCATCGTTATGGTCGAATTTCTCAGCGCTCTGCTGAATTTTATCGGCAGAGATCAGGCTATTGTTAAAATAATCTTCACACTGGTAATATTGGTCTTCGGACATCTGGCGGTCAAAGCAGTCAAGATATTCTTGAGAAGGCTCTGGATCACAAGGAAAGAAGAGCTAAACAAGAAACAGGTCATGAACCGGGAAGAAAGCATAAGATACGCCGGATTCCTGGGAGAGGCAGCGGTAATAGCCATATCTCTGATCTACCTGAACGTAGGCGTGACCAACGAGATATTCAACAGTATAGCGAACTTCCTGCCAAAAGCACTTTCAGCAGGGCTTATAGCAGTTCTGGGATTTATCGGCATAAAACTTGTATCGAAGGTAGGAGAGAACTTCCTGAGAAGCTCAGGCGTACAGACATACTTCAAGGAGCTCGGACTTTCCAGGAACGCAGTACAGCTGATAGCAGGAGCGTTCAGAGCATTCCTTTACCTGCTACTGCTCCAGGTAACGCTTGACACACTGGGTATCGGCAATACGTTCGTGAAAGAGTTCATAACAGCATCTTCATGGGCTGTATCGTTCATGGTGGCCGCTCTACTGGTCTACGGTTTCAAGGACCTGTTCGAGAACTTTGCAGCAGGCATCTACCTCAAGAACTCCAGATTTGTTAGAAAAGGCGAAGAAGTGAACGTCAACGGGGAAAAAGGCGAGGTAAGAGATATCTCACTCTTCTCAACAAGTCTTGACACGGCAAGAGGAGATATACTGATCACTCCTAACTCGCAGATGATGAACGCAGACCTTGCGTTCAAGAGAACCAAGTCCGATGTAGATACTTTAGAGGATATCAAGGACTACTTCGTTGCAAAGAAACCTGGTTACACCGGTCCAGCATCTATAGAGATGGCTCTGGAGGTATTCGGTTACAGGCACGACCAGGACGAGATCAACGAGAAGGTGGAGGAAAGCGAGGAAGAAACACTTGAACTCAAGATCAAGGATTCTGTGGAAGAGCTGACAAATTCCGAGGTCAAGGCTGCGTTTGTCGAAGAGGTCAAGGTAACCGATATCGCAGCAGAGTTCAAGACATGGTTCAACGATGGAGCAGTAGTGCTTCCAAAATTCTACAAACCAGAACTATTCCCTGACGCTGAGAAGAGCCACTACGTCCTTTCAGTAAGCGTAGAGGGCAACGAGATACTTCTGATAGATCCAAGCCAGACCGATGGCGGCGTCTACTACGTCGACAAAGAGAAACTGAAGAGTGCGATGGAAGAGCTTGAAGACGAAACGAAAGGCTACATGGTACTGGCTCCGAAAGGCACAACAGCTTACTGGAGGATCAAGAACGACCTGATATACTCCGACAAGACGTACTACGACGAGCTATCCAAGACTCTGGAGGCAAGACTGAGAAAGATTATGAGGCAGGGAAGGCTCTTAAAAGATGCCACACCTTCCTCAATTGACAGGTACCTGGAGAGATGGAGATCGGAACAGGAAGTAACCCGGTTATGGGCTCCAGAAGAGGATGATAACGATCAGACTTCTGAAAATAACTGATGACGAGCACGAAGAATTTGACGAATTCTTCGACGAAACCGAGCAGATAGCGCTTGACCAGGTAGCTCCGCAGGTAGTCGACGGAGTAGGAGATGTGATGGTCGGCGATAAATCTATTTCAGAGTACGACGCAGTATTCGCAGAGATACCGGAGAAAAACGCAGTTTTCGGCAGAGTGTTGCTCGAGATGATAGGAGATCAGAACGTCGCAGTCAACTATCCTTCTACAGCCTTCTTCATCATGGCGAAGAAGAACTATCTATACTACGTGCTGCACGAGAAAGAGATACCGTCACCTAAAACAGCTTCAGTGGCGACAGAGAAGGCAGCGAGGAACATACATAACTACCTGAAAGGACCGTTGATCGCAAGAAGGCTTGAAGATCTTGAGGAGACGGAGGCGAAGAAGCTTGACTCCGTCGAAGATATAACAGGTTTCGCAGAGGGATCGGAGTACGAGGAGGATATCATGCTCTTCCACGAGTTCAACTCCGGGGACAGGTACCGCTGCCTGGTAGTCGGCGACCAGATAGTCTCGCTTAAAGATGATTCAGAGGGCTGGAAGTTCACAGATGACAGCCTTAACTACTCCAACATCTCTGATACGCAGGAAGGTATCGTCAGGGAGGCGGCCTCGAAGATAGGAACGGATTATGCAGAAGTTCTTCTGAGAGGCGAACAGGTGTTCGACATCAACCCCAACCCTGATCTGAGGATGTACACCGAGATAGGCGGTAAAAACGCTCATGAAGCTGTTGCCAGCGTTCTCAAGGAGGAGATAGAAGGATGAAACTGGCTATAGTCTACGGTGCGATCTCTACAAAGCACCAGTTGATAATGGAAAGAGCAGAGGAGATCTTCGACTCAGTTCTTGCGGTTCCGGTTGACGGCCTGAAATACATACACGGTGAAGAGACAAAGGTGGTCTACAAGGATGCAGACCTGACAGAGTTCGATGCAGCGTACATCAGGATAGATGACAGAGATATGATGTTCGCAGAGCACCTGGCTGAAGTGCTAAACGAGGCTGGCGTGGTTACACAGGCTGAAAACGATACATTCGCATACGACTCCAACAAGTTCTACAACATGAAAGTGCTGGCAGAAGCCGGTGTAAACGTTCCTGACAGCGTATACACCCTTTCACCGGATGTCGCTGTAGATGTAGCGAAGAACCTGGGCTACCCTGTTATAATGAAAACGGTCCGTGGAGCAGGCGGTGAAGGAGTCATGCGTGCGTCTTCAGAAACAGAACTGAAACCCGTGATGGATACTATGAAATCACTGGAGCAGGAGATCTGTCTCCAGGACTACAAGGAGCACAGCGGCAGCGACACCAGGATGGTCGTGATAGATGGATACGTGACAGGATACGGAAGAACATCAGGTGGAGACGACTGGCGTTCAAACATCTCTGGAGGCGGGGAAAGAACCAGGGCAGAGCTCACTGAGGAGAAGAGAGACATAGCCTTGAGAGCTGCCGGTGCGACAGGCTTCGATATATGTGGATGCGACGTGATCCTGAACGAGGGAGAATACTACATACTCGAGGTCAACGGTGCGTTCGGCGTCTCCGAGGAGATGAACGATATAATAGGAGAGGACGTCATGCTCCGGATGGTCGAAAGGATGCATGAGAGAGCGCTTGAGAAGACCCGACAGGAATCAGAGGATCAGGATTAATCCGCCAGCTCTGAGACAGCATCGACCAGTTTCTTCATTACCGGAAGCTCTTTTTCCTTCACTCTTTCTTCACCATGGTAACCGATACCTGGCTGGGTGTTAAGTTCGAGTATCCACGGTCTCTGGAACTCGTCGTACATCAGGTCAACAGTCAGTACAGATGGCGCATAACCAGAAAATCTCTCCCTGACCTCATCGACGATATCCATTGTATCTTCAGGTAGCTCATAAACGTCAACGTACTCAAGTGTCCCGCCTTTGGCCAGGTTGGAACGGAAACCTTTGTTCGGCGATCTTATGTAAGCATACTGTATCTCCCCGTTAATCATCAAAACCCGGAGATCATGTATACCTTCAAAATCCGTTTTCTTGGTGCCTTCCGTCTCCATAAATCTCTGGACAACATACTCGTCTTCATCGATATCCGGAAATTCCTCTGATTCTACCTTGATTATGCCGTCTCCAGAAGACCCTCTCCGAGGTTTTAGAACCGCCTTTCCATAGGTCGACAGGATATCCCTGATATCCTCATCAGTCGCCTTCCTCGTTTCAGGGACCATCTCCGGGAACTCCTGGTAGGTCAGAAGTTTGTCGTGACAGATCTTTGTAAGTTCAGGATCATCCATTATGCCGACTTCTTCCTTCATCCTCTTCTTGTACTCCATCTTCTCATCATCTAGATGGAAAAGATCGTAGACACCCTCTATCTCGATATCTTCTTTCTTCTTCCACTCTCCATCGAATACCCAGCACTTCTCCAAGGAACCAGAGGTGTACCAGCGATATTCGCCTAGAACAATTCTGATATCTTTTTCACGTGCGATCTGTGAGAACTTGCGATACTCTTCCCTCTTGGTATCCCAGTCGAACGGTTTCTCTCCAAATCCGACGTTTTCCTCCCACCACAGGAATGCGATATTCCGCACGGATTACCTGGATGTCTGTGATTTAAAGGATTAAGGCATCTTCGCCAGCATCTCAACCACTCTTGTGATGTACAGATCCTTCCGTTCCTTGACTTCTTCGTTGTAGATCGCCATACCTGGTTTCGAGTTGAGTTCGAGTATCCACGGCTTCTGATCCTCGTCGAATATCATGTCAGCACCGAAAACGTATGGACTGTACTCAGAGAACTTTTCCGCCACTCTCTCAACTATCTCCATCGCTGAATCCGGGACATCCTCAAGATCGACGAAATTCATGCTACCGCCCTGCTGAACGTTGCTGACGAACCCCGATTCAGGTGTCCTGACAAAGCTCAACACCGGTTCACCATCGACCACGACCACTCGAAGGTCGTGGACTCCTTCGACACCGAGTTCATCTATGCCCTCTGTAGAATCAACGAACCTCTGCACAAGCTGGTTAGAAGCGTCTTCGTACTCTTCGATATCTTCTATTATCTTTACACCACGGCCACCGAATGAGAACCTTGGCTTGAGAACCGCTCTACCGTCTTCCTCTATAAACTCTTCAGCATCTTTTTCTGTGGCTTCTCTCGTCTCAGCTACCATATCCGGGAACTCCTGGTAGGTCAGAAGTTTGTCCTTGCATATCTCTTCAAGCCTGAAGTGGTTGAGAACCGGCATGTTCTTCTCTATCCATTTCTTCATCTCCCTGGTCTCCTCATCGAACTTGTACTTGTCGAAGACAACGTCTATAGAGATGTTCTCCTCTCTGATCCATTCATCTCCGTTCCACCGGTACCCTGTCCTCAGTACGCCTTTATCGAACCATCGGAAGTTGGCGATATACGTCGTCTCACCTCTTTCCTCTGCTATCTCGGAGAAGTACTCGTATGTATCGTTCAGATAGTCTATGTTGAACGGTTTCTCTCCCTCATCATCTACTTCTTCATCCCAGATAACAGCGATGTTTGCCATAAAACCTTACTTGGTGAAAACAGCTTTTAGATAATTTCCATCCAATAACTCTTTATGAAGCGCAAAATCATGCTCGACACGAACTTCCTGGTCGCTCCATTCCAGTTCTCGTTCCCCATGTTCGACGAGCTGGAAAGTCTTTACCCGTACCAGGAGCTTTACACCCTCAAGGATGCCGTCGAGGAGGCGAAAAGTATCAAGGGCGGGAAGTACAAAAAACTGGTCGAGCAGCTGCTGGAAGTCGAGGATATAAACGTCCTGGAGACGGAAGGCGAGGGTATAGTCGACGACCTTCTGGTCGATATATCCGATGAGTTTGTAGTCGCTACTAACGACAAGGAGCTTAAGCAGAGGATCCTCGACCTTGGAAGACCGGTGATAATCATCAGGCAGAGAAACCATCTAGAGGTCATAAACAGGCGTTCAGAGAACCTTTAGCTGTTTCACCATTAAGCTATCCGGAGAACCTTCTTTATCAAACACCATTTAAAACTTGCGAAGAATCTTCTACTTGTTCTAAGGCGAGCATTATGTACAAAAGGCTGACAATCCAGGACAGCGTTCGAGTTCCTCCAAAGCATTTTGGAGACAACGTGGAAGAAAGTGTTAAAGCAGGACTGGAATCCGAGGTAGAAGGTACTATAGACTCGGAGATAGGTGTCATCGTCGGCGTCGAGGAGGTCAACTCCATCGAGGGCGGAGACATCAGACCGGAAGATCCGGGAGTCCATTACAATGTAGAATACCAGGCTATCGTATTCGAACCGGAGCTGCATGAGGTAGTATTCGGAGAGATAGTCGATATAACCGATTTCGGAGCTTTCGTAAGGATAGGTCCTTTCGACGGACTATGCCACGTCAGCCAAGTCATGGATGAATACGTGAACATGGATGAGGAAAACGAGATGCTCGTCTCAGAAGAAAACCAGTTCACACTCCAGGCAGGAGACGTAGTGACTGCTCGTATAATCGCTGTCTCTCTTGACAAGCAGGACACGAACAAGATCAACCTGACGATGAGACAGCCAGGTCTCGGTAAAGAGGAATGGATCGAGCAGTACGAAGAAGAACAGGAAGAAGCCGAAGAAGGTGAAGAATAATGTTCAGTAAAACCATGAAGAAACTACGGAAGTTGCTTCGGCTGTAAGCCGAACGCAGCTTGACCATGATCAAACTTTGGTGAAAGTTTGTGGCAGAGAAAGCATGCAGAGAGTGCAACAGGATTGTAGAAGATGCACAGGAATGTCCTGTATGTAAGAACAACGATCTCTCCGATTCATGGAGCGGACTGGTTGTTATATACGACCCTGAAGACTCTGAGATAGCCGAAAAACTTGGTATCCAGACGCCTGGGCGCTACGCTATTCGTACGAGGTAAATAATACTATGAAACTAAACAACAAACTATCGGAATCCGCCGAAGGCGGGTTAACGGGTAACTTAGGGTGATAACCAGATGGAAGCAACAATCACAGCCGTAAAAGAAAACCCTCTCCTCGACAGGAGAGAGGTAGAGGTCTCACTCAGCCACGAAGGCGAGGAGACACCTAGCAAGGAAGATGTAAAGGACAGGATCGCTGCAGAAAACGATCTTGACCCTGAAAGCATCGAAGTGGGCTCAGTCTACACAGGCTACGGAAAGAACAGCTCAAAGACCGTTTTGAAGGTCTTCGACGACTTCGAGTACTCGGAGAACTTAGAAG
This sequence comes from Candidatus Nanohaloarchaea archaeon, assembly GCA_042217505.1. Classification (GTDB taxonomy): domain Archaea; phylum Nanohalarchaeota; class Nanosalinia; order Nanosalinales; family Nanosalinaceae; genus JBDGSN01. Next base: position 12,921 of record JBDGSN010000019.1, read on the forward strand.
TAAGTTCTCTCGATCGAGTGGACGCAAGTCCATCGAGCGACGAAGAGCTCGAGAGAAACCCGGTTGAGGAATCCAAGGAGGAAAGAGTTGAGGTAACAGCGGATTACGAGGAAGCTGTTTCAGGGACTATAACGGAAGCAAAAGATGCTTTCAACGACATGGACTCTGTTGACTGGGATGCGGCCATCAAGGCTGAGAAGGACAACAAAAACCGTACAACACTTATCGACTGGCTTGAAGGCCAGCGCGAAGGCTAGGCCTTCTCGAAAGTTCCACACGAGGTGAAGAACTTATGGGAAAGCACGCTAAAGTAGAGAGATTCGAGAAGTACGACGAGGACGGAAACTACGAGGGCGAGAAATGCCCACGATGTAGCTCCTTCCTAGCTGACCACGGCGACCGCAAGAGCTGTGGTAAGTGCGGTTACACGAAGCACGAGTAAAATCGTGTTCTTTCTTTTTCACTTATCCTTCTAACTTTTAACATTTCCAGCACCAGTTTCTCTGCATGAACATTCTCGGGATCGAAAGTACAGCTCACACACTCGGGGTCGGTATAGTCAACGAGGATGAAGTTTTTGCTAACAGGAAATCTATGTTCGAACCAGAGGAAGGAGGTATACATCCAAGAAAAGCCTCTGAGCACCATTACCAGAGCGCAATACAGGTGTTGAACGAGGCGCTTGACCACGCAGATCTTGAGCAGGAAGAACTGGATGGGATCGCTTACTCCCAGGGACCGGGTATACCTCAGTGCCTTGATGTGGGAGCGGTCATGGCACGTTCTCTCTCGAAAAAACTCGATGTTCCGTTGATCGGTGTCAACCACTGTCTGGCCCATATCTCGATCGGTACAAGGACAACTGATGCTGAGAACCCGACCACGCTCTACGTTTCAGGAGGTAACTCGCAGATAATAGACTTCCGTTCAGGAAGGTACAGGATCGTCGGGGAGACTCTCGATATCGCGCTGGGCAATGCGCTCGACAAGCTGGCACGTACGCTCGGCTACCCTCATCCCGGTGGACCGGAGATAGAGAGACTGGCGGAGGAGACGGAGGATATCATCGAGATGTCCTACCCGATAAAAGGGATGGATTTCTCCTTCTCAGGGCTTGTAACCGAGACACAGAGAAAGATCGACGAGGTTGACGACGAGGTTCTTGCCAACTCCTTCCAGGAACACGCATACTCTGCCGTGGTCGAAGCACTTGAAAGAGCGATGGCGCAAGAGGACAGCGACGAGGCACTGCTTACGGGAGGAGTAGCGATGAATTCACGTCTCAGAGAGATGGTGGAGGCCATGTGCGAGCAGCGAGGAGCGGAGGCATACTTCCCTCCACGAGAGTACTGCATGGACAACGGCGCGATGATCGCACACCAGGGACTGATCGAGCTTAAAGCAAGTAACGAGACAGAGATCGATGACTCAGGCAAAAAGCCGAACTGGCGGCCAGACAAGGTGGACGTGACGTGGCTGTAGATGCCGAAACTCGTGAAGATATAGAAGAGTTTGCTAGGTCGCATTACGAGAAACAAGACCAGACTCACGGCATTGAACACCTTGAAAGAACAGTGAAACTTGCCGAGAAAATCGCCGAAAAAGAAGTTGCTGATAAAGAAATCGTAATTCTGGGCGCTCAACTCCACCAGTTACACGACGCAGAAAAAGTAGAATCTTTCCTCCAAACACTGGAACTGGAAGAGAGCAATGTAGAACAGGTAACAGAGTGCGTCCGTTATTCAGACATCGATAACGTAGATTCTACTGCGAGTATTGAAGCGAAAGTAGTTTACGACGCTGACAAGCTCCAGGTAGTAGGCCCTTTCGGCGTGATAAGAGAAATAGCATGCGATACCGGCGAGAGAGGTAAGAGTTTCCGTGAAGCCCTTGAACACACCCGGCGAATAGAAAAAGAATGTTTTGAAACTCTTCAAACAGAAACCGGGAAGGAAATAGGCAGAGATCACCACGAGCTACTTGAAGATTTCTGGAATAAACTCGAAGAAATGGA
>JBDGSN010000019.1:15034-55607 GCA_042217505.1 Candidatus Nanohaloarchaea archaeon
AGAAAAGTAATCGATGAAGGAGGAATAGTGGTTTTCCCGACAGAGACAGCGTACGGTATAGCCTCTGATGCTTTAAACGAGGAGGCTTTGGAGAAAGTTTACAAGGCGAAGAACAGGCCCAAGTCGAAACCGCTCACCGTCATCTGCTCCAGTTTAGAACAGCTGGAGAAGTACGCTGAGCTGGCAGAGGATGAAAAGAAGCTCATAGACGAGTTCATGCCGGGCCCACTGACACTTATAGTGGAGAAGAAAGATCTGGTGCCGGATAATCTCAATGACAAGTTCGTCTTCCGGATCTCATCCTCAGAACTTGCGAGAAAACTTGCTGAAAACGGCCCTGTAACAGCTACAAGTGCGAATATCTCTGGAGAGGACACGTCATACTCCATCGAGGATATATCGGGGGAGCTTCTTGAGAAAGCAGATTACGTGCTTGACTCAGGAGAGCTGGAGAACGGCCCTACCTCGACCATAGTAGAGCTGAAAGACGGCGAGGTTGTGGTCCACCGTGAAGGACCTATTAAGAAGAAGGAAATCGAAAAAGTTCTACAGAGATGACCTTTGGATTGATAGAAGGATTCGCAGTCCTCATAGCTGTAGCAGCATTAACCGGGATCATCGCCCGCAAGACAGGGCAGCCTTTGGTCATAGCTTACATACTTACAGGACTGCTGCTTGGACCGGTTGGACTATCTCTAATCTCCGAAAACGAGCTTACATCGATGATGTCTGAACTGGGACTGGTATTCCTTCTCTTCCTCATAGGTCTCGAGATAAATATCGATGAGATACGGGAAGTCCTGGGATCCACCGTCTTCATCGGCTTATCCCAGATGCTTCTGACACTTTTACTGGGCTACGGGCTTGGCACCATATTCGGACTATCAAACATCGGATCCGTTATATTCGGAGTGGCAGCGATGTTCAGCTCGACCGCTTTAGTGGTAAAACTACTTACAGACCGAGATGAAGCCTTCTCACTCCCTGGAAGACTGGATATCGGAGTGCTATTGATACAGGATGTGGCAGTCATACTGATACTTGCACTGATCACCGCTGATGCTTCAAGCATCTACGCCCTTCTGGAAAGGATACTTGAGATCGCAGCCATGATAGGTTTTATCGGCGGACTCTCCTACCTTTCTTCAAGATACGTGGTCTCACGGATCTTCAAGGATATATCCGATAACCAGCACGCATTCTTCATACACGGCATAGCGTTCGCATTCATATTCATCTCCACGGCACACTACCTCAACCTTTCTATGGAGATAGGTGCGTTCTTCGCAGGTCTAAGCTTTGCACAGCTACCCTACAGCAGAGAGCTACAGGAAAGAGTGAGGCCGTTGACCAACCTTTTCATGGCCATATTCTTCATCAACTTCGGGCTACAGATAGTTCCCGGAGAACTTACTGCGTATATCGGTGAGGCGGTCCTCGCCTCCGCTGTACTGGTACTGGGCAAGTTCTCGATAGTTTTCTTCCTGGTGGACAGATCGAAGTTCACACCGGAGACATCGTTCAGATCAGCGCTGAACCTTACGCAGGTCAGTGAGTTCTCACTTGTACTGGCAGCTCTGGCGTTCTCACAGGGACTCGTTGGAAGCGAGATAGTGGGGCTAATAAGTCTTGTAACAGTCATGACGATGGCGACATCCTCCTACCTGATAATATTCAGCGGCCGGATCAAGCAGTTCGCAGAACCACTACTTGAACGGCTTGACTCGGAGGAGAAAAAGGATATAGACATGAAATCTCTGGAGAATCATGCGCTGGTCATCGGCTACGATGAGGTCACTAGACATCTTCTACCAGTCCTTGAGCAGGATTTCGATGACGTTGTTGTCGTTGACTCGGATCCTGAGGACATCGATGAACTGGCAAGATCGGACTACAAATTTATTTACGGAGATTTCCGTCACGGCGATATACGGAAAGCTGCATCCTTACAGAAAGCTGATTTCATAATAAGCGTGGTACCTGACTTTGAAGTGAACAGAGAGATAGTCGAATACACCGGTCTGGAACCGACGGTATTCGTCAAGGCTGACAGCATCGAACAGGCCGGAGAGCTCTACGATATGGGCGCTCACTACGTGATGATAAGGAACATCCTGACCGGAGAGAAGATGAAAGACTACATCCGGCTATACCTGGAGGACAGGGACCTGTTCCTTGAGGAAGTCAAACCAGATATCGACAAGATAAACTACGGTGGTAGACGATGACAGAGATAATAACAGTTCTGACAGCAGTTTTCCTTGTATCCTCACTGCTGATATTTGTACTTGACAGGTTTTCCCATCCTGCTCTACCAGCCTACATAGTCTCTGGCATCCTTCTTGGCAGCTACCTGCCAAAGGATCAGTTCCTCAATCTTTCACAGCTAGGGATAGCCTTCCTCGTCTTCGTATTCGGTCTGAAAGCCGACATCGGCAGGATAAGAAGCGTTGCAGAAGAAAGTATCAGCGCCACGCTCATACAGGTAGTTCTTGCCGGCACCACTATGTACATCATAGGAAAGGGACTGGGCTTCAACAGCCTGAACTCTCTCTACCTTGCTGCAGCCGGAGCTTTAAGCTCATCTCTTGTCGGACTCGAGCTTATAGAAAGCGAGGTCAGGATAGAACTCCTTCATGGACGGCTTGCGGAGGCTATCCAGCTGATGCAGGACTTTATCGCAATCGCATTTATCGCAGTCATCAGCTCCGGTTTTACCTACCAGGGGCTTGGTAGAAGCCTTCTCGCCCTGTTTCTTCTGATAGGAGCAGGTGTAGCTTTCCGCCAGGCAGTTTTCAGCCGTATATCCCTGATCACAGATGGCTCAGAGGAACTGCTCATGATTATATCGCTCGCTCTTTTGACCGGGTTCGTGGCTGCAAGCCAGTTACTTGACGTATCTATAGTAGTAGGATCCTTTGCAGCCGGTCTTGCAGTTGCGAGGTTCCCGGAGAACATGGAGATACTTGACAGCATGGGTTCCCTGAAAGACTTCTTCTCCGCCATATTCTTCGTCTCACTTGGGGCCTTGATAGCAACCCCTTCCGAAACAGCTCTACTGCTAACCCTTGTGCTGCTGACCGGAACCCTGATAATCAAACCGGTCATAACAAGTATAGCCCTACTGATAGCAGGTTACGATCGGAGAAGCTCCTACCTGGCAGGGATGAGTCTCGACCAGATAAGCGAGTTCGCATTGATAATTGCGATCCAGGGCTATATCTCTGGAGCAGTGCATGTAGATGTTTTCCACGCCATAGTACTTGCAGCGACAGCATCGATGATAGTCTCTTCCTACACCAGCCGTTACGAGGAGGAGATATACGCCCTTGTATCCGGAGCTGGTTTCGTGGAGGTCAACGGTAGAAAGATCAACGAGAGAACACGCATACCGGATAACCTGAACGACCATGTCATAGTCGTAGGATATGACACACAGGGAAAAGAGCTATCAGAAGCTCTTGAAGAGGAGAACCAGGACTTTGTCATAATAGAGAACGATCCGGAGAAGATCGAGGAGGCTCTTGGAAAAGAAGAGCACTACGTATTCGGAGACGTGATGGATCAGAGGACCTGGGACACGGCCAGGGTCAAGGAGGCTGAACTTATAATTTCAACCATACCTTCATGGACGGTTTCAAGAGAGATACTGGGGCTTGAAACAGAGGCAGATATAATACTGAGATCATCCGAGATAAGAGAAGCCTCAAGACTGCTGGATCAGGGCGCTTTCTACGTGAACGTACCGGACATCCTTTCCTCTGAGGAACTTGTCGACCACGTCAACGGAGTCCTCGATAGCATCAACTACCGTGAGGAGCTGAGAAGAAGAAATCTTTTAGAAGTAAGACGTTACCTACAGAATAGATAGGATATGAAAGGAGCAGAAGCAGATATCGAGTTCGGTGATGAAACCGTGATCAAGAGACGTGAGAGAAAAAGATACAGGCATAGAGACCTCGATGATAAGATAAGACAGGAGAGAACTGAGACCGAGAAGCACCTGATGAAGGAAGCTGCAAGACACGGTGCGAATGTTCCTGACGTGAAGAAAGTAGATGACTCGATTCTCGAGATAGATCTTATCGACGGAGAAGTGCTGAAAAAAGTAGTAGAAGACAGACCAGAACTGATGGAGGAATACGGTAGAAACGTGGCTTACATGCACTCAGCCGATATAATACATGGCGACCTGACCACCTCTAACGCTCTCTACTCCGATCAACTCTACATAATAGATTTCGGTCTCTCATCCCGCTCGGGAAGAATCGAAGACAAGGCCGTGGACATCCATCTGCTGAAACAGGTGCTGAACAGTTCGCATCCAGAAGTCGCCGAGGAGGCCTGGCAGTACTTTGTCGAAGGCTACCGTGAGTATGAAGATGCGGACAAGGTCCTTGAACAGTTAAAAGACGTGGAGAGCAGGGGCCGCTACAAGTAAACTATTCAAGCGACACCCTGAAACTTTCCAAAAGCCTTTCTGAAAGCTTTTTCGCTTCAGTGCGCTCCATATCGGGTATATGCGGATTAGTCGAAGGTGATCCCGCAGTATCAACAACTACTGATGACTGGCTCCATCTTCTCTGGAAAGGACTCTCCGTGACGTGTATGTTCTGTGTCCTGTAGTAAGGTACGCTGAAAATATTTCTCGCCCAGAAACCGTTTTTAACGTAAAGATGCTTTTCTTCCAGGCTGTAACCCAGGTTCTGGTACTTCAGATGTGCTGCCTTCCTTGAAAGTACCAGTGAAGCCGCCGGTATAAGTAGCAGAAGTCTTACCGGGCTCCAGAGATACGCCCCCGGCACCATGAAGGCTGCCATGACGCCTGAAAGCAGGATATATCTTCTAGTGTATCTACTGACTGCGTTATCTGCAACAGGGCTGTACTCTCTCGGCGGCTGGAAACCCCCTATCCTTTCAGCGAACTCTTCTATCCTCGCCATCTTCGCCATCGGTATGATGATCTCCGTCTGCTTCAGTTGCTGCTGTTGCTCCTGCGAGTAACCAGCTGTCTCGACCTCAAGTGTCGCATAACCTAGATACCGTTTCATGATGTTATCCTTTACGACCACAGACTGTATCTTGTCAAACGGTATAGATCCTGAGGAGCGATTGAAAAGTCCTCTCTGGTATTCAAGCGACCTCTGGCTTATATCCAGACGAAAATCGAAGTACCTGAACACTGTCGACAGGAAGCTTCCTGCCCAAACCGTGACAAGTCCTGCGACACCCAGTACTATAACCGCTGCCCATCCCGCGAAGAGGTTATCTATCGTTGAACCTATGACCCCTCCCGTCAAGCCGAGACCTGTGAAGATCACTCCCATAGCCCTGGCATCAAGCGAAGTGGCTGAAAGCAGGGCGAGGTCGGAGAACTCGAGCGTGAAATCCGGGAATTCCTCTGATTCTTCAACCTCTCTACTTGTGCTTTTACCTTCTTTAAGCTCTCTTATAGTTTTCTGGACTTCATCCGCCTGATCCTTTGTGATGTATTTCAATGATGCCTCGGTTTTCTTCCCGCCAGCTGTCTCGAAATCTACTTTTGAAAGACCTATTATCCTCTGAACAAAGCTCTGATTGATGTTAACGTTCTGAACTCTTTCAAGAGGCACCTCCACTCGTTTATGCGATATCACGCCGCTTCTGACGGTTACGTGTGCCTCTGTTATATCATATTCAAACCGTTTCCAGTAGAAGTACTCCCATCCCACTACAGTGACCAGATATACCGACAGAAAACCGACGAAAAGTGCCAGACTGGTAAAAGATGCGCCAAGCGAACCTGAACCTGTCAGTATGGGTATGAGTACGAAGAATATCGTTCTCTTGATCGCATCGTACGAACGCACTGCGATAGATGTTTTCGCCAACTTCATACTCCGTCATGCCTCTCGCCAGATTCAACTGATTGATCCTTTAAGATATCCTGTAGTTCATCCGCTCGCTGGTAATCAATTCCCGGTATCTTGATATCAGCACCTTTAGAACCAGCAGTGTAAACCACAAGCGAGGAAAGTCCCAAGAACCTGTAAAGCGGTCCTCTGACCGTATCCGTGTTCTGTATCCTTACATGCGGCACCATGGATGTTGTCTTCCAGAGGACACCGTGTTCCAGGTATATGTGATCATCTCTTAACTCGAATCCCCATCTGCGGTAACGTAGGATCGAGAAGTAACCGAAAGATGCAGCAAGTATAACTATAGAGGCTATCCCGAATAACATGTTCAGATCCGCTATCATCAATGCGAAAGCTATGATAGCTCCAAATATAGCGCCCATCAGCGTTCCTGTGGCGATCCAGAGCGTTCTCGTCCTTGTATCCAGTCTTTCCATGTTTGTTCTAAACTCAGAATCCTTTAAGGCTTTAATCTAGGTATTCGGTTGAAACCAAACAGAGAGAGCTGGTTTGATATAAAAAATTTGCGAGTCTTTGATAGTTTAAGACCGGTGAAGTCGCTGGCTTTCTTGCCTTCAGGCCGAACCGGATCAGTAGGTGAAAACGATAATGTCACGAATGCACTCTAAAGGAAGAGGACAGTCAGGTTCTGATAAACCCGTTAACCAGAAGACCCCGCGCTGGGTTGACTACGACGAGGAAGAGGTCGTAGATCTGATAGTCAAGCTAAGAAAAGACGGAGATGATCCAGCACAGATAGGTTTGAAGCTCAGAGACGAGTATGGGATCCCTTCGGTAAGAGAGCTTACCGGCAAGAAGATCACAACCATCCTCGAGGAAGAAGGATTCGGGCTGGAGAAACCTGAAGACCTTCAGAACCTCCTTGAAAAGGCGCAGAGCATCAAGAACCATCTCGACGAGAACCCTAACGACGGTGAGGCAGAGAGACAGCTAGAGCTTACAGAAGCAAAGGTCAGGAGGATCGCCTCTTACCACCGCGACAACGGCAACATCGAGGAAGACTGGAAGTACGCAAGAGAAGACCTGGAGTAAACCCCAGGGCTTCCAGCATAAACCCTCTTTTTACCCAGCATTTCCCGATTCTCGCTCTAACTCTATATACGGTTCAGTACATTTCCAAGGCCTGAAGGCCTCCAAGACACAACGAATAAAAGATAAACTGGAGATTGGATTATTAGTGATCTATCATCGTTGAAGATATTCTTGAGGCAGCGGAACCGGCAGCTGAAAAACTGAAGAACTACGAGGGCAAGATCCGATTGATCGGTCAGTACGACGCCGACGGCATCAACGCAACAGCTATAGCCCACGAAATGCTTGACAGACTTGGCAAAGACTTTGAATACGAGATACTGAAGCAGCTTTACGAGGAAGACGTCGAACGGATCGCGGAAGAGGACGAGGAACTGATCCTGTTCGTCGACATCGGTTCCGGACAGTCAAAGTTCGTCCAGGAACATATAGTAGAAGAGGCTGGAAAAGAAGTCATAGTTTCAGACCACCACGAACCACAGATAGAGGGCGACTTCATCCACCTGAACCCACACTTCCTCGGATACGATGGAGGAGAGGCCATATCAGCGGCCGGTATGACCTATCTACTGGCGGAAGCAGTCAATGAGGACAACTACGATTTAGTGGTCTACGCCCTTATAGGTGCGACAGGAGACGTCCAGAAGCAGGACGGAGAGTTCATGGGTTTGAACAAGGATCTTCTTGCTAAAGCAAAGGAGCACGACCTGATAATCACTCGACAGGGACTCGACCTCTACGGCAGAAGCACCAAACCACTACACAAATCACTGATGTACACCTCAGATCCCTACCTTGACGGTATAACGAACAACGAGTCCGGTGCGATACAGTTCATCCAGTCGACAGGAGTTGATATACGGGAGGATGGACACTTCAAGACCCTTGAAGACCTTACCGAGGAAGAGGAGAAAAAGATAATACACGGGCTCATAACGCAGGGATACGACATCCAGCAGCTTCTTAGACCCATCTACGTTCTGGAAAACGGACATGGAATCGATGAATATTCGACGATAATCAACGCATGTGGAAGACTCGGTGAACCGAAGACCGGTGTGAAGATACTTCTAGAAGACGACCTCAAACTGGCGAAGAAGATGTCGCGCAAGTACGGCCGAAAGATAGCAGAGTCTCTCCGCTACGTGGAGGACAACAAGGACAACGAGGAGGTCATCTACGAGAACGGTATAGGGATCATAGATGGGAAAGACCAGATAGGCGACGACTTCATCGGGACCGTTACGACTATCTCGATGAGCAACGGATTCTTCACCGATGTCCCGGTCATACTCGGAGTCGCAGAGGCCGAGGAAGGAAAGATAAAGGCATCTTCAAGAGCCACGAAGGACGCTGTCGAGGCCGGGCTTAACCTGGGCGAGATAATCGAAGGTATCTGCGAGGAGATAGACGGCGAAGGCGGAGGACACAACGTCGCTGCTGGAGCGAAGATACCGATCGACAGGAAAAAGGACTTCATAGAGATGGTCAGTGACGAAGTTCTTGAACGGGTGTAGAGTTTACCTATCGTTTATAAAGTTTTGACCCGAGAAAAGTCGTATGGCTAAGGCAGTTATCCAGAAAAACTGGTATGAGATCCAGTCCCCGGACATTTTCGATGTTGACAGCATCACCGAGACGCCTGCGGAAAAGGATTCCCAGGTCATCGGGAGAACAGTTAAGGAAGGCCTGACAGAGATAATGGAAAGCTCCGACAAGTACTACGTAGATGTCGAGCTGAAGGTCACAGAGGTCGAAGGCAACAAGGCTTTCGCAGAGATCAGCGGAATGGAGTGCTCATCTGAGTTCGTCTCCAGGATGGTCAGAAAGCGAAGCGACAGACTCGACCTTGTAGGAGACTACACGACCGAGGACGACAGAAAGGTAAGAGTAAAAGTCGTTGGAGCTACTGTCAAGAAAACTTCCACGAAGACACTCAGGGACGCAAGAAGAACCATCAGCGATATGATCGAGGAAAAGGCTTCTGAGCAGTCCTACAACGAGTTCATGGAGAACATCTTCATGGATAATCTTCAGAAGGAGATCCGGGACAAGGTCAACAAGATCTACCCATTCAGAGAGCTTGAGGTCAGGAAGACCGAGCTACTCGAATAAACTTTTCCTTTTTACTTTCAACTTTTGAACAGTTCTTCAGTCCTCGATATACTCTATAACCTCATCTATATGCTTTGAGGGACTGACCTTCCTGAAAACCTTCTCGACCTTTCCATCCCGCACTAAAAAAGTCGTTCTCTCCGCTGTACCAGTATCCTTCAGGACGCCGAACTTCTTCGAGACCTCCTTGTCATGATCAGCAAGCAGATCGAAGTTGAGCTCCTGGTTTTCATGGAACTTTTTCTGCGCATCAATAGTGTCGGTGCTGACGCCGTAGACCTGTAGATCAGAGTCGTTGAACTTCTCTATACTGTCCCTGAAGTTGCATGCCTCTGTTGTACAGCCAGGTGTGCTTGCTTTAGGATAGAAATAAATGACCGCATCTTGGATATCTTTTGAGAATACTTCCTCTCCATCCTGGTTTTCTACCTCGAACCTCGGAAGATTATCGCCTTCTTTCATACTCAAGATAAGAAAAAGGAGAAGGAAAAAGATTGTTGTGTTTTACAGTACAGCATCGAGTGCGTACTGCCCAGCACCTACAAGGTAGAACATGAACACTGCTCCGAGTAGAAGCAGGTCGACCTCGTAACCGCCTTCGAACTCCTTGTCCATCCTGACAACCGCTATATAGGTTACTACAAGCATGAAGACAGTCAGGACAAGAGCGGCCAGCTGGGTGTAAAGCCCTAGAGCCAGTAAAGTTCCTGCGATAACCTCTGTCGCAAGCGCCAGGTAGACAAGATAAGGCGCTGCAGGGATACCGACCTGGTGGAAGAAATCACGCGTGGATTCAGGGTCCTCTATCTTAGGAACAGCGTGTCTTACAAATACTGCTCCAAGGATGATCCTGAACACCGCAAGTCCAAGGGCTGAATACTGCGTTGTTAATCCTAAAACCATTTTATCTCACTTATGCCCTAATTATTAAAACCAGTTTATAATACAAGCGATGGAGACGCCACAATTCAAAAGCTTCACACCCCTGAGTTAACTATAACAGAGGGATGCTCTACATCCCTCCTTGCGTTATAAGAGCGTAACCTTATGCCGGGATATCCGAGTCAGGCCAAAGGAGACGGACTCAAGATCCGTTCCCGCAGGGGTTCGCCGGTTCAAATCCGGCTCCCGGCATACTCAACGGATTTGATGTAAGAAGCTCCAGTTCTGCGAGCTTCGGGTTCAAATCCGGCTCCCGGCATACCCAACGGATTTTTCAAATCGACGAAAATCGACAGATTTTCTGGAGACACAGAAACCTACCAAGTTTCGAGTCCGGCTCCCGGCAAACTTTCAAGCTAAGTCTGGCCAAGTTCAGGGCATTCTGTACATACCTTCCAGAATGACCTGTTGTTCAGAAACTAGATAAGAGGCAGAAAAGTCTATTCATCGCCGAGTCCAGAGAGTTCGTCCTGGAGGTTCTCCAGTTCGGAGTGTAGCTGGTTGACGGACTCATCTATCTCTCCGCTCTGTCTACCGGTGTTCTGGGAGACATAGTCGACCTGTTGCACGCCATCGACCTCCGGCATCTCCATCTCGACGTCTTCCAGCTTCTCGTTCAGTCTATCGATGTTCTCATGGATCGTATCGATCGACTTGGCCTTGACGTCTCTCACCTGTGAAAGGACTTCTGACGCCTCGTGGATGTTATTGAGTATCTGCCTTATCGCTTCAAGATCCTGCAGAAGCACTTTGTAACCGTCTACTCTTACATATAGCTCGTCTTGTTGAGATGCCATTTCCCTAACAGTGGTTTCACTTCGCCGCTTATTAAAAATACCTTTCAGGTGCTGAAGATCCAAAATTTATGTCGCCTGTTAGTAGCAAAAATAGGTTCTCAGAGGTGTTCGATCGTCATCATAGCTCTTACGAGCTCAGGCGATGTCTTTCCTCATCATCGAAAAAACGCTATCCTGTAAACCATGAATCCTGTCCAACTAATAAATAAGGACACTACCTAGAAGGTAACCCTTAAGAAGAACGGGAATACATATTTATGCAACTGGTTACAATGAAAAAGAAAATACTTCTAATAGCACTACTACTGACTATCGCAGGAGCTGCCTCAGCGCAGTCGACAAACCCGGATAACGTGAATACTGTGATACTCGCCTCCACGGCGAACTATCCCGATGCATTCATAGCATCCCCGGCTGGCAACAAGATAGGAGCTCCTGTGCTTTTGACGGACAAAGACCAACTTTCTCAGTCAACCTCTGACGCACTCGACAGGCTTCAACCTGATAACGTGATAATAGTCGGAGGACCCGCAGTCATCTCCGACAATGTTGAGTCACAGGTCGATGCAAAGGTAAACTCGACCACAAGACTCTGGGGTATGACCCAGTTAGGGACCTCTATACAGGTCTCTCAGCACTTCTGGGCGACCGGAAGCGACAAAGCAGTTGTTGTCCAGTACCCTCAGAACTCAAGCAACGGCTACCAGCTTCTTTCCGCGGTGAAGAACGAGGTGCAGGATTCTGACTTGCCTATACTGATTTCGAAGGAGGGAACGCTTTCAGCCAGCGTTATCTCGGAGATCAAGAGGTTGAACGCTACAGAGGTCGATGTCTACGCAACTAACTCAGTAAACTCATCACAGGACCTCAAGGATGTCGGCGTGAACGAAGTCAACGTCGAGACAGGCGACATGACAGAACTCGCTGACAGGATACAGAAAGGGGTCATAGAGAGAGACAGGAACCGGACAAGACTGGTCATAGTTGCGGCAGCCAACTTCGAGCATGCTATCTCCGCACCTAACGTCGCAGATTCAGCATCCTTCGTCGTCGGAAACGACGCACAGATCCAGAATGCGATCGACCTTGTAAGGAACTCTTCAGCTACCGAAATCAAGATCACAGGTAAACCTGACCTTGCACAGAGGATCGCTGAACAGATAAGGAACCAGACAGACAGGAACGTGAGCGTTGTCTCGGGAAGACCTGAAGAAGTCTCAGCCAGGTTCCCAGTCGAACACAGACACAGGTGGAAAGAGATCCAGAGCAAGAGACTGAAGGAATGGAAGGACCACATGGAGCACTCTCCTAACATGCAGCAGGCAGCGAACCACACACTCACACAGGCAAGAGCCGCAGTTAATGCGAACTCCACACAGCGAGCCAGAGAAGCTCTTAGAGAGGCAGAGAAGGCTTACCAGGATGGAGACTACTTTGAAGCGAGGACGAAAGCACAGATAGCGATCTCCCAGCACAACGCCGAAAGGTTCAGGACTATGGATCAGTCAGAGATCCAGAAGGAAGTCGAACAGGAGACCGAGGACGTCAACAAAGCTGTTGAGAGACTGAAAGACACCAACAAAAAATTCAGTAAAGACGTCAGGGACGCAGAGGACCTGAAAAGCCGACTGGAAGTCATCCAGAAGTACAGAGAAGAGAGACGGAAAGCAGTCGATGATCTCCGGGATAGAATGAAGAACCGCAGCGAAGAGAAGAACAAGACTCAAGAAGACGGGAACACTCTTAGAACAGGTTCAGCAACAGGAAGTCTAACGGTCAACGGGAAGGAGGTTACGACAGATATAACCTTCACCGCACCGACAACAGGCTACTCAGTGAACACGAACACGAATGTTGACAACGACAAACTGGTCTTCCGGTACGAAATATCATCTCCTGACAGTATGGCTGGACAGGCCATCACAAAGGTCAGAGCGAACGCTACAAAGACCCTGAAAGATGGCAACTACACCGTCAAGACCGTTGTAACCGTCGACGGAGAGGACAGGTTCAGTTCAGAGAACAAGATCACTGTTCCTTCAGATCAGAGCAACAGCCTGTTCAACGACAGCGAGGATTCGGGCTCCTTAGACACAGCGAACGGAGGCCCTGGTATGGAGAAAGAGGATTAAACTCCTCCACCATATTTTCTCATCTCTTTTTCTTACCGGCTAAAAAGTTATATTCTAGCGCTCAAACATCCTTTTTATGCCGACAGATCTTGCCGATAGAGCTGGGAGAGCATTATCCGTAGCGTTTCACCCGATGATAGCGCCCTGGTTCCTCGGAGCATTCGTACTTTACCTGGCTGATATAGAGCTCTATCAGGCATTAAAATGGCTCTTGATCTTCGGAGGTATAGCTATAGTTCCCATTACCCTCTACATCTACTTCGACCCTGATTACACGCTGTTCGAGAGAAACCCTCGCGAACTCAGGAACCGACTCTACATCATAGGTATCGGCGAGATACTTTTCATGGGCTTACTCATGTTCTTCCTCAGCCCTCCCCATATACTGTTCGTATCGTACGTGGCCTGTCTTCTAAGCGTTCTAGCTGGAGGAGTTATCAACAAGTTTTATACGAAGATAAGCATCCACGTCGGACTTGTATCAGCTTTCGCCACGGCCATAGCCTACCTTGTCTATCCAGCAGGGGTGCTGGCTCTTTTGATGCCGATCGCTGTCGCATGGGCAAGACTTCATGAGAAAAAACACGACCTTTTCCAGGTCACACTTGGTTTCTTTGTTCCAGCAGCTATCATAACGGTCTGCTACCTTTTCATGCTTTGAATACTCGAAGCCCATAAAAAACTGAACTTGAAAGAGAGATATTGTGAACAATTATGCTGGAGAGAAAATACAGCCACGATATCAAACCTGAAAGCGCCGGCGAGAAAGTAGCGGTTGCTGGATGGGCACACGAAATCAGAGACCTTGGAGGACTGACGTTTGTCATACTCAGAGACAGAGAGGGCCAGGTACAGATCACCTTCAAGGAGGACGACGACGAAGAACTATTCGAAAAAGCGCAGGACATCGGAAAGGAAGACGTCATACACGCAACAGGAGTTGT
The DNA here is from genome assembly GCA_042217505.1 of Candidatus Nanohaloarchaea archaeon. GTDB lineage: Archaea > Nanohalarchaeota > Nanosalinia > Nanosalinales > Nanosalinaceae > JBDGSN01. Next base: position 28,915 of record JBDGSN010000019.1, read on the forward strand.
TGAAGAGAATAATCAGGCTCCTGGAGACCGGGAGATAAAGCCGGATACACTGAATATAATGAATACAGCGCAATCTCCACTACCGCTCGAGATCTCAAAGGATATCGACTCAGATCTCTCCACGAGACTTGACGCCAGGTTCATGGACCTCCGACAGCCGGAAGTGCACGCCATCTTCTCACTTAGATCGAAGATCATGGAGGCGATGGAGGAATGGTTCGAGAAGAACGACTACATCAACATACAGACACCGATCATCTCCAAGGAAGGAGCGGAAGGAGGGGCAGAGCTCTTCCCGGTCATCTACTACGGGGATGAAGCTTTCCTATCCCAGAGTCCTCAGCTTTACAAGCAGATGCTGATGGCTGCAGGTTTCGACAAGGTCTATGAGACAGGAACAGCTTTCCGTGCAGAAGATTTCGCGACTTCACGGCACATCTCGGAAATCTCAATGTTCGATGTCGAACTCGCGTTTATCGAGGACCACCACGATGTCATGGATGTCCAGGAAGACTCTCTAAGGTACACGATCAAGAAGGTAAAGGAGAACGCTGCGGACGATCTCGACGTTCTCGGCATCGACCTTGAAGTCCCTGAAGACGACTTCCCACGCATCAAGTTCGACGAGGCAAGAAGAATCCTGGAGGAAGAGTACGACCACGTACCGGAGGACGACAACGACCTTGATACAAAGGGCGAGAAGCTTCTTGGAGAACACTTCCAGGAGCAGGGACACCCGGCGTTCTTTGTCGTAGGATATCCTGATGAGAAGTTCTACTACATGCAGGATGTCGAAGGCGATGATATCGCTTCCAGGAAGTTCGACCTGATCTACAAGGGACTGGAGCTTTCAAGCGGTGGACAGAGACAGCACGACTTCGAAGTGCTCATGGAGTACCTCGAAGAGGAAGGAGCCAACCCTGATGACTTCAGTTTCTACCTGGAGTCGTTCAAGTTCGGCATGCCGCCTCACGGAGGTTACGGACTGGGAATCGACAGGCTTGTTAAACAGATAGCAGAGCTTGACAACGTCAAGGAAGCTATACTGTTCCCAAGAACACCGGAGAGACTCACACCTTAAAGCCTTCGGGAACCCTCCAACACATATCATCTCTTTTTTATCTTCCAGTAGTCCACCTTCTATACATGTCTCCGAACATAGTCCTGATCTGCCTGGACACCGTCAGGAAAGATTACTTTGACAGTCATGCAAAGAAACTCCAGCAGCTGTCAGATCTATCGTTCAGCCAGGCACGTTCCGGAAGCTCTTGGACGATCCCGAGTCATGCCACAATGCTGACAGGAGAAACAGTGGATGAACACCAGGTCACCACCTACAGCCGAGACTTCTCAAAGCTCAGGGAAAAAGAGACCTTTCTTGACAGACTTGAAGGATACCAGACGACCAGTATAACATCCAACAACCATCTATCAGATATACACGGTTTCTCCGACCTATTCGACCAGGGCTTTATCTACTACAAAGGCATGATGATCTCGACAGAAGAACCTTTCTGGGAAGGCATAACAGGCAGGAGAAAGCCGCTAGAGCTCCTGGACTTCATAAAAACCAGTTACGATTCTGATGAATCTTTGAATGCCCTCAGGAAAGGCCTGAAAGCACAGCTACACAACATCACCAGCTTGAACCCGTACTACGAGAGCAACACTGGCAAAACAGAAGCTATATCGAGGAAGATACGTGAACTGCTATCATCCAGCAAGCCGCAGTTCATCTATGCCAACTACATCACTGTACCACCACCTCTGGGGCAGAACTACAGGCTCAACCCGGATAACAGGAGGATGAAGGAACTCAACCAGCATTACCGGCTACTCTCGGAGAAAAGATTCTCCGAACCCTGTTTCTCAGATGATGATATCGAACTATACAGGAAGCATTACGCAGAGGAGATAAGACGCCTAGACTCCGCAGTATCTCAGATGATCGAAGAAGTACGATCAGAGGAGAGTGAACGCAACACAGTTTTTATCGTGACCTCTGACCACGGTCACGCCATGGGGACAGCTGAGGAGGACTACAATATAGGCCACTACTCCAACCGTTTCTACGACTCAATGGCCCGTGTACCACTCGAGATCATAGGCGTCGATAAGAATGAGGAGATCGACAGCCTGACCTCCCACACCATGCTTGGAGAGACGGTGATAGATATCAGCAGGGATGAAGATCCTGTTCACACTCTGGAAAGATGCAGATCACTGGTAACGGGACCGGTAAAGAAAGAAGACAACAGTTCAAGAGATGCTCAAAGAGCCTCTTTATGCCGTTATTCACAGGATGAAGATGGTATAATTGCAGAGATACGCACAAGAGACTTTATTGAAAGATACCGGACAGATGGAGGGAAAGCAAAGAAGATATCTACAGAATACCCTGAAAATGTGCCTGAGATGATCGAAGAAGTAGAGTCCATACCAGATCGATCCCATATCAACGATATCGAACCATACCTCAACCCTCATTAGATGTAATACAATTTTAAAAGACGAATATAAGTCCTGATGATGTGGCATACCTTGGCCTCAAAGAACGATCATCTAAGTTCGTAATACAATACACGCCTTATTTGCGTCATATTGCAATATACGTATTACATTTATCCAGGCAACTTCTCCAGATATACTGCCTATGATGAGGGTATAGGCCCTGATTCTGACAGTTCACAGTCTTTATATTCCCTCTAGATCAATTTTTGAACAATGCCAGAAGCCCTGCAGGAACCCGGCGAGGAGCCAGAAATCGACGTCGAATCGGATGAGGAAGAAGTAACTGAATCGACCAAGATCAACAAGGTGACAGCGAAGGGTTTCAAGTCGTTCCAGCAGAAGACAGCAGTCCCGTTCTTCGAAGGACTGACTGCTATCGTCGGGGAAAACGGTAACGGCAAATCGAACATAATAGACGCTATCAGCTTCGTATTCGGCCGAAGAAGCAGCAATCTTAGAGCCGAGAAGCTTGAACAACTGATATTCAACGGTGGAGACAACCGTTCAGCCGCCGATTATGCCCATGTCACCATCTACCTGGACAACTCCGATGGACTTTTCGACGAGTTCCTGGAAGAAGACGAGGAAGCAGATGAGGTGACGGTCGGGAGAAAGATAACGAGAGCAGGAAGCTCGATGTACAAGTTCCAGGGCACCAACTGCAAGAAAGCTCTTATAGAAGACATCTCAAGGAAAGCGAACATAGATCCTGAAGGATACCACTTCGTCAGGCAGGGAAAGGTCACAGAAATAGTCGAGCAGAGCGACGTGGAGAGAAGAAAAGTGATCGACGAGCTCTCTGGTGTTGCGAAGTTCGATGAAAGAAAAGATGAGGCCGAGGAGGAGCTAGAAGAGGTCGAGCAGAAAATGCAGGAGCAGGAGATACTCCTGGATGAGAAAAAGCAGCAGCTGGACAAGTTAAAGGAGGACAAGGAACTTGCTCTTAAGTATCGCGAGCTCGAGGAGAGAAGAGAGAAACTGGAGGCCTCGATACTCGAGGTCAGAAAGCGAGCTCTCTCAAACAATCTTGCAAATATCAACACCGATGTTTCTGACAAAAAGGAAAAGATAGAAGAGCTCGAGGAAGAGCTGGGAGAGATTGACGACCAGATAGACGAATACAATGACCGCATAGAAGAGATAGAGGACAAACAGGGCGGAAACAACGATATACAGCACCTGGAGAACCGGATAGACAAGAAAAGAGGTCAGATACAGAACAAGAGAGACAAGATAGCCGACCTTGAGGACACTATAGAAGAGCTCCAGAAGATGAACCAGAGGCGTAACACTGGTTCAAGAGCGGTCGACGCTGTCCTGTCGATGGGTGAATCAGGCGTTAAAGGCGCTTTCCAGGATCTGATATCTACAGAGGACAGGTTTTCTGTGGCCATAGAGACAGCAGCTGGAGGCCACATGAAGGACGTTGTAGTCGAAGATAGGGATACTGCATTGAATGCAATAAACTACCTGAAAAGAGAGGATATCGGTAGAGCCAGGATGCTTCCTCTCGACAAGATAAAAGACAGGTCAAAGAGCGCAAAGTCCAAGATGGCGAAAAAGAAGAAGGGTGTCATCGGCTACGCTTCAGAGCTAGTGGACTACAGCCCGGACTATGAGAAAGCCGTCAACTACGTTTTCAGCGACACACTTATCGCAGAAGACCTTGACTCGGTAAAAAACGTTGACGGTGTAAGGGTCGTTACGCTTGATGGCGATGTCATGTCAAGAGGCGGTGCGATGAGCGGCGGTAAGAAGAAACGCTCATCCGGCAAGAAGAACAAGAACCTGTCCTCAAGCCTTGATCCTGAGAAGAAAAAGAAGGAGAAGGAAGAACTCGAGGACGAGATAACAAGCCTTCAGAAGGATATCGCCGAGTTAAAGGACATGAAGGAGAGGAAAGAGGAAGAACAGGAAAGTGACGAAGAGCTGAGAGAGGAGAAGAAAAATATACGGGATGAGCTGAAAGAGTTAAGAGAGGGCAGACAGGACAAGTACTCCGAACTCCAGAGGTTGAAGACAAAGGTCGACGATGTCGGAAGCAAGAAGGCACGTTACAGGGCGGAGCTTGACAATGTCAAGGAAGATCTGGAGGAGTACGAATACGATGAGAAAGAGCTGATAGGCCTGGATTCCTCGCCTGAAGACCTGAAGAAGAAAAAGAAGAAGATACTGAGGAAGCAGAACTCGATGGGCCCTGTAAACATGAGAGCGATCGATGAGTACAAGGAGAAGAAGGAGGAGTACGACGAGTTCAAAGACAAGATATCCGAGATAAGACAGGAAAAGCTGGAGATCGAGGACCTTATCGAGGAAATCGAAGGGAAAAAGAGAGAGTGCTTCATGGAAACGCTTGAAGAGATCCAGGATAGCTTCAGCAGGATATTCAGTCAGCTGTTCGATGGCGGTAACGCAGTTCTAGAGCTGGAGGACGACGATCTCGATAAGGGACTCAAGATAAGAGCGGAGCCACCAGGGAAGGAACCTCACATCATCCAGGCATTGTCTGGCGGAGAGAAGACCATGACCGCTATCGCATTCGTATTTGCGATACTGCAGTACGAGGAGAGTCCTTTCTACATAATGGACGAGATAGATGCTGCCCTGGACAAGAAGAACTCAAAGAAGCTATCAGACCTTCTCAAGGAGTACTCTGAAGACAACCAGTTCATAGTGATCTCTCACAATGAGATAACTGTAAGACACGCAGAGAGAGCCTACGGAGTGACGATGCAGGACGGTGTCACGAGGATGAGAAGTATAGAGCTGGACGCCTGAGACCCGAGATAACTGGTCAGGAACACCGTAAAGTTAAATATTCGGTTAACAAATGTTTTCCAGTGGGTTATTCGGGGGAGTGACTTCACGTGATGGATAATCGAAAACGAAGGATTCACAGATAGCGCAGGAGGCCAGGCAGCTGGTTTCCAGGAAAATTATGAGATAGAAGATCTTGCTGAAAGGCCGTGGGAAGAGACGTTAGAGGTTCTTACAGCTGATATGGAACCTATGGATATCGATATAGCAGTTCTGATAAAAAGATACCGTGACTACATCCAAGAACTACAGGAGTTCGACCTTGAAGTCCCAGCGAGAGCTATAAGACTTGTTTCAGCACTTCTAAGGATCAAGACTCTGGCAGTTACAGGAGGAGATCCTCTTGAGGATGAGATGGAGGAGAATCCTATGGACTTTGAAGACCCTATGGATGAAGAGTTAATGGATGAAGAGAACAGTGGTAGAAACCCTGACCTCGAGATGGGTCCTGAGATAAGCATGCCTGTCCGGCCTCGGCCAAAAAGACGCATGACACTTAACGAGCTTAAAGATGCTCTTGACGACGCTATGGAAGTCAAGGAGAGAAGAGAGGAAAGACAGGAGCTTAGAGAGGATATGGATCAGCGTTTCGAGGTCGATGAGAAAAGCCTGAACGAGAAGATAAACTCTCTTTTCTCTAAGCTGACAAACCTTGTTACATCCAGAAGCTCTGAAGGAGTTTCATTCAACCAGCTGATAGACAATAATGAGAGCGAGGAGAAGATCGAGAAGTTCCTCCACGTCCTGCAGCTTGAAAACGAGGAACGCGTAAGATGTATACAGGAGGAGTGGCTCGGAGATCTAAGAGTCAAGCCGAACGAAGACGAGGTGGCTAACTGATGGTAAGAAAGCATCTCAGCAGCAGAAATAGGTCGCAGATGAACTTTATGGGAAACCCTGGCAGCGTTTCCGTAAAACCAGGAAACCTGTGGTCTTCGATTATGTCGGAGCGTGTTTCTTAGATGGATGCCAAAAAGTCAAGGCTGGAGGCTGCGCTTTTCCTGGCCGAAGAACCTGTTGACAAGGAGGAGATAGCTGATATACTCGACCTTGGTTCGATGGGTTACGTAGATATGCTCATCGAGGAGTACCGGGAAGATCTTGCAGAAGATCATAGAGGACTTGAACTTGTCAAGAGCCCTGAGGGCTACGAGCTGAAGGTGAAAAAAGACCATCTCGAACATGTCGCACATCTAGCCCCTAACCAGGACCTGAATGAGGGGCAGTTAAGAACACTCTCGCTTATAGCATACAACGCACCTGTGGAACAGGCAGATATTGTCGAGATAAGAGGTAACAGAGCCTACCAGCACGTGAAAGAGCTTGTGTCAAGAGGTTTTGTCGACAAGGAGAGGGATGGTCGTACAGCCATACTCGATGTTACAGATCACTTCCTTGACTACTTCGATCTTGATTCAGTTGATGATTTCAAGACACAGTTCGACAACGAGCAGGCTGGAAGGGAGTCCAACCAGCAGGGCGTCGACATGTTTTAACCCCATCGGTTTTTGTAAATAGCTGGTTCATTTCGATCTATGGAGCTTACAAGTCTCGACCTTTCCATACTGATGGAAGATTTCAAGCAGCTGGAGAACGGACATGTCCAGAAGGTCTACCAGCGAGGACAGGAGTTCACACTGGAGATCTACGTCCCGGGTGATGGAAAGAAGAGGCTTATACTGGGCCCCAGCTACGCATTTCTTTCAAAGTACAAGAGAGATAACCCGACCAAGCCACCGGGTTTCTGCATGGAGCTTAGAAAGCATCTTGGAAGCATCAACAGTATAAAGCAGAGAGGGTTCGACCGGATACTTGAGATCAAGAGCGGCGACTACACGTTTATAGCTGAGATATTTGGTAGAGGCAACTTCATCTTGTTGAAGAACGAAAAGATAATAGGAGCACTACGCCAGGAGGACTGGGCGGATAGAACCATCAGGACCGGAGAAGAGTATATCTATCCGGAGCCTGCTGCTGACCCACGTGAGATGGGATCTTACTTCGACGAGATGCAGGAAGGTGAGATAGTGAAAGAACTGGCATCAAGCCTAAGCCTAGGAGGCGTCTACGCCGAGGAGATCTGCTCCCGTGTAGGTATCGACAAGCACACCGAGATAGAGGAACTGGATGAGAAAGAGAAAGAAGCGGTAGAGGCGGAGATCGACAACCTGCTGCTGAACGAGCGTTACCCCGGGATCTACAGGGACGAGAAAGATCTGAAGAGAGCCGTACCGTTCCAGCTCAAGAAGTACTCCGACCTGGATTTCGAGGAGATGGAGAGCTTCTCAAAGGCGCTGGACGAGTTCTACTACAGGAAGGAGAAGCGGAAAAAGGAGAAAAAGGTCGAGGAGAAGTACAACGAGAAGAAGGAAGGCCTTGAGAGACAGAAGGAACAGCAGGAGGGAAAGATCCAGGGACTGAAAAAAGCTGCGGAGGAGAGACGTGAGAAGGCTGAACTGATATATGAGAACTACCAGGTGCTTGAAGAGATCCAGTCGATGGTTGAAAATGCGATAGAAGAGCACGGCTGGAAAGCGACCCGGAAGAAGCTGGAAGAGGCTGAAACCGAGGCATCGGAGATGGTGAAATCGCTTAACGAGCAGGAGGAGTTCTTCAACGTCGAGGTCAACGAGAAAGATATCAGGCTTGAACCGGGGAAGGACCTGGAAGCGATCGCATCAAAGTACTACGATAGAGCGAAGGAGTCAGAAAGCAAGATAGAAAATGCAAAGAAGGCTCTTGAAAAGACGGAAGAGCTCCTGGACGACCTTGAGAAGGAGGACATAGATGAGACCCAGCTTATGGAGGATAAGACCAAGAAGCGGAAGAAGAAGTGGTTCGAGAAGTATCGCTGGTTCTACTCCTCGGAGGATTTCCTTGTTCTTGTCGGAAGAGATACGCAGACCAACGAGATGCTGGTCAACAAGCACATGGAGTCGCAAGATCTCTACGTCCACGCAGACTTCAACGGCGCTCCAAGCGTGGTGATCAAAGACGGTCAGGAAGCAGGTGAAAAGACCATAGAGGAGGCAGCGAAAGCCGCTGTAACATTCACCAAGACCTGGAAAGCAGGTATCGGTGCTGACGATGTATACTACGTTACTCCCGACCAGGTCTCGAAAGAACCGGAGTCGGGCGAGTATCTGCCTAAAGGCGCTTTCATCGTGAGAGGTGATAGGGAGTACATGCACAACGTGAAAGTTGAATCATCTATAGGACCATACGAGATCGAGGATGAGGTCTTCGTTCCGATGTGCGGACCTGAAGAAGCGGTTAAAGAACACTGTGAAGAGTCGATCGCCTTAAGGCCGGGCAAGCGGAAGAAATCCGACATCGCTAAAAAGATTCGAGAGAGTTTCAAAGATAACGACTACGATCTCGATCTCGACTACATAATCCGGGCATTACCGCCGGGAGGATCCGAGATAAAAGGCTAGAAGCGCTTCTCTGAAGGGCTTATTGCGTATCAATCGAGCGTAACCAATTGCCGGGGTAGCCAAGTGGCCAAAGGCGCGGGACTTAAGATCCCGTCCCGCAGGGGTTCCGGAGTTCAAATCTCCGCCCCGGCATAACGAATCTTTCTATGCGATATCCTGATATTTACCAGGTGATTGATCGAACTTATCTCCAGAAGTTCGGTTCATTGATCTCCGCCCCGGCATAACCTTACTGGGCTATCTCCTGACCGATACCAGCTATCAAACATATGAGACCGAATGATATTTTATCTAGTCCGATAAAGACCTCTCACGCCCTCTGAAAAGTGGAGCGAGATAGGGAGTATAGATGTAGCATCATTCATGTTTCTGGCACTGTTCTTCAAAGTCGTACTGTACAGTATAACCTTTGCAGTGCTGGAACAAGTCAGTTCCATGGACTCCGGTCTCAGGGCTCTTTCACTTGTAACACCGGTTCTGATCGGACCTGTGCTGGCATGGCTTTCCTGGAAAAGATATAGCACCGAATAAATCCTCTGAACTGCTGTTTTTAGCTACAACTTTTTATTCAGGTAGTTAAAATTACTCCTTGATGGGTATAGAAAAGGTCCTTGACAAGTTCTCAAAAGAAAACAGCCTCGAAGGATCTGGTTCTGATAAAGATCGGGACGAGCAGATAGAAAATGCTATCGAAGACGCCATAGAGGATAGACAGTCCGGCTGGAAGGAGATATTCGACCGCTACCATAGAAGAGACCAGGAGCTTTTTGTCAAAGCGATGGAGGATGCCCAGAAAGAGATAGTTAAACAGGTACTCGATGATCTTTCTGATGTAACCCAGCACGAATACCAGGAGATACAGCAGAGAGTCGAGCAGAGCCTTATAGAAACAGAAGATGAGCTCAAGGAGGAGATAGATGAGAACCGTTCAAGGTTCAACGAACTAAGATCTACCGTTGACAGCGTCCAGGAAAAAGTCAGCGAGAACAAGAAGGCCAGAAGAGAGCTCAAGAAAGAGCAGGAAGAGAGTATAGAGAACGTAAAGGAGGACATCAAGGAGAGCAACCAGGATCTTGACGACCGGATAACATCGGCCGAGAAGGATCTTGAAGAGGACCTGGAGTTCAAGACAACGCTCTTTAACGAAGAGATCAATGATGTCGAGGAGAAGATAAACGAGGCCCGGAACTCGATGAAGGAGAACATCTCCGATCTCCAGATAGAGGTCGAGGATGTCCGGGAGAGAGTAAGGTCTATCGACTACGACAAGGATCTCGAACGGCTGGAAGATCGCATGGACCAGATATCCGGAAAGATGAGCGACAGACAGAGCCGGCTCGATGAGATCGAAGACAGGATCCATGAGGTAGAGGATAAATCGAACGTCAAGGAAGTCGAGAGGCTAGAGGAGAAACTCGACCAGTTTGACTCAAGGTTCTCTCAAAGAGAAGATAGACTGGAAGAGATAGAGGAGAAAGCTGAATCCGATGATTCGCGGGAGATAGACGATCTGAGATCCGATATAAACAAGTTGAAGGATACAGTGGAAACACTTGACAGCCGGATAGATGACGTGGCTTCGCAGGAAGCCCAGAGCCAGGATGCGAATGTAGATACCGAAGAGATAGTTGAAGAAGTCAAGAGCGAGATACCAGACCATGAAGGCGAGATCAAAAGATTAAGAAGCGACCTGGAAGAGCTCAAGAACAAGGGATTCTCCACCAGTAATAATGCCAGCGATACCAGTGATAAATCCAGCTCCAGTATGACAACTCTAAATCCTGCGGATATCAGCAGGAACATGAAAGGTCAGAAGGTCAAGGTACAGGGAGAACTCCAGTTCAGGAAAGAGGTCTCCGGCAACAAGTTCTACAAACTCGCTGGAAAGAAGAGCCAGGTCGTTGTGAAATCACAGGAAAGGATACCTGACGGTAAAAGGATACTTAACGGCGAAGTCAAGATAATCAACGGCAACCTCTGCATCGAGGTCTAGACCTCCTCACTCCATTTATAAAGTTTTACTTCGATTTCTATCAATACCAGTAGTGGCTGCAGACGCAAGTCTGCTTGATGGAGTCCTTCAGGATTCCAGTGCCGCGAGGTGAATAGAATCATGGATGCTAAAGCAGATCCAACAAACCCAGTACTTTTGGAAACTATAGAGCTTCTCGAGGAGCAGGATGCCCCTGTATGGAGAGAAGTAGCGGAAAATCTTGGTAAAGTTAACAGGCAGAGACCTGAAGTCAATCTTTCTGACATCGACAGGAACGCTGAAGATGGCGAAACCGTCGTTGTTCCCGGAAAGGTCCTGGGCGCAGGACGACTGACAAAAGAAGTAACGGTCGCAGCGTTCGATGCCTCAAGATCTGCCAAGTCGGAGATCAGGGAGAACGGAGAGTTCATGTTTATCGACGAACTTGTCGAGGACAACCCTGAAGGTTCCGAGGTGAGAATTGTAAAATGATAATCAACGCAGAGAACAGGGTTATCGGAAGACTTGCTTCAGAAGTGGCCAAGAAGGCCAAGGATGGAGAGGAAGTCCACATCGTTAACTCGGAGAAGGCAGTTATCTCAGGAAACAAGGAGAAAATCCTGGAAGATTACAAGCAGAAGTATGAGAGAGGTGGAAAGTACACCGGACCTCACTTCCCGAAGCGGCCTGACAAGATCCTGAAGAGGACTATCAGAGGGATGCTTCCAAAGAACAGGGAAGGAAGAGAAGCTTTCTCCAGGATCAAGACCTACCTTGAAGTCCCTCATAACCTCGATGATTACGAGGAGCCTGAGGCAAAGAAGGGTAAGGATCTCAAAGAGCGGAACTATGTAAAACTTCAGGAAGTATCAGAGTTTATCGGCTGGACTCCAAGAGGTGAAAATTAATGCCAACACATGCTAACGGTAAGAGAAAGACAGCAAAGGCACGAGCAACTGTCAGAGAAGGAGATGGAAGGCTGAGAATCAATTCCAAGCCTATCCACACTTGGCCAGAGATGCCTCGCAACCGCATCAAGGAGCCTCTAGTTATCGCTGGAGAAGGCGTCATCGGAGACCTCGACATCGAAGTCGAGTCACACGGCGGCGGCATCCAGGGACAGGCAGAGGCTATCAGGATGGCTATCGCGAGAGCGCTTGTCGACCACACCGGTGACGATGATCTCGAGAGAGACTTCCGTGACTACGACAGGAACATGATGGTCGAGGACCCAAGAAGGACGGAGACAAGGAAGCCAAGCCAGTCCTCAAAGGGAGCAAGACACAAACAGCAGAAATCCTACAGGTAGATCTTTCTACCTTCGTAGGTGCTTGATAAATGAGCAAATCCAAAAACCTGATAGCCGTTGTAGAACGGCTTGAAGGATTCAAAGGTGATCACTAGTGCAAATACCAGTTAGATGCCTTTCATGTGGAAAGGTTATCGGCGACAAATGGGAAGAATTCCAGGAAAGAGTTGAAGATGGAGAAGAAGAAGCAGAGGTCCTTGACGATCTAGGACTTGAGAAGTACTGCTGCAGGACCATCTTCCTTACACACGTCGATTCGATCGACGAAGTTGCAGAGCACAAGATTACCTAGTGCTCTCAGCTGCGATTCTTTCTTCTTTAATTATCAACTATATATCCAGTAAACGAGTGTAGAAAGCTACGAGCAGAACCGCTAATGCTGTGAGCATGAACGTTATCCTTAATGCGGAGACTATACCGTACGACCAGTAAAGGAATAATGCGAGTCCGAACGCAAACACTTTTCCTATACCCAGTGTCAACTCCCTGAAGGCGTAGAACTCTAGAACTTCTTCATCTTCTGCTGTGTCAGCCAGGAACGAGTAAAGCGGTACGTAGTACGCCATGAACATCAGCCCTGCTACAAAGGATAGGACAAATGCTTCAAGAGATGCATCCACGTAGGCTCTTAGAACGAAGAAAGCTGAGGACGCTAAAGCACCGATTATCATCATATGCCTCCTCTCCAGTCTGTCCGATACCCTGCCGATGAAAAGTGCGAATGCTACAGAGCCAAAGTTTGCAAGCGATCCAACACTCCCCGCATTGACAGTCCCTCCCAGTACAAAGAATATGTAGATGGGGAACAGCAGCGCTCCCGATGCTATAGTCATACCTCTCAGGAAGAAGAAGCTGGCGAAGACAGCGTATTTCCTTGTAAGTAATTTTCTAAGATCGTAATCGAGAGGGTCTCTGTGGTCTTTGGATGCGAACAGGGGATATGCCGAGGCAAGCATGAAGAAGAATGCCACCACGGCAAGCATAGGGAATCCATAGTACGCCATTATCAGACCTCCGAGGAACGGCGCTACTGCCTTCGAGATCCTTGGAAGACCTAGCAGTCTTCCCGATGCCTTCCCCCTTGAGCCTCCACTGCTATCAACTGCGAATTCAGAGTTAAGCGCTATCCAGTGGAAAGCTTTTCCCAGACCTACAAACACAGCTACTGAGGTAACGAGCCAGGTATCGAGGCTATAACTTCTTACCGCCAGAAAAGCCGGCAGGTAGAAAAGATAGGATATGAGAAGGCTATGCTTGAAACCTATTCTCGCTATAACATACGAGACCGGTAACGCTGAAAGTAAAAATACAGAGGTATATCCTATAAGGTAGAGGAACGCCAGCTCGACCTGTCCGTTCTGTGAAAGTATGTATATCGGGATGAATATCCCTATCAGGCTGAAAGCGAACTTCTGCAGCATCTCGTAGGCATATATCTGGTCTATCACTTCATCCTCGAAGATGCTGAGCATATGTTCAAGATTCCATCGCCGGGATTAAATACTTGCTTTTCTTAACGCAGGAAGTATCTGTCTCAGGTTAGGTGCTAGCTCCAGGTCGTCAAGCTCTGAGCCCTCGAACCACTCCATCTTTGAGAACTTCTCCTCCCTCAACTCCGGTTCACCGGTCTCGATACTGGTGAGGTAACCGTGCCAGAGATACATATGATCATAGTGCATGAACTCGCCGGAGAAAAAAGGTTTATCAAGACTTACAGTGACACCGATCTCCTCCTCAGCTTCTCTTACAGCGGCCTCGGTCGGCGACTCTCCTTCCTTAACTTTCCCACCGGGTATCTCCCAGTGTCCTTCATCCTCTCTATAAAGTAGAAGGAGTTTTCCATCCTGGTAGATGAGGTTTCCTGCAAGTTCTACAGCCATAGTCCTGTATTCCTGTCAAGGTTGAATAAGTTACCTAGATCAAGAAGACCAGTGGTACCACGGCGGTGAAACCTATAAGAAGCCCTATGATCAGCTGCTTTTTCCCGTGGCCTCTCAGATCTCCTCCACGTTCCAGTGCCTCAGGCACCATGTCGTCGTAGACAAGGAATATCATCGCACCAGCTGCGAAACCGAAGCCTATCACAAGAAGCTGCTGGGCCAGCGTAACAAAGTAGTACGCCAGTACAGCTCCGATGGGCTGTGGTACACTGGAGAAGATGGAGTACTTGACCATGTCCCAGCGGCTGTAACCATAGGTCTTAAGCGGTATCGAGACAGCTAATCCTTCAGGTATGTTCTGTATAGATATAGCAAGGGTCATGAAAACTGCAAGCAACGGGATACCGATTCCAAAGATATCAAGGGCGTGTGTCTCTATGGTGGTTATCCCCATATTCGCAAAAGATACCCCTATAGCCACACCCTCCGGGAAACTGTGTACCGTTAAAACCCCAAGTATCAGTAAAAGCTTGTTGAAGTCTGCCTGAGCCATATCCTTCGGCGAGTGATCGTAATGCTCTATGAACCTGTCAGCCAGCTCTACAAGTATAGCTCCGAGTGAAAGTCCGAGTCCCAGCTTCCAGAAAGCGCCGAAGAGACCGGAGTTAGTAATGGCATACTGGTAGCCCTTCCATATCAGGCCGAAAACCGAGGCGGAAAGCATTATACCTCCGGCAAGACCCCATAAAGCCACTATCCAGGAATCGCTGATATCCTTCCAGAAGAAGAACGGCAGCGCTCCCAGTCCTGTCGCTAGATCTGTGATCAGGCCGGCTATGAAAACTATGAATATATCGATTAAGAAGCTCACGTTAAATCTAGAGCACTGGCATCTTTTTTAAGGTTGGGAAAACATACCATAAGCTCTTTAATGCCCTGTAAAGTTTAGGCTGGCCTAAAAAATGGAAAAGAGATTTTAGAGTTGTTCCGCTATCCTGCCAGCTATAGATTCACCGTTTTCAAGCTCTTTACGGTCATAATCTATCTCTATCTCGTCACCAGTATACCTCGGTGTGACGTGAAAGTGCATGTGGAAGACCTCCTGACCAGCCAGCTCGCCATTGTTCTGATCTATATTGATGCCTTCTGCATCGAAAGCATCCCTGACAGCATTTGCGACCCTGACTATGGTGTCCCACATGTAGTCCATGCCTTCAGCCCCATGGATGTCCTCCACGTGCTTCTTCGGGACGACTAGTGTATGTCCTTTTGAGACCGGATTGACGTCAAGGAAAGCTAAAGTGTTCTCGTCTTCGTAGACCTTGTGCGACGGGATATCGCCCTCTATTATCTTGCAGAAGATACAGTCCTCGCTCATGCATTCATACTTCTCTTCATACTTCTAATCTTTACCGGAGCGAACCATTTTAAGCGAGCCGCACTTAATCTCAACTAGATATCATGGGCCTGAAAGATGTTCTATCCGGGATGAAATCAAAAGATTCTGAGTTCCAGGAAGAGCTGGAGGAGATGCAGGCTATCGAAGAAGAAGAGATTGTCAATGAGCTCGATACAGCACTGGAAAGACTTCTGGAGGAGAAGAAATCTGAATGGCAGAAAGCCTTCGAGAGCTACAGGAAAAAGGATCGGGAACGATTCATGGACGCTCTCAAGAACGTGCAAGACGAGTTCGTCGATGAGGTATCGACAGAACTTACATCCATAACCGATGAGCAACACGAACAGATCCGGGAAAAAATAGAGGATAAGCTAAAAGATTTCCGCAGAGAGAACAGAAAATTCCGCGACCAGCTGGAAAACGAGATGGAGTCTCAAAAACAATCTCTTTTCAAAGAACTGGATTCAGAGACCAACAGGCTGGATGATAAGATCGAAAAGCGTGCTCATAAAGAAGAGCTTAAAGATGCACGTGAAGCCCTAGATGATGTTAAAAGCCAGTTATACAAGGAACTAAACACCAAAGCCTCAAAGGGCAGGTTGAAATCAGTTGAAAAAACCAGTAGTGAACTGGAAGAACGCCTGAAATCGCAATCGGAGGAGCTAGAAGATGAAATCGAGTCTAACAAAGACAGGATTTCGAGCGCACAAAAAGAGCTTGAGGGACGCATCGATTCTAAAGCAAGCAGCCTGGAAGAAAAGATAACTGAAAAAGCCAGCAACCAACGGGCAGAAAAACTTCACTCGAACATCGAGGACAACACAGACAAACTAGATAGCTTGGCCAGCACCACTTCACGAGTCGTAGAAAGACAGGATAGGACAGAGAACCTCGTGGACGATGTAGAGGAGAACGTAGCTAATACGAAAGAAGAACTCCAAAACAGAGTGGAAGAGCTGGATGACCGCTTGGAGCTTGCGAAGATAAGTAGAAAAGATATCAAGGAAGATATCTCAGAGCACGAAGAAAGAACAGATGAACGTTTCAGCAGTTACGAGGATAAGATAGCCGATCTAAGAGAAAAACTTTCTTCACATAGTAAGAAAAGCTCAGAGAAACGTGGAGAGCTTAAACAAGAACTTGATCAAGCACGCACCCAGCTCAAGAAAGATATAGAGGAATCCATGCAGGGAGTAGCATCAGAAGAAGAACTCATCGAGACACGTGAATCTTTAGAAGACCAGATCTCTGAAACAGACGGCAAGGTAAGAAGCTTGGATCAACAGCTGGATGATAGAAGCTCAAAGCTAGAGGAAAAACTGGATACTCAGACGCACAAACTTGATACTAAAACAGATGAGATACAGGATGATATATCCCAGATAAAAGACCAAGCGGATATTAATCAATCACAGCTCGATTCTGTTAACCATGATATAAACAGTCTGAGCTCTAAGATCAGTGAGAACACATCGGAACTAGAACAGTTACCAGAGTTCAAAGAAGAGATTCAGACCGAGCTGGAAACCGAGATAAGGCAAGTCGAGGAGAAAGCGGACGCTATAGAAGAACGTGTAGATGATAGTCTACAGGAGTTCGACGAGGAGACGGAAGCAAGACTAAGAGACCTGGAGAACGAATCCGAACAGATCCAAGCAGAGTTCAAAACAACACTTGAACAAAAGACCTCTAAAATCCAAGATGAGATAGATTCACGTACTGAGGAGTTCAGAGACGAGTTAAATGCTAAGGTAAGTCAGGAAGAACTTGAGGATGCGGTATCAACCCAGGAAGATGTGCGAGAAGACCTAAAATCCGAGCTTGAAAACAACATAAATCAGAAAGCAGATACCGCATCGGTGGATGAAAAAATAAGCAAATCTTTGGAGCCTCTAAGAGAGAAGATGAGTACGAAAGTAGAGAGCTCAGAACTTAAATCGAAGATAAGTGGGATAAGAGAAAGTTTGTCCTCAAAACCGGATAAGAATGAGTTATCAGAACTTGAATCGAGGATTGAAGAACTCAACTCAGAGCTATCGACCAAAGTTGATGAGTCAGAGATAGATGATTTAGAGAGCAAAGCCGAAAACATTGAAGAACGTGTAGATGATAGTCTACAGGAGTTCGACGAGGAGACGGAAGCAAGACTAAGAGACCTGGAGAACGAATCTGAAGAACGGATGGAAATTATCGAGGAAGATATAGAAGCGGAGATCGAGGAGGTAAGAGAAAGATCTCAGAGTATACAGAGCGAGATGCAGAACAAGCTGGAAAACTTTGATGAGGAAGCACATGAACACATACAGGAAGTTGAAGAACAGCTAGAAGACGAACTTGAGAACGTGAAAAAAAGCGCTGAGAACATAGATAGTAAAGTAGAAGAACAGATCGAAGAGATCAATCAGGAAACAGAGGAAAGAATTAGCGCACTTGAAGAGGAAACGCAGAAATTACAGGCAGAAGCAGAGCGGAAAATCGAGGAAAGAGCCGATACTTTAGAGGATAAGATAGATTCTAGGAATGAGCAGTTCAAAGAAGAAATTGAGAAGAAAGCGGATGAAGAGTTTGTAGAGGAGAAGATTAAGCAGAGAGTATCCGATACAGAAAGCGACATAGAAGAGACCAGAACTCGAGTAAACGAGATAAAAGAAAAGGTAGAGGATACACGAGTGGATGAACAGAGGCTTGAATCCAAAATTGAGGATAAAGCCGACCAATCCGAAATAGATCAGATCCGTAAAGAAATGGTCGGAGATGAACTAGCAAAGAGAATCGAAAAACTTGAAAGCCAGATGTCAAGCAGAACAGAGAAGCTTCACGATAAGATAAGAAACATCGAAGGAAAGCTGGGCTACCAGGATATCGACCAGCCTGAAAGTTCTGGTAGAGCTGAGGGCGTTTACACGCCCGGCGAACTGAATGACGACCTTATCGGGAAGACAGTTGAGGTCAAAGGTAATCTGACGTTTAGACGTGAGGTCTCGGACAATTATCTGTACGCATTGAAGGATTCCGGCAGCTGGATAATCATCCGTTCTAACAGTAGACTTGACGAAGGCGAACAAAGGCTTACAGGTTCTCTAGGCGAGTTTGAGGACAATTACTACCTGAAGGTCTAGAAGGGATTGCCTTAAAAGTATTACCATCCCTTGTTTTTCTGCTAGTTAAGTATGCGGCTATAGTGTAGTCCGGCCAATCATCTCGGCCTTTCGAGCCGAAGACCCGGGTTCAAATCCCGGTAGCCGCATCAGTTTCTCCGAAAATGCTGCTTCAAGATATGCTTAAAGGATTGCTTGACGAGTTCGTGCTTTCTCAAGGGTTTCTCTGTCTGTAGATACGCCATTTCTTTTTTGCAGTTCTGTAGCATCCTTCAAAGTCCTCGTTCTGCTGGAAGAAAAGCCGTTTTTTCTCGGTCAAGGTCTTGAATATTATCTGGGGATAAACCGAATCCCTATCAAGCTCCATTGACAGGACATCATCGAACATCATAGTCTCGACTATCTCATCCTGGGAAAAATTTTGAAGGATCCTGTCCATCTCGGAACCTGGTTCTCTTTCGACATGCTCTTCCGCTACAGCTACGTTTCCGAAGACGGATTTAAATTCATCGTACTCCATCATCTGCCCTCATAGCTTCCATCCTGTCTTCTGAAAGGAGGTTCATCCATCTCCTCTCTTACATGTGCTACAAGTCCTGGCGTCCTCGCTATTATGAATATGCCTTTTCCAAGCCGGTAATCCCATCCAAGATCTGACATGACTGCTGCTATACCCCCGTCTATGTTGATAACCAGGTCTACTTTCCTGTCAGCGAACTCTCTCCTTATCGCTCTCATCTGTTCAACTGCTTTTCCGGCGAGCCCGAGATCTTCTGCTTTAGCCATGATATTCTCTGCTCTTGGATCTTCCTCTGTATAGATCTTGTGTCCGAGACCGGGGATTCTTTTGCCTTCAGCCAGGTATCCCTTCACTATATCTTCGGCCGATCTGTCATCCTGAAGCATCCTCATGCAGTTCTCGATAGCTCCTCCATGATCATCTCCAAGAGAAAGTATGCCTGCGGCTACACTGGTGTTCATATCATTTCCACCGCTCTGGACAGTCCTTGCCGATATCGATGAAGGATTCCCTATCCCGTGATCTATCGAGGAGGACAGTATAGTATTGAACATCTCTGATTCTTTTTCAGAAGGTTTCTCGCCTTTCAGGACAAGCCATATGGCATCGGCGAAGTCCATGTCCATGACATCCTCAAGGGATACTCCTCTGACTACAGAGTCCTCTCCTCCTGAGGATATCTTTGTACTCCACTCCTCGCTCATAGAAGATTATTGAAGTTGTAAAGGTAAAAAAGGAGCTGTGGAGAAAGCTTATCAGTTCAAATCCTGCCAGTATCCTTTCAGAGCAGGAGATAGCTCTTCTCTCTCCCCTGCTTTCTCGAGAACTTTCTCAAGATATCTCTCCAGGTAAAGGTTATTACGGTCCTCGAGGCTATCGTCCTTCAGGGCGTAATGAAGCGGCATCTTGCCCTCAAGATTCCTCCTTTCATTATCGATCGTCTCACCTGGATGAAGCTCGAAGTGAACAGCGTAGTTCATTATGAGATCGCTCATCCTCATATCTCCCGTATATCTTTCAACTATATCATGACTTTTATCACCGAGTCTCCTGAACTCTGCTTCAAGCCGCTCTACAGGATCATCATCGGATTCGAAAATACTGTCGACATAGTTTTCAGAAGCTCTTTCAAGCTTTTTCTCTCTTTCAACGAGTTCTCCGACTATCTGATCATACACCTTTCCAACATATGTCTCAGGATTGTCAACAGGATCATAACCTCTCTCCATCCTTCTTCTGTTTACCTCGTCCATATCCATGGAGAACCTGACCTGGACAGCATCGTCCCTGAGAGCGGATATGTCGAACTCTTTGATATCTGTCCATGCCTCGACATCAGCACTACCCCCGTTCGGATGGACTTCTACATGGTAACCGTTCCTATCAAGATGCTGTATAGTTGTATCGAAATCAAGAGCAGGTATCTCATTGCCCAGTACTTCGACTGGTTCCAGTCTGACCTCCTTGGTTCCTTTACCATCCAGTATATCGAATTCTTCTCCGAAATCAACGGGTTTTGCCTGAGGCATAGCAGAATTACTTGATATGCCAAATGATTTATTCCTAACCCTGATCACATGAAATCCGCAATACTTATCGCATCCAGATCCGTACCATCCAGACCGGATGCATCCTCAAGAAGTCCCCGGTACTCCTCCGCTACCTCCACGACCTCACCAAACCATTCTGTCGGATCAACTTCCAGTTTTTTCTGCTGAAGAGGATACTCTATGATGAACCTTTCAACTTCGAGGTCTCCCCGGGAGATCAAAGCGTAGCAACCCATCTTGAACTCCTGGTAGGGCATGGTCACCTGCACATCAGAGTAGTGAGTCTTGATATCTCTCAACTCTGTCTCACCATCTATCTCTCTTAAGATATCAGCTCTACCGAAGAAACCTCTATTACCGACCACTTCTTCCGTCCTAACATCTCTGCCTTCGACAAAGTTGTCGGCATAGTAATGAGCTATATCATCTACAACCTCGTTCAGCTTGTTATCATACACTCTTCCCCATAGTACTTCCTCATTTAATCCATCGCTTCTTTGAACTCTCTCACCCATACGGGAAGCCATGAAGTCGAATATCTCCTTTTCATCCAGCTCCTGATTCCTGTCATACAGGTCTACTACAGCGTCGTGAACCAGTATAGAGAGAGCATGGTCGTAGTCCATACCCGAAAAATCTGGCTCAAGATCGTATATTCTTATCCCCTGGATATCCAGGTTCCTGTCAACCAGCTCATCTACTTTATCCTGCTGACCGCTTCTTGAATACCTGGCGTAGTCTGAAAGCTCTGTTACGCTGAACTCTACTCCGGTTGACAACACTATCTCCAGTTAAGAACTCAGATATAAGATCTAATAATCTTTCTACCTGTCGAAGATTTTTTTCAGCTCCTCGCCTATCTCATGGTGAACGTCTACAACACGTGCACCGGCATCTTCAAGCGCTTTCCTCTTGTGGGAGGGTGTCCCTCTGTCGCCACGGATTATCGCTCCAGCATGTCCATACTGTTTGGAGGGAAGATTCTCTGTGAACCGGCCTGCGATAAACGCTACAAGCGGTTTCGTGAAGCCTCCGTCCTCCAGCAGTTCAGCTGCCTTCTCCTCGTATGTTCCACCCAGTTCACCGAAGAGAACGACTGCTTCTGTCTCGTCGTCCTCCTCAAACATCTCCAGGGCATCTTCAAAAGTCGTCCCTGCGATCACGTCGCCTCCAAGACCTACAGCTGTCGATATACCGAAACCTGCCTGTCTTATGACCCATGAGGTCTCTGTCGTCATACCTCCAGACTTTGAGATCACACCGATCTTCCCTTTCCTGTAAACGTTTTCAGGCTGATTTCCGCCTATAGGCCCGAGCTTGCACTCTCCAGGCGTTATTATGCCGACGGAGGTCGGCCCGACTATAGTAACATCTTTTTTCTCAGCTTTCTGAACTATAGCCCATGCATCCTTTGTGGGTATCTTTTCAGTTATCACGTTAAGGAAATCTATACCGTTCTCCATCGCCTCGAAGGCAGCATCTTTAGCTGCGAACGGAGGCACGTAGAGAAGGCTGGCGTTTATCCCTGGATGCTCTTCAAGAGCTTCAGAAACTGTATCATAAACCGGTATGCCCTCAACATCCTGACCTCCTTTTCCAGGGGTCACGCCGGCGACGACATCAGTACCGTATTCGACCATCTCAGGGACTTTCTCAGAGGCCTCTCTTCCTGTTATCCCCTGCACCAGTACCTTGGTGTCATCGTCCACGAGTATGCTCATGATCACTCCTCAAGCTGTTTCTTGATGAAACCGTAGACCATCCTCCTGATCTCAGGGCCGTCGTAATCGTCGTCATAGTAATCGTACTGCTTGACCAGTACAAACTCCATGCCTGCTTCCTCTACTTCTTCCCTGTTCCTGGCATCGTTGCTGAAGTAGACGAACCTATCAGCGTCTTCCTCCCTCTGGTCCAGGAACTCTTCGAAAACTTCGACTGTAAGACCTTCCTCGTCGACATCAGAAGGCACCACAAAGCCCTCATAGTTGATCGGTTCCTCCTCATCATTGCCCTCGAACAGGTTCTGGTAGAACTCTCTTGCCTCAGTGGTGTTATCAGCCACGAAACCTATAGGGCCGAAATCTTCTCCAAGTCTTCTGAGTAGCTTGAGAAGACCTTTTCTCTGGAAGAACCTCTTGTTCTGCCCTTTGTATGCAAGAGATATTCGTTCAGCATCTGTCTCGACTTCATGCTCATCCAGCCATTCCTGAACGTCCTTAGGATTGTATATATTGTATTCATCCTCGGGGAAATGCGGTACCTCACTTATCCCCTGCTGGTGAAGCTTCTTTGTAACTGACTGGTTTATCTCATCTTCCGTTGGTGCTAACGTGTTACCGATATCGAAAACTGGTATCTTGCTCATAATTTATCCTCCTTGTATTCGTCGACCATTTCCATCAGTACTTCAGCGGTCTTGGTCATAGGTGTATCGTTCCTGAAGAGTTTCATGTTCAGGTCAAGATCATCTCCTGTCTTGCGGAGAAGCTCGAAAGCTTTGTCCGCATTCGGACCATCTCTCCTTATCACTATAGGATACCCGGGTTTTTCCTCCCTGAGGGCCTGACAGAAACCCTTCATGGTCCTGTATATATCCGTGTTGTTGGCTGTTCCGCCGACATGCCACAGGCCGTTCAGCCCGGGCTTGGACATTATAACTTTAGATAGCTGGTAAACCTTTTCAGTAGGAGGGTTGCCCCCATACTCTGTGTAATTGGCCGGTTCTCCGCCATAGGCGATCAAAGCATCCATATTGGTCAGAGAAGCGCCTCCTCCAGCCAGCATCATCGCTATATCGCCGTCCAGTTCAGTATATTTACCTGCGATGCCGTGGTGATCATCTTCATCAATCTTTTCAGCTCTCAGTTCCCGCTCAGTCTTCCTTCTTCCGAACTCGGATCTGTACTCATAATCCCTATTATGGCGGTAACCAGCGTCATCGTCAAGATCCATCATTGCATCGACCGCATAGTATCCATCCTCTGTCTTTGCCAGAGGATTCACTTCCAGCAACCGCGCATCCTCCTCGAAGAAGCATCGGACCATTTTCTGGATATTTATAGCCAGCTTAACGATATCCTCGCTCCCGACTCCCGACTCCTTCAGAAACTCTCTTAACCTCCACTGCTCGTTATCCTCAAGCACAAGTTTTCTGACCTGTCGGTCCTCGATACCTGAGCCACCTTCCTGACTGAAAACCAAGACCGGCATCCTGGCATCAGTGTCGTACATAACACCGATGTAGTACTCCTTATCGATGTTCAGCTGCTTCTCCACCAGAACATCTCTGACCGTGTGACCGTTGACCTCTGAGCCGTTCATCTCCCTGCGAAGTTTCTCTGCTTCACTCCGGGAGCTGGCAAAACGGACACCTCCGTTTTCCTTCCGGTTCTGGGTCAGGACCTGTGCCTTGACAACAAGAGTTTCTCCTTCGGCTCCTGGCGTCTTTATCCCATAGCCCTGAAGAAGTTCCTTCGATTCGTTTTCGTAAAGTCTCATAGTTATAGTTAGACCTGATAGAACTTTAAGTCTTCAACCCCAACAACTCCACGATGGTCTACACTAGACGAGGAGACCGTGGGAAGACCGATCTTGGATCCGGTGAAAGAGTGGAGAAATCCTCTGAAAGGATCGAAGCGTTCGGCACAGTCGACGAACTCAACTCATTGACCGGTCTCTGCGCCAGCTACAGTGAAGAGAAGAAATCTGAGCTCGAGGAGATACAGAACGAGCTACACATACTACAGGCAGAACTCTCCAACATGGATCCAGAAGTAAAGATATCACAGGAGAACATAGATAGACTGGAGGAACAATGCGACCATTACCAGGAAGAGTGTCCGCCACTGACAGACTTTGTCTTAGCAGGCGGATGTAAATCCGCTGCACACCTCCACCAGGCAAGAAGTGTTGCCAGAAGAGCAGAGAGACGTGTTGTCAAACTCGACAGGAAAGAAGAATTAAGGGATGAAGTCCTGGCGTACATCAACAGGTTAAGCGACCTGTTCTTCCTCATGGCACGCCACGAGAACTTCCTGAACGATGTCGAGGAGAAGAACCCCGACTACTGAATCACAGCTTTTTATTCCATTCATCCGTCGAGAACTTTTCCTCTGCTAACTGCTCAGCTTCTTCCAGTTCATCCTCTGTAAGTTCTCCTATCTCCCAGTTCCTGTCCTCTACAAAACGCTGTATCATCTTATCGACGACCTCTTCTCTTGAAAGATCTGTGTGATCTGCTATACGGGAAACTCTCTTCTCTGCCGACTTGATGGCTTTATCCGAGATCTTCTCCTTGCCGATCCTCAATACCTTCAACATCTCCTCAGTGTCAAGCCTGTAACTCATCGTCGTGTGGTGAAGGACAACATCGCCGGATCTTAACTGGGCTGCTCCACCAAGTTTTCCATCCTCGTGCTCGATATCGTTTAACGGCTCATAACCGGCATCCACACCGATATCGTTCAGCGCCTTGACTGCGAACTCGTCAAGATGCCTGTAGCTTTCCTCGACATCTCCCGGGACCTGATCTTTCGGTATGTAGATTGAATAGGTTATCACGTTACCTGGTTCGCAGAACATCGCACCGCCACCAGTAAGCCTCCTGACGACTTCAACACCTTTCTCCTCAGCATACTCATGCTCGACTTCATCCTTGTAGGCCTGGAAACGCCCCATAGGAACTGAATCGTTCTTCCTGTACCAGAAGCGGAGGGTCGGCTGCATCTCACCCGTTTTCATCCTTTCAGTAAGCACTTCATCGATCGCATGATGCATAGCTTCAGAGTACTCGCCCTCGTCTATTATCCGCCAGCGTGTCTTCTTCACTGCACCTGTCACTGCCTCAGCAACATCCTCAGCTGAGAAACCTATCATCTTCCCCTCAAGCTGGTCTATCTTTTCTATTATATCTTCTTTCTCCACGTTTTCCGGCAATCCTTCAAGAGCCTTCTCCATCTCTTCAAGTGCTTCAGGAGGCTCGATAAAGAAGTCGCCCCTGATATCTACATCCTTCAACTCATCATCTTCAACCTCGACCTCGGCCTTGACCAGTTTACCGTTGAGAACCTTGACAGAAGACTTTCCTTTCATACACAGTAATTAGTCTCAGAATTTTTTATATCACTGGAGCGTCTAAACCGATACTATGGCCAATATAGACTACAAAAGATTTGAAGGAAACGGCGCTCCGCTCATATTTGTACATGGATGGCTTGGCTCAAGACATTCTTTCGACTTCGTGAGAAAAAGACTTAGAATAGAAAACCCGCATATAGTCTACGACCAGAGATGTCATGGAGAAAGAGATTGCTCCCCGTTCAGCATGGAAGACCTTGCCCGGGATCTCGGAGAGATCGTCGAAGACATTGACCAGGAGCCGATACCTGTCGGTCATTCACTGGGCGGTTTCACCGTACTACAGTACCTGGCGGACAGTGATTTCAACGGTAAAGCTGTCCTGCTTGGGACCTGCGCATCGACACCTGAGCCGGTCAACGAGGACCCACAGTACTTCATGGATAATCTCGACAGGATGCCGAGGGAGCAGTGGGCGGAGAAGATAGTCAGTAACTACACATCCGAGAACACGCCGGAAAAGATCAAGCAGATGGCGGTGACGGAGATGATCGATTCAGACAGAGAGCCGCTGGAATATCCTTTAAGAGCGATGATAGGCTACGATGTAAGAGAAAAGCTTGGAAGCCATGATGCCATAGTTGTCGCAGGAACCGATGATGGTGCGATAACCATGGACAAATCCAGAGAACTCGCAGACCTACTAAACTGTCCTCTGGAAAAGATAAAGTCCAGCCACCTAATGTTGCAGGAAAAACCAGACAAAATCGCAGCCCTCATAGAAGACTTCCTGGAACCAGAAAAGCATACCAGTTAAAAAAATAGCTGACCGAACCAGAGTTATACATCGAAGCGGGTTGCATCGCAACCCTCTAAGCGTGATCAAACTCGAAACTCCTCTGGAGTTTCTGGGTTACAGAAACCGTTAAACGGTTTCGAACTTCGCTTGAAAGTTTGCGAGTTCGAAGACCTTTAAGGTCTTCTCAACATAGCATATTTACAATATGCGAGGGTAGCCAAGTGCGGCTTGCCAACCCCTCCTAAAACAATAAGGCAAACTCATGCGAGGGTAGCCAAGTGGTCAAAGGCGCAGCGTTGAGGGCGCTGTCCCGTAGGGGTTCCGG
>JBDGSN010000002.1:0-3835 GCA_042217505.1 Candidatus Nanohaloarchaea archaeon
TCCATATCAGGGTGGCCGGAATTACATTTGAGCGTTTTCCGAGATAGTTCAGAATCTCCTATATAAGTGGACGGAAACCTATCTACCTTCTCATCAAGGCTTTCCCTCTGTAGTATATCTTTCACTAATTTGCCAATTTCATCAGTTTCATCTGGTACAGGAATCTCACCTACATATTGGCTTTTGTACCTATACCTGAATGGCCTCCCTCTTAAAGGAGGACTTTCCTGCTTAACTATGAATTCAGCTATGTTAGAATTTAAAATTCCTAAAAGCTCATTCGAATCGTAGTCAATACTTTCAGGGAAAGTTAACACGTAAGCTGTATTTTTAAATGATTCAAATCCTCTTGGATGAGAAAAATTATTCTGAGTACTCATGTCTGGAGTCGGTAATCGGATTTCTCCTTCATAAACAGATTTAGGATGAGGCCCATGGAATTCAAAAATTGATTTACCCGCTTTTCTAACACAATATCGGTCTTCCAATTTTTCCCTATTTCTCTCCAAATATTCCTTTATTTTTGGATAATTATCAAAGTTAACAAGGTCTCCATCTTCCTTATATGGGTAGATTAGATTATGCTCCTCGCCCTTTACTTTCCACTTTCTAACCTGCTTTCCTTTTGCCATCGAAATTATAATATCTTTCTCTAGATCCTTTTCCTCTATTGTTTCCTTATCAACTATGAAGACATCATCCTCCCCTGGAGCAACCCCTTCTCTCACACCGTGTGAAATATCAGAAATTGTATCCGAGAATTTATTTTCTACTTTTTCTGATAGATTTCTAACTTTCTCTGTCGTAAATCTCCAATTGCTATCTGAAAGCTCTTTTACAGGATACTTAGATATTTCTAAGCCGTCAGAAGAAATTTCATCCCCTAACTTCTCCTCTATCCGCTCTAAAACATTTTCTGAACCCTCATAGACTTTTGCATATTCAATATACTTTTTCTCTAGCTTAGGATTTATCACGAAGATAGAGGCGAAATTTGTTGCATCATCAAAGACGTCCACATCTCCAAACTCGATATACTTCTCAAGCGACTCCGTATCTGCAATCAATTTCCTAAGAGGTTCCCCATACTTTGATCGCGTGAACTTATTAGAGGTAATATAACCTAAACGACCCTCATCCAGCCAGTCCATGCCTCTCTCCACAAATAATACATAGAGATCAAATCTCCCGTAAGCCGTCTCATAGTTGGACTTATACTCTTCTTGTCGCTCTTCTGGAATATTCTTAATATTGACATATGGAGGGTTTCCTACAACATAGTCGTATTTTTGTTCGTTTTTGAGGAGGGCGGCGAGGTAGATGTCTTCTATGCTTTTGATTAGGCGGCCGTCGTCGAATTCTGTTTGTAGGCGGTTGATTTGGTGGAGTAGTTGGTCGGCGAAGCTTTGGAATAGCGTGGAGATCTGGTTCCAGTCTTTGTCAGTGAGGCTGTATTTTCTGAGATGGGTTTCGAATCTTTGTCTGTCGAATTCTGGTACCTGGTCTTGGTCTTCCATTTCGCTTGCTTGTTCTTTGATGACGTCGAAGAAGGCTTGTAGTGCGCCGAAGTATTCTTGGTTGTTGTGGAGGCCTACTTTTCTGGCTGCTTGTGGTGTAGGCATGGCGAATTCTTCGTCGAAGAAGTCTCCGCCTTCTTCTTTGTTGACCGGGAGTTTTACGTCCATCTTGAATTTTTCTCCGCCTTCAAACTGGTCGAGTGTCGGGTTTTCTCCCTTGCTTTCGTCCTTGAGCGAGTCTGTTCGGAAGATTGGTATTCTCTGTATTTTGAAGTGTTCGCCTCTTTCTTTGGCGTCTTCTATTGCTTTTTTGTAGTATGGCATCAGGACGAGCATGAACTGGATCTGTGCCATGATTGTTGCGAACGGGTGGATGTCGAATCCAACGATCCTATATTGATTACAGAGTTCGTCAAGTATTTGGTCCCAGCCTTCTTCTTCGGCTCTACCTGAGCTTTCTGCTGCGTTAAGATACCTCTGAAGTGCTGATACTGGGAAAGTTCCTGATCCACAAGCTGGGTCAAGAAGTCTTTTGTCTAGTACTTGTCTTCCGTTGTAGTCTACTGAGTCGAGTATGTAGTCTACTACTTCCTGTGGTGTGTAGAATTCTCCAAGTGCTTTCCTGGTTTCCTTGTCGAAGTATTGTTGGTATAGGACTCCGAGTGGGTCTCCATCGATTTTGGAGAAGTTGAACTTGTAGATCATCAGAGTGATTTTTCCAAGGCTTGTTCCGAACTTGATTGTCTCGTTTGGTATCTGTTTTACGTGGAAAAGATCGTTGTAGCTTTTGTCTTCAAAGTGTTCTGTCCACCAGTAGAAGATGTCTTCCTCGAATACAGAACTGACTAGGTTGTCTCTCATGTCGGTAATGAGCTCCTGTGTTACTTTTGCCCAGGAAGCTCCAGCTATGTCTCCCCTTCTTGAGGCCCGGTCTACCTCTGTTTCGATGAACTTGGAGAAGTTTGCATCGGAGAAGTCATAGTCCTCTCCTGATTTAGCCATAATCAGTCGGGCAAATATGGCATATGAGGTTTCTAGGCAGAACATGAATTCATAGAGATCGCTCTTCCCGGAGAGATCCGTCCTCTCCATGATGTTTTCCCAGCTTGACGGCACTTCTTCTGGTTTCTTCGCGTAGGATTCTTTCCAGAATCTGAAAGCGCTGTCAAGGAACTGGTTTTCTCCTTTCATTTGCTGGAAGAGATCTATAGTGCTTATCAGCAGATTCTCGAATGAGGAGTTCTTCTCTAACTTGAAGTTTTCGAAGAAGTGTTCTCTGGCGGATTCTTCAACTAGTTCAAGCTTTTCTTCTTGTTCATCAAACTTCTCAAAGTATTCTCTTACGTTGTCGATCTTTGTTAGGCTGTAGTCCGGCTTTTCGGCAAACTTGATTATTTCCTTGGCTTTGTCTCCCAGGTCATCCGCTCTTTTCGTGAAAAGGTGTTCTGAGTTTAGCCCTTCCCTTCTGTATGCCACTACCTTGAGTCCGTTGTATAGAATTCCGAAATCAGCCTTTAAAGGCTTCATGTAGCGGTCTACGAGCTGTTCCTTATGTTTAGACTTTCCTACATCTACATTCGGTTTCTTGAACTCGACTACAAAACTTACGTTTCCGTACTCGTCTGTGCAGTGTATGTCCGTTCTTTTCCCTCTTTCATCTGACTTCTCTACCTTGATGTCCTGTTCATTATAACCCAAATCTTCGAGAATCTCCGACTTATGAAACCTGCTCTTGAGCTTGCTTTCGCTCTGATCAAGATTTTCCTTAGACCCTCTGTATAGTTTTGAGAACCGCTTTTGGAGGTCTTTTTTGTCCATATATTTCACTCACTGATTACATCCACTTCATTTGGGTAAAACCTGTCTTTCCCGTTACTACCTGTTGCTCTTAGTTTTATTCCTTTCATCTTTTCCTTTAACAATGAAATTTTTTCATTTTCAGGTAAGGCCTCTATTTCTTGAACGCTAAATCCTGTTATTTCTTCGAAATGCGATTCATTTAGGTTTACTTTCTTTCCTTCAATCTTTACTGTTAAACTGAAATCTTTTTCAGGATCTACTTGAGCATGAACCGCACAGAATCCATCATCAGTCTCACGTCCACATTCAGGACATCTCTCTTTTTTCCCTGAGTATCCTGCTATCTCCTTTATTTCTCCTTCAAGAATAATTTCCTTATCTAGACTCATATAGAATAAATCGAGAACTTAACTCAATTAAAGGTTTTGAATTCTTGAAAGAACAATCCCGTCCTCATTCTCTTAATCCCTATTAAACTTGTGTAGGCCTGTTTCCAGTTTTCTGTTCTTTATTTCTGG
>JBDGSN010000020.1:0-27362 GCA_042217505.1 Candidatus Nanohaloarchaea archaeon
GAACCAGACTTTACCTCAGAGTCTTCACCGATTATGCAGTTCTCGACAAAAGTCGATGGATCCATGACGTTCTTCTCGAACAGAACGGAGCTTTCCAGGTCACAGGCTCTTAACTGCGAGTAACTGTTGATGGACGAATCTCTTACAGTTGTGTTTGGACCTATGACCGATCCTTCTCCGATGAAAACCTTTCCTTCGATCACCGTGTTAGGTTTGATCTCCACATCCTTCTCTATCCTTGCCTTTCCATCTATAACAGCGGTTTCATGGACCTCGGCGTCATCACTTATATCCGTCTCGTCTATGAGGTACTCTCTCTTGACCTGGTCGGCTTTCCAGAGCTTCTTTGGAGAACCGATATCGATCCAGTAGTCTGAAACGAATTCAAACCTTCCGTCTTTCTCCTCTATCATGCCTCCAACCGCATCTGCAAGGCTTTTCTCACCCTCCATCTCTTCGAGCTTTGAGAAAATTTCTGGCGTGAAAACGTAGATACCTGTGTTGACAAGAGTGTTCTCAGGATCCTCCGGTTTTTCTTCAAGAGAGGTTATCCTGTCGTTCTCAATGCTGAATACGCCGAACTTCTCCGGCTTTCTTTCCTCAGTTGCAAGCACTGTAACATCAGAATCCTTGTTCTCATGCTTGTCTATGAGCGACCCTATATCATCCTTTGAGGCGATAACGTCGCCATTGACCACAAGAAAGTCGTCTTCTATGAAATTACATGCCTCTACGGCACCACCTGTTCCGTTCAGTTCTTCCTGCGTGATGAGGTTGACATTCGTGAACTCGTCAAACTCCTCGAAGAATTTGTCCTCCAGGTAGTTAGTAACGATATAGATATCGTCGACACCTATATCCTGGAGATCAGCTATCATATGTTTGATTATAGGTTTACCAGCTACCGGCATCAAAGCGGTGGGTTTCGACTCGATAAACGGAAAAAGCGATTCTTCTTTCTTCGCACAGGGTATCACTGCTTTCATTTTATGACCCTCAACCTGCTAAGGATTCATGTTCTTCAGTTTCAAGTACCTTTCTGTCCTCAACGATCATATTGTCCACTTTTTCAAGCGATTTTCTTCTTTCCTCCAAGAAATCTCCTTTAACCGCTTTATCCCGGACATCGAAAAGCATGTTCATGAAGATATCCGTCTCCTTATCATTGACCGAATAGCTCTCCTTATCCGCTGCCTGAAGAACGGCTTTCTCAATGACCCTGTACAGCTGGTCGTGAAGGTAGTAATCCAGGTCGACCTCCTCACCTATATCGAGGTCGAACAGTTTCTTGTTGAGCATATCCCCTGCTAGATCCCTATCGCCACGGACTATGAAGTAACGTGATTCCTCGTCCGGGTATGCCTTCTCCTGTAGCTCCCGGAAACGTTTGTTGATCAGGTTGTGACCGGTTATCTTACGCACCTTCTGTGCGTTTATCCGGGATTCTCTGCCCGGTCCGAGCCAGCTAGAGTTGAATCTGATATCGGTCCCCTCTGCGTTGAATGCTGCACTGGTCATCGCCGTGGCGGTTTCTTCGTTGATCTCTTCGGTGTATCCGCCGTGTATGGCCATGAGTTTTTCAGATCCCGGCTTCTTAGGCAGGAAGTATTTTGATTCGGCATCCTGTATCTCCGGCTTTTCCTCGATACCTGAAGCCTCGAGCATATCCAGAACGTATACCTCGTGGCTCATCTTGTCCAGTATATCTCCGCCTTTAACCCCTGCTCTTGCAACCGGGTCAAGCATCTTTTCTATACCAACAGAGCTCTCTCGGAAGACCTCTATTCTGTCGATATTTTTCCCTTCAAGCAGTTCAAGTGCCTTCTTCACCACTGGACTTTCACGCTCTATGAAATCTGCTTTCCACATCACGTTCTCCTTTTCAGCCAGCTTCTTCTCCTTGATATGCTCTTTTCTGGTCATAGACGGCGGTTTTTCAGCGAGATGGAAGAAACCGTGTCTCAACGATCGGTAAACGTTATCGGCATGATCCTCTGTAGGCCCGGCATCGTAGATCATGACTTTTCCTTCATGCCCTGATGCTTTTTCGTACATCTCTTTTACATCAGTGAACTCTTCCACATCTATACCGTTTCTTTCAGCGAACTTTCTGGCCTTCTCGGCGTTATCGAAGTCTCTGTCACAGAATGCTTCTAGCTTCACATCGACTCTATCGAAGTTCCTGTGGATCTCGATAAGTTTCTCGAAGCCATAACGTCCAAAATCGCCTACGCCTATCTGGTATACGTGCAGAGTCACGGATTAAATGTAGTTTCCGGGTTTAAACTAGTGACTCCCAACATCACGGATAAAAAGATTTTGCTACTTACTGATAGCTATGGCTGACACTATCTCATTCAGGTACGAGGACAAGGATCGGATATCTGAGTTCGCAAAAGAGAACGATGTAAGTATATCGGAGATATACCGCGAGTTCTCAGATCTAATACTTGAAGATGAGATGCTAGAAGACTACATAATGGCCAGGATAGACGGATCAGCAGGTTCTCTAGCAGATTATGCGAAGAACACTTTAGGTCTTCCAGAGGACATCAATTATAGTAAGGATGTGTCGACAAGAGCCGTTGAAACTATTACCCAGGGCTATATACTCGGTGACAGGGAGCTTTTCCTTGACGGTGTTGAGCAGCTTGATGATGTGGCTGAGACAGACCTTGCAGAATATGCTGCGGAGCAACTTGACAGGGCTTACGACCGGCTAATATAGGAAACCCTATTTAAAACTTAAGTCCGAGAATTTGGTTGTAAGAGGTTATTAAAATGATCGAAAATCTAGGATTTTCTGCTCACTCGGAGCCAAAAATCGGCTTCTACGTTCGCACGAACCTTCTAGGTTCGGAGCACGCAGAAAACACGAAGGTGTTTTCGAGTGGGAGATAGACCAGCAAGCATCTACAGGGAAAAGCCGGGACAGCCATACACCCGACAGTCCCAGAAGAAAAAAGATAACTACATCAAGGGAGCACCAGCTCCGAGAGTAACCCAGTACATCATGGGTAACAGGACCAAGGAGTTCAGCAAGACAGTCACTCTAAGAGTTTCCAAGGGCTGTTCGATCCGATCCGAGGCACTCGAGGCGGGACGTATCGCAGCTAACTCATACCTGAACAAGATTCTGGAACCGATGGAGGATTACAGGCTTGAGATCAGGCCTTACCCACACCACGTTCTAAGATACCACCCACTGGCAGGTATCGCACAGGCAGACCGTTACTACGAAGGTATGCGTAAGCCTTTCGGACGACCGATCGGTCGTGCAGCACTGGTAGATGATGACCAGGTCATCATCCAGATAAGTGTAGAGGAAGGCGACATCCAGGAGGCCAAGCAGGCTCTGGAGCGAGCTAACCACAAGATGCCTGTTTCATGCAGGGTTACCATCGAACAGGACGAGGAGTAAATCCTCTCCTTTTTTCTTACCTGATTTCTGTTACACTATCCCCCTCAACTATTTCTCCACTCCCGTTTCAGATGCCGATAATTATTAACGAAGAGAAACAATCATTCTATACATGGTACAGTGGAAAAACCAGCTGGAAGGAGATGTCGGGGAAAAAGCACGTTTTCTTGACTCCGTTGAAAACCTGTCAGTACCAAACTTTTTCGTTATAACACCTCAGGAGGTTCAGGGACTTTTTGGTTCGAACGAAAACGAGAGAGTCCTTAACTCTCAGGCAAACGAAGAGTACAGGAGAAGGATCAAGGAAGCCTACACCGATATAGGGATGAGCTCAGAGGTCAGGAATGCTTCAGGCAAGGCGAAGAATCTTGTCGGCGGACAAAGAAGCAGCCAGCTTGTATCAGTCAGGGTCTCGGGCAGGAACAGTGGAAAGTACCAGTACCGTCTCAACGTAGGTTCGTCCGATCTCATGGACGCTGTTAAGGAAGTTGCTGCGACTTACTACGAGCACAACGATGATAATCCGGCAATAATAGTACAGAAGATGGTGGAAGCCGAGTACTCCGGCTCAGCTCTTATCGATTATGATACTGATCTTGGACTGATGGAAGTTGTTGAAGGATTCGGAGTATCGCTTGAAGAAGGTCTTACCCAGCCACATATCTACCTTCTAACTGACAACGGTGTCGCAAGGAAGAGCAAGGCGGATGAGCAGCTTAAGATATCCAGGAACCCTATCAATGGCCAGAACAGGAGGCAGGAAGTAAATCCTAGCAGCGTACCTTTCTCCGATAACGAGGTCGAGGAGTTCTTCTCCGATATAGTAAATGAAGGCTTTAATGTTAAGTTTGCCTACAAGAGAGGCAGCTTCCACGTAATCGATGCATGGAAGGCCCGACCTAACAGGGTCGACCGAAGAGAGGTACCAGAGATACAGGGATTAAGGGTTTCAGAAGGCGAGATACAGGGCAGAGTCGGTAGAGATATCCGCTTTTCAGACCGGACGGTGCCTCCCGAAGAGTACAGTTCTGCATTGATCGCAAAGAAGGGAGGATATGCCTCCAGGGACGCACAAAAGGCGAGGAAGCAGGGAAAACCGGCGATATTCAGCTTCATGGGAGAGCTCGATGAAGGTCAGGAGATCCGTGTAGAGGAAGGATCCACAGAGATCTCGAACCAGAACGGTTCGAATCCGTTCACGTCTCAGAGTTCCCGGTCATCACAGAGTTCTGATGATAAAAGTTCATACGATCTTCCGGGTATGAACTCAGGAGTACAGGAGCGTTCTGAAAAGATAGACAATGTCCTAGCTGCCGAAGTGATGCCTCTTAACCCTGAATCAGGTCATGGCGTGCATCTCCAGCCGCCGTATGGAACTGGTTATGCTATCTCAGACTATGAGACAAACGCTTTTGATATACCGAGAAGCGGTTATGTCTCCAGTTACGGTGATGTCTTCAGCTTTGACGGCGATGTAGCGGTTCTTGATCTTAGAAGGCTGGGTAAAGAAGGACGTGTCGAAGCGGTCAAGTACCTCGAAGCCGAGAAGCGGATCCTGGTGATGAACCGGGCCGAGGAGGAAGTGATTTCAGAAGCTGTTGAGGAAGGTTACGACGTATACGCCGCGCCTGAACGGTTTTTATCCGAGTTGAGATCCGAGGTTGCGAGACAGGAGAAACGTTTCATCATGGATCGGCTGCGGGACCTCTAGTTCATATTCGAGAAATAGTTAGATTCCTCTATGGATAGAGAAGAATTCTATCAACTGTCTGGCTATTCCTCGCAAGCTTCATAGGACTATCTTCCATGATTCTTGGTTTCGGGATTCTAACATCATGGACTCAAGGAGGAGCCTCAAGCATTTTGAGTCCTGAATTCGCACTTGGTCTACTTCTAAGTGTTTTAGGTATTGCAGTTATAGGCGTCCTATTAGCCGATGAATTCGAATAGGTGTTGAAATGAAAGAAGAGGAAGTAATCAAAAATATACTTGATCTAAAATATCAGCATAATTTATCTCTCAGCAACGTCTTAATAGGTGCTTCTTTAACACTGCCTCCTGCTCTTTTCAGCGCATGGGTGGCTTTTACAGGATCATTTTCAGTGCCTGCAGCACTAGCTATAGGAGAGTCCTCCAGCATTATTTTCGCTTACGGCGTTCTGAAACGGAGACAGGCTAACAAATACATACAACAGATATGGGATCTTGCAGAATGATTGACTAAAAAGATTTGCCCCATATATTCGAGTTATGAAAGATCAAAAAGCCGAGGAAAGGCAGTTCAACTACGAAACCTTTGAAGAAGTCCTTGAAGAGATCAAAAAGGAGGATTACGATATTATAGGCCTCCAGGGACCTGACGGTATAAAGCCACAGATTATCGATTACGCAGAGGATCTGAAGGAGGAAGGATTTGACACGGTCATAGTCGGTGCTTCGACGTTCGGTGCATGCGGTATAGCCGATGAGAAAGTTGAGAGAATGGGTGCCGACGCACTTATCCACGTAGGACACACCCGTTTCCTGCATCCAGAAGGAGCTGACATGAACGACTACGATGTCTACTACCTTCCCTACAGAGAGGACCGACCAATAATACAGGTCCTCAAGGATAACGTCGATGAACTGAACGAGGAAGACACTCTCGGGATTATTGGAGTTACCCAGTACATGCATAGAGCTGATGAGGCCAGAGAGTTCCTCGAATCAGAAGGCTTCGAGGTGGTCGAGGGAAAGACCGGTCTAAGGACGACCGAGGTCGGCCAGGTACTTGGATGTGACGCAGGTGCCGCCCACAACATCTCTCACAAGGTGGATGCTTTCGTCTTCCTTGGTTCAGGACATTTCCATCCTGCGCAGGTCTCAGAGGCTGGAAAGGATGTCTACGTTGTTGACCCGTACCAGAAGAACATCTGGGTGGAGCCAGCCAACTCTCTTGACGATGAGACACGAGCGGAGCATGCAAGAGTAATCAAGCACAAGGACAAGAAGAAATGGGGTATCGTCACCTCTTCAAAGAAAGGCCAGAACTACATGAGAGCCGTCGAGATCGCAAAGGAAAAGCTTGAGGAGCACGGCAAAGATGTCTACGTTTTCGTCGAGGACAGGGTGTTTGAATCGGATTACAAGGGTTTCGGTATCGATATCTACGTCAACTGTGCATGCCCGAGAATGACGAAGGACTGGCAGGACATGGCTTTAGTAAGTCCGAATGCGCTTTCAGTCTTGGACGAAGTAGAGATCAACCACGACTAAACTAGCGGCCTACAAGGAATCCGCGGGCTTCAGCCCATGGTTTTTCCTTTTCAGGATTGGCATCAAGAAGTCTGTCCCATGCCTGTCGGGCTCTATCTTCATTGAAAACATCTGAACCTTTTCCTTCGATATGTGTTCTTATAGTACCTATATCGTATTCCTGACCTGAATCTTCAGGACCCTGTCGGTCGACTGTAGCCCTGAATATCTTCCTTACCGCAAGACCTTCTAGGTCTAGAACCGCTATGTTAGCTGTTATCGGTTCACTGTACTGCCTTATCCACTCCATAGGATATTTTCCAAGAGGGTTATTTCCTCCTAGCAGATCCAGGTTGGTTATCGGAAGATCGTTTTTCTCTGTATCTACATTGGATAGGGTCTGGGTGCCTGTCTGGGTTGGTTCATAGCCAGGATGTGTTGAATTCGTGAACTCGAATCCTACATATGCCATGGCATTCTCTAGCGCAGCTTTCTCTACGTATGAATCTTTTGAATTAGGATGGTTAGAATGGTAAACCGCTAAATCGATATCATTAGCAGGTCTGCTTGTCTGCGGCGTGTTAAGAAGCATTCCTGTTGCACCGCCCATCGCATACAACATGAAATCATCGTCCAGATTATATTTCTGGCGCTGGTCATCAAGTACAGAATCAAGTGTTTCGTAGAATTTCGCCAGCTCATCTGAGTGAAGGTATTCTTCCTGGTCCTCGCTGGCCATGATAATTATATTGTAACCGCTTACTTATAAGCGTTGCCTCTTAGAAGTAGTGACTAATTTATCGGGTTGGGACAGTATCCAGCATATCATAAACTTCTGAAGAATCTATATCCTTATCTTCAGGTTCCAATACCACGTTTATATCGTTGTCAGCCATGTAATCCATGCTCTTGGATAATGCAAGGTTGCTATCGTATTTTTCAGAAGCAGGTACATCATTCTCTACGGGGTCATTTAGGTGAACGTTCTTCACCCGTTCGCCAGTCATATATAACGTCCTTAGCAGAGGCAGATACTCATCTCCATCAAGTTCGCTGTTCGTGATAAGGCCGTTCACATCACCGAAGTATCTCTCAACATTCTCATCAACATTGTGTCCAAGGTAAGAAAGAAAGTGTGCTGGTACCTGTAGATCCTCTTCACGGAATCTGTCATTAAGTTCCTCAGCTGCATCATAGTCTATCTCGAATATCGCTGAAAGTGGTGCCCCAGATTCCTCTATTATCTTGCCTAGCTTTCCTTTAGGCGTGTAAAAATTATCTCCGTTCACCGAGAAATTCCTGTGTATGTAATCCTCCTGAGGCAGATGAGCACTGTCAATGGTCAAAAAGATGTTTGAAAGCTCACCCTTGATTGAAGATGCGTAGCCGAAGAAACCTATCTCCTCTGGAGTGTACCAGTTCGATTCGGCCGAAGTGTTCTCGATAGATATATCATGTTTCGATAGACTGGAAAGATCTGAGAGAAGATATATCTGGTCTGAGTAATTGAAATCTTTCGGAGGATGAGTGACCATGAACTGGTTTGATAGGCCTGTCATCTGTTCATGGCTGAAATCTATTATCCTTCCAACGTTACCTTTCTCAGCAGTCATACCGCCAGTATTCTTGAATCCTGGAGGTAGATGAACACTGGCAATGTTATCTGACTCAAGATCATTATCATCAAGAAGTTCTGTCACTCTTGTCTCGAAAAGCGCACCCCCTGGTTGCAAATCTTCTCTATCCAGCTTGAGCTCTATATTCGTATCTGTACCAGCAACTAGTTCAAGCTGGTCAGGAGTCAATGATATAGCCAGCTGTTCTTCTCTTATACTCATTTTAGGTGCACCTCCCTCGTAAATGGGGTATGTGAGGGCATAAGTCTATTAGTCATAAATAGTTTTAAATATGTCCCTACTGTCGAGTAAAAACTTTTGATGATTGTTCAAGAGACAGTATCGCAGTGGTTTCACTCCCAGTAATCCTTCTCAAGAAGAGCTTCTCTGTCCTCGACCTCTACTTTATCGTGGATCATCTGCTTTATCTTCTCCTGACCTTTTGTGTATCCGACCATCACCGCGCCTACCAACCTGCCCCCATCGAAGAAAAGACGACGGTAATGGCTGTCATCGTACTTTTTCGAGACTGGTTCTCCGCCCCAGTCGCCTATGGCAAGGAACTGTGCATCGAAGTGGCCTACACCGTAGGTGTTGACGTAATCAAAGACCTCTTTCTCACCGGCCATGTTCTTTCCAGCTGTTTCACCCATTTCCTCGGAGTGATCCCAGGACCCGTTGACAGTTCTCTTTTCAAAGACAGGAGAGTAGTACTCGACCATGTTACCGGCCGCGAAGATGTTTTTATTGGAGGTCTGCAGGTATTCATCAGTCTTGATCATCTCGGTATGGTTCTTCTCAACATCTACAATCTCCGAGTTAGGTGTCTGGCCGATAGCGACACCTACCGCGTCAACCTCATCGATCTCTTCGCCGTTGTCAAGCACTACAGTATTC
This sequence comes from Candidatus Nanohaloarchaea archaeon, assembly GCA_042217505.1. GTDB lineage: Archaea > Nanohalarchaeota > Nanosalinia > Nanosalinales > Nanosalinaceae > JBDGSN01. The sequence continues at coordinate 9,169 of JBDGSN010000020.1, forward strand.
ACCTTTTCGTCGCCCCCCAGTTCTTCAACACGGACGTTCGTGACAATGTTGACGCCCATATTTTCCAGCCTTTCATGGATGATCTTCGCTCCCTCTTTATCGAGGCCTCGGTGCCACCAGTTGTCGTCCTTGATCAGGTAGTAGGTCTCGCAGTCGTTTTCAGCGTACGCTACAGTGAGGTCGATTCCAAGCAGTCCGCCGCCGATCACGACAGCTTTTTCGGCTTCTTCCGCAGATTTCTTGACTCTCTCGGCATCATCCATTGTCCACATGTAGTACACGTTTTCAAAATCCTCGTCTTCAGGCAAAGTTCTTGGATTCCCGCCGGTTGCTACAAGCAGTTTATCGTAGCTGTAGGTATCACCGCTCTCGGTGACTACCGACTGGTCCCCCTCATTTATATCTGAAACCTTTGTCTCGAGTTCAAGATTGATGTTGCGTTTCTCGTACCAGTTCTCGTCGTGCATCCGGGTGTACTGCTTTGGAAGAGAGCCTTTCATGTATGTCTTCAGCATGATTCTGTTATATAGAGGTTCCTTTTCATCAGTCAGAACAGTGATTTCAGTGTCCTTGCTTTCATCTCTGATAGTCCTTGCAGCTGTCGCCCCGGCAACGCCGTCGCCGATGATGATGTATTTTGATCGGGTCATGTATTCAAACACCTAGACAAACTTTAAACCGTCTTCCGCAAACTCTATCCATGGCCACGGAAACCCTTTTGCTGGTATTAATTCTGTTTACCGCGGGATATATCAAGGGTGTCGCAGGATTCGGTTTTTGCCCTGGTTGGAACGGTTCTTGCATCGATGGTTTTCGAGCCTTCGAAGGCCGTCACCTTGGTTTTAATACCGCTTATAGCCAGCCAGTTCGACCTTATAGCAAAGCTTGACAGGAGCCACGTTGAAATATGCCTTGAAAGGTTCAAGATCATGCTTTTATCGTCGATGACCGGTTCAATAGCTGGCGTGCTCTTGATAGACTATCTTCCATCGAAAATACTGGCCGGTATTATAGGGGTTATGACCCTGGCCTTCGTGTCTTACAGGTTCTTTATCCAGGACAAAGCAGTGAAAGAGTTTTCCAGGCTCCAAAACGCTGTATACGGCCTTTTTTCAGGCGTAGTCTTCGGTTCAACCAATATCGGTGTTTCGTTTGTAACCTTTTTCGATATAAGAGACCTTGAAACCGATGTTTTCGCAGGCATAGTCGCTTTCACCATGCTCGTACTTGGGCTGACACGGGTAAGCATATCCTGGGCCACTGGTCTCGCATCGTTCGACATTGCCTATCTCAGTTTGATCGGAGCTATACCGGCTGTCGTCGGAGTTAAAATGGGCGTTATGTCAAGGCATCGGGCATCTGAAAAAACAGTGGAAAAACTGGTTCTCGCGCTTTTAATTATAATCGGTTTCCGGCTGCTCCTGAAATCTTTTTCGATCTAAAAATCCAAGATGTGAAGTGTTTAAAAGAATTTACGTTCAACAGTTGATTACAGCCTAGAGCCATTCTCTAAATGGTTCACGGCCATGTTTCGGCACCTGCCGGAGCCTCATATTGCGCCATACTCCAAACTGCATCCGCAGTTTGTGCGTCTCCAGAAACCTGTAAAGGTTTCGTCGAGAGCGTAACCATTGCGGAGCTGGTGTAGTCCGGCCCATCATTTCACCCTGTCACGGTGAAGACGCGGGTTCAAATCCCGCGCTCCGCGCTCTTTCGTATATTATTTCTCTGTAGCCAGGTCTGGAGGTCAATGATATAGAAGTCTCTCTACTTGAGATGAAACCTAAAACTGAGTTCGCCTCAACCGCATCTATGCTTCCTGTTCCACGAGCTTCTCTGGTTTCTCGTCTTCATCTATCTCAACAGGAATCTCTGTAACGAGCTGGAGTGTTATTTCCATTTTCCCTTCCCCGGAGAAAGAATAGGTTTCCCTCACTAATAAAGTAAATCAATATAGCAGAGGACAGGTGAAAAGAAGGAAAAAAGAAGATTCGAGAAACTACTCGAACCGCTGAGCGATATCATTGTATCTTTCAGCTACATCATCCCAGTCGATAAGTTCGAAGAAACTGTCTATGAAGTCTCCTCTTTTAGGGCCGTAATCGTGGTAATAGGAGTGCTCCCAGACGTCGACAGCCAGGATTGGATGTGCTCCCCAGACCGCACCATCGTCGTGCTTGTCGACTGCGACGTTGTGAAGCTCATCGCTGTAAGGTACATAGACGAGTAACGCCCAGCCTGAAGCAGATTTTGCAGCGGCCTTGAACTCGTTCTTCCAGTTCTCGTAGCTACCGAACTCCTCTTCTATCCTTTCAAGAAGTTCTCCCTCTGGTCTCCCGCCGCCGTTCGGCGACATGTTGTGCCAGAATGTCTCATGAAGGATGTTCCCACAGAAGTTATGGGTGAAGCTGTTAAGCAGATTTCCTGTATCTGAGAAATCTCCTTTCTTTCTCTGCTTTTCCAGTCCCTCCTCCGCAGAGTTCCAGCCGTTGACGTAGCCCTGGTGGTGTACGTCGTGATGCCATTTCATAACCTGCTCGGAGATCTGCGGAGATAGAGCGTCGTAGTCATATGGTAGTTCGATTAAACCGTGATCTGTCATTGTTTGATTCACCTGTAAACCGAATGTGTCCAGTCCCGTAAGAAGTTTTGGATTATAAAGTAAAGAAGAAAAGAAAATGTGTTGCCAGAGAATTTTACTGGGTCGAGTTCTGGCTTCCCGCCTGGTTCATCTGCTGTCGCTTCTGAGCCTGGATCCTCTGTAGGGTGTCCTGTACGTTGATAGGGGTCTGGATAAAAGAACTCTTGACTACAGGGAATAATAGTTCTCCGTCACTTGATACGTAGAACTGTCTTGAGCTCGTCTGGCTCTGGTTACCTGTCGAGGTAACGTTGACCTGCATGTAGTACATGCCATGCTTCTGGATTGTCTGCACGAAATCGATGTTCTGTGCAGGTACCCCGGACGCAGTGAACAGCTGCTGAACCTGGTTCTGGACCTGGTTAGGACCTACCTGTGGTCCGGACTGGAAAGCCACTAGACCGACAAGAAGTCCGATAACTACACCAAGGACGACTCCTCCAGATGCCACCTGTAGATTGGTGAGAGATCCTAGAAGTCCTCCTTCAGTATCCTCGCTTACATACGGCGCTACTTCTTCAGCCGGTTCCTCAGAGGCGTCTGTGTATGGTGCCACTCCTTCTTCTGCTTCTTCAGATTCTTCGATGTGGCCCTGGACAAATTCCTTTACAGTTTTCCTGTCCTTGTTATCTTTTTCCAGTTCGAGTACTCTCTCCCAGTCAGGAGAATCTAGATCCCTGAGGGAGTCCTTGACATCTCGAACGTTCTGATCCAGAATATCTTCATAGTCTGGTTCTTCTGCCATAGAAAATCGTTTATAGACGATTCTTTTAAAACTATAGCGACTGGCAACACAGTTTAAACAGGAATTAGAGAAGTATATCGATCACGCATTGATGTGATCCTTCCAGCTCTTCGACTCAGTCTGGGATTCCTCATTGTCAGAATCTCCAGCCATAGCCTTATACTCCCGGATACACTTTGAGCACTTGGTTATACCCTGGTGCTCTCTGAACTCGGTTTCATTACCGAACTCAGATTCAAGCTCTTCCTCAGTCCTACCACAAACTTTGCATTTGGTTGACATAACGGAAACAATAAAAGGCGAATCTTTAAAAATTTATCACTGAGTGAAAACAAATGACAGAGTTAAAGGGTGAGGTGTTCTCAGGGTCAGGGGAAGCTGCAGGATTCCTCAGGATAGAAGAGTACAGCCGTTTCCTTGAAGATATACTTGGAGAAAAACCGTTTCCAGGCACCTTGAACCTGAGAGTCGGAATTGATAAGCTTGAGGAACTGAAGAAAACTCTTCCATCTAAGAGACTGGAACCTTTTGAAAAAGACGGGAATGAATTCGGAGGTATAAACGTCTTCCCTGTAAAGTTTGAGGAGACAGACGCTCTTCTTCTTGAGATAGATAAGACCCATCACGGGGACAGTGTAGCAGAGATTGTGGCGTCCTTGGAGTTGAGAGAGAAATACAGTCTCAAGGATAACGATACGGTAACTGTAAAGGAGAGGAGTTAAAAGCCTGTACGCTAAATCTTTCCGGTATGTTCACAGGACTTGTTGAAGAAACTGGAGAGGTTATCTCAGTTGAAGAGGCTGGAGAAGGAGTCAGGGTAAAGGTCAGATCTGATACTGTTTTTGAGGATGCTGAAATAGGTGACAGTATATCTTTAAGCGGGGCCTGTCTGACAGTCGAAGACTCCGGGAATGATCATGCCGTATTCTTCCTTGCCGAAGAAACTCTTGACAAGACATGGTTCTCCGATATCAGGGAAGGAGATACTCTCAACTTTGAGAGATCGCTTAAAGCGGAGGACAGGATGGGAGGTCATTACGTCCAGGGACATGTTGAAGATGTCGCAAGGGTGCTTGAAGTCGAGGAGCTTGAGGAAGGCTGGAACTTCAGGTTCTCCATGCCGGAAAATATCGAACAGTATATAGTCGAGAAAGGTTTTGTCGCAGTTGAGGGCATAAGTCTTACCGTGACTGATGTAGACGATGAAGGTTTCTCAGTCACCATAATACCCGAGACATGGAAGAAGACCGTTCTTTCAGAGAAAGATATCGGTGACAGCGTCAACGTTGAAGCAGATGTTATGGCGAAGTACGCTGAAAAAGCAGCGAACTACCTTTAGGGATATCTAGTAAACTATTTCAACAGTCCATGACCAGTTTATAATCCATGAGAACCTGTTCCAAGAAAGGCTGTAAAAATAAGACGATGCTCAGTATGTGCAATAGCTGTACTGGTCAGAGAGTTATCTACAGAAGCGGTTTCTAGGGATCGGAACAGTCCCGTATAAATCCACATTCAGGACATTTTAACTCGCAGGCGACATGTTTTCTCATCTCGTTTCCACAGTTCCAGCATTTCGGCATCGACATCTTACTGTCCTCTCTTTCTTCTCAAAGAGCTGTAGTGGTCAAGAGCGTTCTTTACATCACTGGTTTCGACCGCCGGAAAGTTCTTCTTTATGTGGTAGAACTCTGCGTAAGATGAGTTCCAGATCGAGAAATCGGAGAGACACTCTCTCGTAGGGTTATCTCCTGTTCTGATGACGAAGTCCATCTGTGATCCGACTTCAAGTCGGTCAAGCATGTTCTCTCTGCTGAACTCTTCATCATCTTCGCTTATCTTCTTCGAGGCCCGGAGTATATCATTTCTTCCCGAGTAGGAGATCAGCATGTTCAGTCTCCTGTCCCCGGAGTCGAACTTCTCTTCAAGACCACGGATCTTCTCCCTCATATGTTCTGGAAGCGCCTCAGGATTGGTGCTAGCCCAGTTGAGAACGAAACCGTTGTCGCTGTAAGATGATGATACATCTTCGATGTACTCTTCCAGGAGTTTAAGAAGTGTTTCAAGCTCCTGATCATCCCTCTGAAGGTTCTCTTCTGAAAGAAGGTAGAATGTTACCTCTGTGATCTCATCGTTATCCCTGAGATCGTCTCCAATATCCTTTATGACCCCTTTAGCCTGTCTATACGCCTCCTCGTTCGATATGTCGTGGTTATCAGCGTATCTCCGGTTTCCGTCTGGTATCACTCCAAGATGCATTATGCCTACCTTCTACCTATCATCTTACTTCAAGTTTTTTTAAAACACCAGTCAGGACCTGTGGAACATCGATTTTAACTGCTCAAGGCTGAAAAGCGTCGAAGGTCTATCCATGTGAACACCGATACTTCCCTGGAATAACTTCATCCCCAGCTTCTGGATGACAGGAGGCCAGCTGTAGCTTCTTTCTATCCATCTTCCCAGGCGTATCTCACGGCCTACCTCCCTCCTCCAGACTCTCTCATAATCTTGAAGAGTCGACGGATCGTCGATATCTATGGTCTCTGAAGCTATCTGGGCGCATCTCATACCGTAGAGTATACCTCCTCCTGTGAAAGGCTTTGTCTGTGCTGCAGCATCACCGGCAAGGAACACTCTTGACGAGGTCACTTTCTCCGGGGGACCTATCGGTATGGCTCCAGCGCAGAAGTTCCTTCTTTCACCGTCCTCGGTATACCGGGAAGTTATCTCGTCAAGCCATTCCGTGTGGACCTCTCCTTTCGGAACAGCGACACCGTACTCAACCGAGTTGGAACGAGGGATCCTCCAGCCGAAGAACTGCGGAACTTCGAGGAACACATCCACGAAGTCATCGGAGTCCTGCTCATCAGTAAAACAAAGAAGTCCCTGGTAGAAATGATCAGGATCATCGATATCGGCCTCACCTCTTACCTTTGACTGGGCTCCATCGGTTCCTGCAACTATCCTTGCTTCATATTCATCTTTATCCGTAGTGACGATGACTCTATCCTCTTTCTCCTCAACTGATTTTACTGTCTCTCCTAGATGGTATCCAGCACCTGCTTTCTCCGCTTCTTCAGCTTTCACCCGGTCAAGCTCTACCCGATCTATAACATAGGAGACCGGCTCTTTTTTGTGGAAAAGGTGTTCGCTGTCAGATGAGTGAAACCTTGCTCCCCGGATACTGTTCTGGAGAAGCCTATCCCTTGACTCCTCGGGAACAAAGTCCCAGATGTCGGGAGAGACATGACCGGAGCAGGCGAGAGGCAGTCCGATCTCATCGGAGCGCTCTATAACAAGCACATCCCTTCCTTTCTCAGCGAACCTTTTCGCCAGATGGCTCCCTACCGGCCCTGCCCCAACCACGATGATATCTTTCAAGTTAGAGACCTCCAGGATCCCTCAGTACCAGTCCGGTTCAGATATCTCGATGTCGCCGTAAACCTTTGTCTGGCAGCTAAGCCGGAAAGGTCCTTCAAGCACTTCATCGCCCTTGAACCGTCTTAAAGTGTTTTTTTCATCATCCTGCATCGGAGAGATATTATCCTCGCCTTCCTCGATCCTTACTCTACAGGTAGTGCAGTTGCAGAAACCTCCACAGGCGTGCATCCATTCCTCGCCACCCTCAAGAAGTGCGTTAAGTATGTCCTGGCCATCCTCGGCCTCGACCTCTTTATCCCTGTCAACTATTTTGATGGTGTGTGTCATAAATTCGTTAACGGCACCAAGGTTGAAATAAATTAGAGGAATGTCGATGCGATACCGAGAAGTATCGCACCGAGTAATAGGATCCAGACGAAGAGCGTGAACTTGTTGAGATAATCTATCTTCTCTTCTCCAAGATATCTCTGGATCACCGCTTCCATTACAAGTCCGCCGTCAAGCGGTCTTATAGGCAGCATGTTGAACAGTCCTATCAGGAAGTTCAGGTTAGCGACCATGTAGAAAAGTCCGATAAGCCAGTTAAGGTATGATGTGTAAGGATCCAGGCCTTCTTTAACAACAGTCGTTCTCCCTATCAGGATACCTAGGTACCCGCCGTCGTAGCCTTCCTTACTCACAGTCGTTATAGTGAAGTTGCCCTCGGAGGTCCAGAGAGTAACGTTATCTCCTGGCTTCACGTCAGCGGTAACGTTTCTCAGCTGGTCAACGGTGTCGACGTCCTGACCGTTTATCTGGACTATAGTACCGTTGTCCATACCAGCTTTAGCAGCCGGATAACCCTGCTGTGCGTTGTAGTAGACATCGGAAGGTGTCGTGACAGCTGAGACAGTTCCGAACGCCAGTACCAGGAACAGTGCGGCTGTAAGATAGTTCGCGAAGCTTCCAGCGCAGGCGACCTTGACCTTTGCCATCCAGTCATCTATCTCCCATGCTTCCACGGAAAGATCTTCTCCTTCCATCGATTTATCGCCTTCAGGCTCAACAAATCCGATGGGTATAACTGCAAGGAAGCCATAGCCTATCGATTTAAGATCGATATCGAGTCTTCTTGCGATGACTCCATGGCTTAACTCGTGTACCGTGACGAGGATCGCAATGGCTACAAGGTAGTATTCCGCTGGTATGAACGAGACTCCTGGCTGGATCTTTGCCTGGGATACCGCACCAGGCAGTATCAGACTTGGCCCGTTCTGAACTGTTTTAGTGGCCAGCATCTCGTAGAACGCATAGCCGATCCCGACAGTTGATATAATCATGCTCAGTACACCTGTGACCACTCCAAGGTTCCCGTACCATTTCCAGAAACGTGGAAACTTTTTCGCAACCCTGTCGATCTCTTCCAGCCCTTTCTGAGTCCTCCTGACGAAGAATATGCCGTGTCTATCAAACTTTTTTCTTTCAAACCAAAGATATACTGCGACACCGATAACGAACGCTATCAGGAAGTAAAGCCTGAGGTTGGATGATATATCTGCTATTATTCCAGCGGTCATGTAGTGTAAAGGAGTTGTTGATATTTTAAAACCAGACCATCGCTAACTCGTTTAAAAATAACATCCTAACATAAACCTGTATGAGCGACGAACAGCCCCTATTTTGGTCAGACCAGCTTGCTTACGGTGTGACAAAGAAATTCCCTGACCAGGACGTCTACGTTTGTGCATCAGGTATCTCGCCTTCAGGGATAGTCCACGCTGGAAACTTCAGAGAGATAATAACAACCGATTTCGTGGTGAAATCACTGAAGCACTACGATGAGAACGTGCGTTTCATCTACTCATGGGACGACTACGACAGGTTCCGGAAAGTGCCGGAGAACGTTCCAGACAAGTTCGAGAAATACCTGGGGCTTCCACTGACAAAGGTTCCTGACCCTGAGGGCTGTCACTACTCCTACGCCGAGCACTTTGAATCGACTCTGGAGGAAGAACTTGAGGATATGCATATGGATATCGAGTTCATCCGCCAGACAGAGATGTTCGAGAGAAGCGAGTACGCAGATCTTATCAAGAAGGCGATGAACGAGAGAGACAAGATAAGAGATATACTGAACAAATACAGGAAAGAACCGCTTCCGAAGGACTGGTACCCTCTAAGGGTTTACTGCAAGGAGTGTGGAAAGGATTTTACTGAAGTCACAGATTATGACGGCGACTACACTGTCGAGTACCACTGCAAGGAATGCGACGAGGATATGTCGCTGAACTTCAGGGAGCATGACTCCGTTAAACCGCCATGGAGAGTTGACTGGCCTATGAGATGGCACTATGAAGGAGTCGACTTCGAACCGGCTGGAAAAGAGCATTCAGCCGCAGGCGGCTCAAGAGATACTGCCAACGAACTGATAAGAGAAGTCTATGGAGACGAACCTCCTGTACACCAGATGTACGAGTTTGTGACAAAGGATGGTTCGAAGATCTCATCCAGTTCGGGGGAGAACGTGTTCACCATCTCCGAGCTGAAGAAGGTTTATTCACCTGAGATGGTGAGGTTCCTCTTCTCGAATACACGACCGAACAAAGCTTTCGAGATCCCGTTCGAGTCAGAGGAGATATTCCAGAGGTACGACAACTTCGACAAGATAGAGAACGCATACTTCAACCCTGAAACAGTTGAGAACGACAAGAAGAGAAGACACTGGAAAAGAGTCTATGAACTTGCGATGGTCGAGATACCTGATGAACAGCCTGTGCGACCCACGTTCCAGCAGGCGGCTTTTGTCGCCCAGACCGTTCCAGAGGATGAATGGGATACAAAGGCCATCGATTCACTGAGAAGGACAGGTCACGTCCCTGAAGAGCTTAGCGATGAGAACAGGGAAAGAGTTCTTTCCAGGTTAAAAAGAGCCAAGAACTGGGCAAGAGAGTACGCACCCGACGAGTACAGGTACAGGATAAACTTCGAGATACCTGAGGAGGTCAAAGAAAGTCTTTCTGGTGATGAAAGAGAGGCGATGAGACTTCTCAAAGAGTTCCTTGAAGAGACAGATATAGACGAGGCCGACGAGCTTGACGGGGAGATCTTCGATGTAAAGGATGAATCGGAGCTGAGTACCGGAGAGTTCTTCAATACATCCTACAGGGTTCTGCTTTCAAGAGAGCAGGGTCCAAGACTTTCAACCCTGATAATGTCGATAGGTAAGGGAGATACAGTCGACATTCTGGAACAGGTGTAGACAGAAGGTCATTAGCCAGATGGAGAGAGAAGGATTCAGTTTCACGGCGTTGAAGCTCTGCGGTCTTATAGCCGTAGTCTACGGCATCCAGGTCTACACTGGTTTCGATCCGGGTTTCAACGCTTCGACCTCTCCGTTCTGGAAGTTTTTCACCTCGATACTGGGGCATGCAGGTCTTGAACATCTTCTGAACAACCTATTCTTCCTCGGATTATTCGGCTCTGTCTACGAGCTACTGACAGACTCAAGGACTTTCCTCTGGACGTTTATACTAACTGGTCTTTTCGCAAATATAGCGGCGTTCATCTTCTACCCGGACTCGACTATAATCGGTGCTTCAGGTGCTGCAACCGGCGTACTTGCTGCACTTGCGACATACAGGCCGAACCAGGTAGGACTGGCTTTAGGTGTCCCGCTTCCGATGTGGGCCGTCCTGGTAATATACATGGCTATCAACCTCGCAGGTTTAAGCGCTCACAACGGTATCGCATATGGAGCTCATCTAATGGGGCTTCTATCCGGTTTCCTTGTAGGCGTCTACCTGAGAACGAAAGAGTCCGAAGAAGGTAATAACGAGGAGAACGAGCTTGAGAGGCAGAACTGGCGGGAAAGGATCCGTTCTTGGGAAGAGAAATATATGATGTGAACTGAGCTAGCTTTTACTGAGCCATGCCCCGTCATCAGAGGGTTTCAGGTTTGCGATAGCAGTCTCGATATCTTCACCTTCAAAGATTATCTCGTGATCCATCTCCTCTCTGTATATACCGAGCACGACATCTTCTGAGTACAGTTCTCTGTGACTGGATTCTTCCAGCCTGTTGAATCGGAAACCACGGCTTTCCAGCATCCCTGCAATGTCATCGTAGCCTGGCGCATCCTCGTTGTATAGATTGATCTCGACCATGGTGTTCTAGGATTTGTACTCAGGATAAAATAAGACTATTATAGCCAAGCACAACCTCTAGAGAGGGTTGAAGTCACGGTCCTTGCTGTTTTCCTTGTGGTTGCCCTCTTCTCGTATGTTTCCTGTATCTCTATGATCTTGTTCCGGACTGTCATCCAATGAGTCGTCTTTCTGCCCCCGTGTCTTACCCTGACTCTGTTTACTGTTGCTTCCCTGCTGTCTGTCATGGAGTTCCTGTATGAAACTGTCGGTGTCGACACCTTCCTCCTCTAAAGCTTTCAGATGTCTTTCCAGCTGGCTGTTGACTATATTCAGCAATCTTGAGAGTTCTTTCTTTTCATGCAGAAGTGTTTCAACATTACCCTTGTGTCTGCCGATACCCTCTGACATAACCCGTACTTCCAGTTCCAGCTTTAAACCGTTTGGAGACTGATCCTTCTGCCACCGACATCTAGAGCCCTATAAGACTGGCTATATAACCCGCGGAGATGAATGTCGCTGCCGCTGAACCTATAGTTACGAAGATGAATGCGAGCAGTATCCGTCCTACCTGGTTGTGCCAGAGCTTTCTGTAATCATCTATGTAAGCGATATTCTCGAGTTCATCGACTGTCGGAGGATGCATCTTGCCCTCGAAGTATGCTGCCACCATCCCAGCTCCCAGCGCAGGGTCAAGGGATGTTAAAGGAGCGGCGAGGAATGATATTATCCATGTAGAAACATGTGAACGAGCGAGTATAGCTCCCGACATGGCGAGCAAACCATTAGACATTATCCAGAACGCTGTCGCCTTCACACCTGTACTCCAGCCTATCTGGTAGAAGCTGTAGCCCAGTCCAAGTATTATCGCACTCGGCATACCGTACTTCAGTATCGTCATCCATGGTATATGGCGCTTTGAGACCGTTAAATCTGTCTTTTTCTGATCCTTTAGCATCTTCTTTATACCGTCGACGTGAGCTGCCCCGACGACTATGACTGCGTGTTCAAAATCTTTTTCCAGTATATTTTCTACCATGTAGCTGTTCCTTTCATCGATGAAAACCCGTGATATGCCTGGGAACTCATCTTTAAGCTCATTGACCAGCTGGTTGAGAACGTTCTCCTGTTTAAGATCCTCTATCTCGACATCCTCACCGACTTCTCCATAGAGTGCTGAACCAACAAGTTTTGCTTTCTCCCAGAAGGATAGTTCCTCTCGCAGTCTTTCAAATGTCTCTGAGATATTCCTGTCGATAAGGCTGAACTCTATATCTCTTTCCTCTGCCTCATCTATCGCTGCGATCATCTCCTCTCCAGGGATAACGCCTTCTTCAAGACCTATCTGCCTCTGATATATCGAAAGAAGTAGGTTAAGAAAGAGAACGTATCCTTTACCATCTCTTATCGCCTCAACTATATTCAGGTCTTTCCAGCCCTCTCTATCGGTCAGGGATTCATATCTATCCTGGTCCAGTTCTACACCTACAAGGTCCGGCCCTATCTCCTCTATAGTATCTCTGACCTCTTCCAGGCTCTCCTTTGAAACATGTGCTGTACCTACAAGGGTTACTTTCCTGTCACCGAGGTCGACTGTCTCTCTCACTGGTTAAACAGTTTGTAAAACTAGTTTTTTATAGGCTTGAAGCCAAGACTTTCACATGAAAAAAGCTTTACTGGCAGTTATAATCATTCTCGCAGCATCGAATGTTGTTGCAAGCCAGTCCAGCGGATCAAGACTTCCTGATCCTGGTGTTATGCCGGGTTCAGCTTTCTACGGGCTTGATACAGCTCTCGATCACATCAGTCTTACACTGACCTTCGATCCAGAAAAGAAGGCTGAGCTTCACATGAGGATCGCCCGTGAAAGACTTTCTGAAGCTAAAACACTTGCCGATAGGAACGATTCACGTGATGCCTCCGAAGCGCTCGAAAGGTTTCGTTCATCCATGAAGTCTGCAAGAAGGGAGACCAGTGATCTACCGGAAGAGCGACGTGCCAACGTTTCTAGGTCGATCAACTTGACCTACGAGGATAACATCAAGGTACTGAACCAGGTATCACGGAAAGTGCCGGGAAAGGCATCTGACAGGATAAAGAGGGATATACAGAGGATGAAAGTAAATGAAAGAAGGCATTTACCGGTCGGAGGACCAGCAACCGGCGGATTCATAGGCTCTGGGCATATACAGTCAGCTGAATAGCGCATATAGGGTTCTAAGTCAGATAATAGAAGATAATAAGAAAAGATATGTGGAGGATGGGGTCACTGCAGGTACTCTTCCGGGTACGCTGTCTTCAAAAGCTCTTCCTCGCCTTCAAGCCTGTTCTGGATAGGCTGGAGTGCCTCGTAGATATACTTGCCTACAGCCTTCTTCAGGTCCTGAGGGTGAAGGTCCTCGTTAAGGAACTGCTCTTCAAGCTCCTGGTAGTTACTGTACTCGATATTTCCACCATACTTCTCCGGTCTCTCGACTACAAAGCTCTCGTCTTTCGCTTCAAGGATCGGGAAGACAAGGTAGCGTGCGTACTCCATAACACCGTTGTCATCAAGCTCTCCCTGCGGACAGTAAGCCTCGTTTACTTTGTCCAGAACCTCCTGCTCGGAGTCGTGGATCCCGATCTTTGAAGACGCCTTTGAAGCACTCATCTTTCCACCTGTTAAACCGGATAGGAGTGGGGCGAACACGCATGTAGGCTTTTTCTCACCGATATCAGGGAGGACCTCTCTTCCAAGCATGTAGATCCTTCTCTGATCTCTTCCGGCGAAAGCAACATCGACGTCAAGTCCGTCGGAGGCGCAGTCCATTATCTGCATCGCAGAGTAAAGAAGACCGGAAGCCTTCATACCTTCACTGTGTCTGACGACCTCGTTAACCGATCTCTGGGCTCGGTTGACCGTCATATTCTCCATGAGTTTCATGTAGCCTTTCTGGTACTCTGGACTGTGCTGGTAGTCGCTTCCTCTCACGAACTCTACTTCCGAAGGATCTACTCCCGAGGCTTCGAGCATGCCCTTGATAGCTTTCTTATAGTATTTTGTCCGGGCATCCACAAGCTCTCTTGGCGATTTCTCTATATCAAGTTCCGCATGGACATCGGCTAAAAGAATCTTGAAGTCGAACCCAGCTTTAACAAAGTCTGCGACCTTCCTGATGGTAGTGAAGTGGCCGATGTGCATCATGCCTGTCGGGGCATAGCCGATATACGCCACCGGATTATCTTTCTCACATATCTCGGCGAGTTCTTCTTCGGTGATGATTTCGGCAGTGTTTCGTGATACGGTCTCTGTACAGTCCTCGTCGGTCATCAGGGAAAAATTGGTCGACATACTGTTAAATTAGTTTTTAATCCCATCAGGCAAGTTTAATTACGGGGAGAACCAAGTTTTCTACATGTCTGTTATCGAAGCCGAGAATATCAGGAAGAACTTTGACGATGTCGAGGCCCTGAAGGATGCATCTATAAAGGTAGAAGAAGGAGAGATCATCGGTGTTCTCGGACCCAATGGCGCTGGAAAGTCCACCCTTGTAAACATACTTACAGGTCAGATAGACAGGGACAGCGGGAAGGTAGAAGTTCTTGGGATCGACCCGGAAAAAGAGCCGGTCGAGCTCAGGAAGAAGCTGGGTATATTGCCTGAAAGAGAGGATCCACCTAGTTTCCTGACAGGCAATGAGTATCTCGACTTCGTGTCGGATGTACGGAAAGAAGATTTCGACATCGAGGAGTACGTGGAAAAACTTAATCTCGGCGGCAAGATGGACCAGCTGACAAAGGATCTTTCTAAAGGTGAGAGACAGAAACTGATGCTTGCGCAGGCATTCATACACAGGCCTGAACTGGTATTCATAGACGAACCGCTTGTCAACCTTGACCCGATCGTCCAGGAGAGAGCGAAGGATATGTTCAGGGAGCACCGGGACAACGGCAACACAGTATTCCTATGTACACACGTGATATCGCTGGCAGAGGAGATATGCGACAGAGTCTTCTTCCTGAAAGATGGAGAAGTGATTGACGAGATTGAGGGAGTGGAAAACCTGAAAGACAAGTTCCTCGATGAAGAATGATTAAACGGATGATCAGAGAGGAGTGGCGGATGCACTCCGAGCTCTACCGTGGATCTAACTTCGCTGCTTTCCCGCTTATGATGTTCATGATAACCTTCGTAGCCAGCTATATCGTGCTCAATTTCTCCACGCTTTCCACTGAAGCATTCGGAAGCTTTCTGGCGTTCCTTGGGCTTTTCATGGGTTTAACAGTAGGGACTATAGGTTTCTCTTCAAGCGATATGCTGAAGAACGTTTTTGGACCCACCAACTTTCTTATCTACTCATCAAGAACGCTTCCGGTCTCAAGAAAAAGGCTTCTGGGAGCTTTCCTGGTTAAAGATCTGATATACTACACTGGGCTTTTCCTATTACCAGTATTCCTGGGATTCTTCTTCGTAGATCCTTCTCTTTTAGTCCCGGGGATGGAGATGTTCGGACTGTTTTTCGTCGGACTTCCTATAAGCATAATCATAGCAAGGAGCTCTTTACACGTGAAAAGAGCGGAGCTCTTCAGCTACTCAGATCTTTCTAATATGAGACCTCTGACAGCTAAATCGGTGACCGATCTTTCCAGGTCATCAGGCGGGGTCTTCAAGATACTTTTCTCTGTGGGGCTCATAACCGGTTTCTACTGGTTCACACTGCTCTACTTCCCGGCAGCACAGTCACTGCTGACAAATCCTCTGCTTTCATTCGCCGCTGCTATTGGCATGGTAAACCTGACGGTCTACAACTGGCTGAACAGCTTTGACCAGCTGGAAGACTACCTCAATCTACCAGTTGACAAAAATATGCTTCTTGACTCGAAGAAGAAAGCCTACCTGGCGGTTACGATACCCCTGACAGCTCTACTTATCTGTCTATCATACCTGGCCTACCCCGGGCATCTTGTGATGGCATTGATCACCGGGTTTGCTATCAACTTCTACACTGCGGAGATAGCCTCACGCATAACAGGCTTGAATCCGAACCAGGAGCTGCTGAACTCGAAGACGTTCGCCAAGTACCTTGTAATGAACTCGGCAGTCGTTATACCGCTTCTACTATTGACGGTCTTCTACGATACTATCATCCTGGAGTACTCGTTGTTCATAGTGACGCTGCTCCTGATCGGTGTATACTGGAACCGACCGGGAAGCGAGTGATATTTATATCTTGGAACAGAAACAGGTGAAGTGGTTAACAACTGTTCGAGTGAAGAGTTTATCACCCGTGGACTGATCAGGTACAGGCGGGAAAAACCGCATATGTACGGCAAGATAAAGAGCGATGCCCTGGTCGATATATTACAGGATTCTTACTCCACAGACTATCTTAAAAAATCCCGGGAGCGCAGCGGCGTTTTTGCGTTCCTCAATGAGCTTGAACTTGCCGAGGACTGGAGCAACGCCAACTACAGATTGATAGGCGATTCAGAGGATATCGAGATGTTCAAGAAGAGATACTCAGCGCTTGAAAGCCGTTCAACAGATGAAGTTGAGCTTGTAGCTTACCTGCAGCTTGAGGCCGAGAAGCAGGGCAAAAGCCCTTCGGCCAGTGGTCTGAGGGATGTGGAGGACGCACCATCTCCAAGCACCTACCAGACGAGGTTCGGTGAGTGGAACAGCGCTCTGTGGCATGCTGGACTGGACATCTTCAAGGAAACCTACGACAAAGAGGATATCCAGGACTCCCTCAGGAGGCAGTACCATGAACTTGGTCGGATACCGACGGCAAGAGAGTTCGACAGGGGAGAGATGACTCCTAGCAGAAAAGCTGTCAGAACGGATTTTGACAACTACATGGATCTTGTTGAATCCACTTTTTCAGCTGCAGAACTAACTGAAGACGAGAACGTTGACAGATGGATGTCAGAAATGGACGAAGAGATTTTTGAAAAGGTGGAACTTCCACCAGCACTGACTGCGAATGCAACCGATTAATCAAGTCTGACCAGCGATGATTCTCTGAACGGTGTATCGATACCCAGATCTTCGTATACCTGTCTTGGAACCGATATATCCGCCAGGTAGATATCTCCACTGTTCTCAGAGTTCATAGATTCTTTCGGCATCCCCAGGGTAACAGTGCAGTCAGGTATAACACAGGTGTCAGCTGTGCCTTCCCCTACCTCCAGACCAGAAGGGATATCGATCGAGACGATATCTTTGTGCTTATTGATCGATTCTATCACGTGGTCGTAAGGTGGTCTAGGCTCTCCTTCGAGATTGTATCCGAACAGCCCATCGACCGCTACATCTGCGTCCAGTTCCATCGTTCTTTCGTACTCTGAGACCTTGATCCCCATAGCCCGGACTATGAAAAGTTCCTCATCTGGCAGTCCTGAAAGTTCCAGAATGGAGACTATGACATGCACATCGAAACCGTAGTTATGGATTCTTCTGGCTGCTGAAAGTGCATCTCCACCGTTGTTGCCTTTTCCGACGAATACGTTGACAGTCTCCTGTTCACTGTACCTGTCTCTGACAAGCTCTGCGACATGGTTACCGGCGTTCTCCATCATCCTGAGAGGGCTTATACCGTAACGCTCCGGCATCATGAGGTCGATCTCCGACATCTTTTCACGGGATAAATGTTTCATCTTTTCCTGGGGAGAATTTGTTTAAGCAGTTTAACAGGATTTTTGTAGTCTGGAAGAATAAAGAAGGAAAGAAAATGAGGCTTGTGGTGTAGGGATGGTCAGGTTCTCTTCTTTTTTGGTATCACCGTTCTGGTTGTTCCGGTGTTTTCATGGCGTTTCATAGGGTTTCCGAGTCTTGTTTGTATATAGGTGTCCTATAGCAACGTCTAGGTGTTCTTTGAGTGTTCTGAGGTTTTTTTATCTCCAATCAGAGCTTAATGGTCAGCTGGTTTCGGTTGAGTCCTTATGCCCGAGGTCGCCTGAGTTGACGACCAGGCCAGGTTTCCCCAACCTACTTATCCTGTATCAGAAATACAGGATATTCAGATTGGAGATCTTTTGATATAGAAAACTCACACAGCTGAACCTGGATAGGCGCTTCCATGAAATGGAGGTGCTTGCTGCGTGAGTCATGTCTATAAACTGTTGCGGAGCGTTTAAAAATGTTCGGTTCCAAGGTAGTTGGATCGCCAGGAAACTAGTAGAATGTCCTGTCCTCTTCTGGCGGCAGTCCAGGCGCCGGGTGATAGTCAGGATGCCACGTAGTATCTTCTTCCTCGTACCCGAACTCGGCCGCAGCCCTTCCCAGTTCCAGTATCCCTGACCGTTCAATCCCGTAGTCGGCCACGCT
>JBDGSN010000021.1:0-5200 GCA_042217505.1 Candidatus Nanohaloarchaea archaeon
CCTGTTAGACATAAGTTTTTCTACCGAAGTGATCACGTATGCTAAGCATTGAACTCTTCCGTGAGAATCCCGAGAAGATTAAAGAGTCAGAGGAGAGACGCGGCAAGGACCCGGAGAAAGTCGATGAGGTAGTCGAACTCGATAAAGAATGGCGTGAAAAACTGCAGAAGATGGAGTCTCTGAGACAGGAAAGGAACACTGTCGGCGACAGGATCGCAGAGTTAAAGCAGGAAGGAGAGAGCGCCGAAGAGGAGATAGAGCGGATGTCAGAGGTAAAAGAAGAGATATCCGAACTAGAGGAAGAGGTCGAGGAGCTCAAGGCAAGACGGGATGAGAAAAGATACGAGATAGGAAACATCCTTCACGAATCCGTTCCAAAGGGAGACGACGAGGACGACAACGTCGAGATCAAGAACTGGGAACCTGAAGAAGGCAAAAGCGAGGATTCCCGGTTAGCCGCAGATATACTCGAGGAGAACGATCTGGTCGAGACAGAGAAAGCCTCTGAACTCGCTGGGGAGAGAGCTTACTACCTGAAAGGCGATCTTTTCCGTTTGAACCAGGCGTTGATCCAGTTCTCGATGGATATACTACGGGAGAAAGACTTCATGCCGATGCAGACACCATACATGCTTAAACACGAGCCGATGGCTGCAGCAGCCGAGCTGGAGGATTTCCAGGAGCAGCTGTACAAGCTCGAGGATGAGGACAAATACCTGATCGCGACCTCAGAGCAGACGCTCGCAACCTTCCACATGGACGAACTTCTTCTACCTGAGGAGTTCCCGAAAAAGTATGCAGGTTTCTCCACTAACTTCAGGCAGGAAGCAGGCAAGCACGGCCAGCAGACAAGAGGTATCTGGAGAGTCCACCAGTTCGAGAAAGTCGAGCAATACATCTACTGTGAGCCAGGGGAAAGCTGGGATTTCCACGAGGAACTTCTAGAGAACTCCGAGGAGGTCATGAAAAGACTCGGGCTTCCTTACAGAGTAGTCAACGTCTGCACCGGAGATATGAACGATAACGCTGCCAAGAAGTACGATATCGAGGTCTGGAGACCTCCTCTTGGCGAGTACGGAGAAGTAGTCTCCTGCTCGAACTGCACCGACTACCAGGCCAGAAAGGTCAATGTCAGGATTAGAAGAAGCGAGGATAACGAGGTAGCTCACACGTTGAACGCTACGGCGTGCGCGACTTCCCGAGTGATGACTGCCATCATAGAGAACAATCAGGCCGAGAAAGGCATCAGGATACCGGAAGCGCTTCAAGGGTACATGGGCGGACAGGAGTACATAGAAACTGTTTAAGCCTGGAACCCGAATGGGTAAACGGTGAATACACCATGGCAAGATTTTTTGACGCACTGGCCGACCTGTTCGAGAGCGTTGTGGCTTTCCTGGTGATGATGCTTCTAGGTATCATCTCATTCTACTTCACTGTTTTCGTGGTGAAGACAGGAAGTGCGATGGCCGGCTACAACCCAGACGGCAACTTTGTCGTGCTGTCAGCAGCGCTTATAGTGGTTGCAACAGTTCTGGGAAGCTCCTACAGGTAGAGCTTCGTACTCCTTTTCTCTTTACTATACACGTGTCTCTACCTTCTTATCCCGTGAGAAAAGATCAGAGTCAAAGCCATGCGGTACATGGTCCAGGAATTCTATGTCAGGTGTCTGGGGGAACTCCTGGACGAACTCATCCGACCAGGCATCAAGGAAGCTTTCAGCCACATCTCTAGGCTCTCCAAGCTTCTCTGTAAGCGTTTTTATCGCATCTTTTCGGAACTCCTGGTGGTCCTCTCCTCCGGTAAAATGGCCTTTATCCCTTACATATGCCACAAACTCGTTGTCGACATCTACCGTAAAGTTCCCGTTGTGGCCAGGATAGGTATCAGCAAAGAATTCTTCTCCCAGCTCCCTGTCGAAATAATTCATCAGACCAAGGTTGGCAATGTTGGCGTAGTACCTTCCGAAACGCCTTCCATCGGTCTCCGGATCAGGACCTCCATCGAACTCTTTGATCATGAAAGGTCTCAGGGCATATGCAGAGCCATCATCGCCGATATCTGCAAGTGTTATCCTGTTAGGCGTTACCGGCACAAAATGGTCGTCATCCCTGAACTGGTCATATATCCGCCCTTCACCGTTCAAAGCTGTCTGAAGATCTCTTTCATCGACGAAAAGTATCGATTCTGTAAAGTCCCTTGGGTCGAAATCTTCGGAACCAAGGCTCTTGTAGGCGTTATCATCGTGCTGTGTCCTCTTGAAGCCGCCCTTCATCCTGTAAACATAAGATGCGATATCCGATTCATGTGGTCTCCAGTGCCGCAAAGCCATCTTCCTGTTCGATTTCTGTCCTTCTAGGAATACGACGTTAGGTCTTGAAAGTATCTCGTCGATACCAAAATCTCTTCTTGGATAGACATCGAAGGTTTCTGTCTCGTCTCCGAAGTCAACCTCTGCATAGGCATCGTATCCTTCGAGTGCACGTGACCATTCCTCCCCTACTTCTTCTGCGATCCACTGGTTTCTCTGAGTCTCAGTTTTATTCTCTGGACCCATGACTGACTGTTTTTTCCTGTTTTCGAGATTCCTCTCGTAGTTACTATCTATCGCAGGGTCCAGAACCTCATATACGTCAAAGAGGTCCTCTGAATGAACGCTGGAGTACCCTATACCGTCATCTAGGTAGAACGTAACATCTTCGATATCCGCGATCTCCCTGCCCCCAAGCATATTATCACCTTTCAGTGACATTAATTTATCACTTTCGGAAAAACATCCACTGAAAGAGATTTTGAACAAAAAACAGATCTATCGCCAGAAATCACAGGTTGATTCACGCAGAACGCATCCACCCTTCATCTCGATCATATGTTTCAGAACCAGAGTGTCTGCGTCCATACCTTAGTCGTGGTGATAACATATTTTTAAATCCTGTCTATGGGTCAGGGTTAGCCTATTTTAAACTTCAACAGTCGAGGTATAACGTATGAACACCGCAGTACTGATAGGTGAGAAACCCAAAGTCGCCTCCAAGATAGCGAACGCCCTTGGGAGTTATGACATCGTTGAGAACAGGGGAGTGAAGAACTACGTCATCGAGACCGATGATAGAAAGATCATAATCGCTCCTGCGGTAGGACACATATTCAACCTTGACCAGGTCGGTGAAGGCTGGGACTACCCGGTCTTCGATGTCGAGTGGAAGCCTATCTTCGAGACCTCTGATTCCGCGGACTACGTTAAAAAGTACTACAACAATCTTAGAGATCAGCTGGAAAAGGCTGACGAGTACATTAACGCATGCGACTTCGACCTTGAAGGCTCCGTAATAGGTTACTCTGTTATCCACAATATAGCCGATGCACCCGAGGACAGGATACAGAGGATGAAGTTCTCGACACTCACCCAGTCAGACCTGCAGGACGCATTCGACGATCTTGAAGGATTCGACAGGGGTATGACCGAGGCAGGCATCACCAGACATATACTCGACTACTACTACGGTATCAACGTTTCAAGAGCGTTGATGAAGGCTGTAAGAGATAATAACAGGTACAAGACCCTTTCAACCGGTAGAGTGCAGGGACCAGCCCTCAAGTTTTTGGCTGACAGGGAAAGAGAGATCCAGGCGTTCGACCCGGACCCTTACTGGGAGATCTTCATGCACAACTCCGAGTTCCGGGCTAAGTTCCACGATGAAGGCGATGAACGGATATGGGATGAGGATGTCGCAAACGGTATCTTCAACGAGATCAAGGATGAGGACAAGGCCAAGGTCATTAACGTCAAGGTAAACAACTACAAGCACAACCCGCCGATCCCTTTCAACCTGACCGGGCTCCAGTCGGAGGCGTCAAGCCAGTTCAACATAAGTCCGAAACAGACGCAGGCGATCGCACAGACGCTCTACGAGAACTCCTTGATATCCTATCCTAGAACAGAGTCGCAGAAACTTCCGGCGAAGCTAGGATACAAGACCCTTCTCAAGAAGCTGAAGAACCAGGATAACTACACGGAGATCGCCCAGAAAGTGCTTGACAAGGACAAGCTTTCTCCACGCCAGGGTAAGAAGAAGGACGACGCTCACCCCGCTATCTATCCCACCGGAGAGCAGCCAGGAAATCTTTCGAAGCAGGAGAGAAAGGTATACGATCTAATTGTAAAACGTTTCTTCGCCGTATTCGGTAAAGCCGCCCAGAGACAGAGCGTCACGTTCACACTCGACGTCGAGGGCTACACGTTCGATGCGAAGTCGAAGATAACGAAGGAGAGGAACTGGTTCGACCTATACGATCCTTATGTCAAGGTGGATGAGGCCTCGCTTCCGGAGATGGAGGAAGGCCAGGTTCTAGATATTGAAGAGTTCGAACTCGCAGCTAAAGAGACTCAGCCGCCAAACAGGTTCAGCCAGTCGACCATCGTTTCGGAGCTGGAGAAGAGAGAGCTTGGAACAAAGGCGACAAGAGCACAGGTCGTTGACAGGCTTTACAACCGGAACTTCATCGACGACGATCCTATCGAGGTAACCGATCTGGGACTCGCAGTAGTTAAGACCCTTGAGAAGTACTGCGCCGATGTCCTATCGGAGGAGTTGACGAGAGAGTTCGAGCAGAAGATGGAGCAGATAAGAGAGGAAAAAGCCTCCAGAGAGGAGGTACTTGAAGAGGCGAGAGATGAGCTCGGCGAGATACTTGAAGAGTTCAAGGAGAAGCAAAAAGAGATCGGCGCCGAACTCGTCGAGACAATCGACGAGGAGAGAAAGAGACGGAGACAGCTCGGCCCATGCGACGAGTGTGATGGAACCTTGCGCATAATCAAGACCAAGAAAGGTCGTTTCGTGGGATGCTCGAACTATCCTGACTGCGAGAACACCTATCCATTGCCCAGAAGCGGCAATATCGAGGCGCTTAACGAGACCTGTGACGAGTGCGGAACTCCGCGTATAAGAGTGGAAAGAAAGAAGAAAAAGAGCTATGAAATGTGTATTAACCCGGACTGCGCCACGAAGGACGACTGGGGTTAAAGGCTCGGGTTGTCCATGTTTGTCCACTCCGGCGGCTGATGTGAAACATCTTCCATCATACGGTAGCCACCATCAGCCTCGTAGTCTTCTTCAAGGTAGCCTCCATCGGTCGCGACTCTTTTCCTGTCGTTTTCCAGCATATCGACTACCGCGTCTACTGCCGTTGTCGGAACATC
>JBDGSN010000022.1:0-2925 GCA_042217505.1 Candidatus Nanohaloarchaea archaeon
TCCACAAGTTTTTCTTAAAGCCAATTTTAAGGCCTACCGAAAACTTAAGTGAAGAAGAAACGCATCATTGCAGTAAGTAGTCCCTCTCAAAAAAGAAGGCCTCTTCTACGATCAAATTCTACAGTGTCCTGAAACTCTCAATATTAAAAGTAAGCTTATCTAACTTTCAATACATGTCGGATGTTGCTGTAGCTGAAGTGGAATATGGAGAAACAGGTTCTGAAGGCCCCGGAACAGAACTGTACAAGAAGGCCTTGGAGAAAGGTGACTTATCCGACCCTGATTTTGCACTGGTTTTCAGCTCGTCCAAGTTCGACATTGACAGAATGGTAAACGATTTATCGAATAAATTGCGTGGTGTACCGTGGATGGGATGCACAACAGCCGGAGAACTCTCATCCGAAGGATCAGGTACGGCTTCAGCAGTGATTCTTCTTCTGGAGTCTGAAGAGATGGATTTTGAAGTAGAAAGTGAAGAGCAGCTCTACGAAACGCCAAAAGAGACAGGAAAGAAGCTAGGCCATAAACTTTCAGATGATGAATTCATAGAAACTAATCAGGACAAGATCATGATGCTTCTGAACACCTCCGACGTGATAAGGATAACAGGATCCGAAAGCAAATTCCTGGACGGAATAAACGACGTCATAGGCTCCGAATCACCTATAGTGGGCGGCGTAGCAGCAGACGACTACACATTCAAGGGAGCCAAAGTATTCACCCAGAACTCGGTTATCGAAGACGGTGTCGTAGGAGCAACCATAATCACAGACAACGAGATAAGACTGGACCAGAAATCATCCTGGGACGAAGAAATCGCAACAGGGGTAGTAAGCGAGACTGGGGAAAAAGGAGAGGCAGAGATCCAAAAAATCAACGGCCAGAAAGCAGCAAAGTGGTACGCAGACAAGATAGGCATCCCCAAAAGAAGACTAAGGTATCCGGCACAGGTAGGAAACCTATACCAGACAACCAAGACCTTCCTACCGCTCCTGCCCAGATTCGCCAAACTAAAGATGCAAGGCCACTCACCAAGCATCATAAGAAAAGCCCTCGACTACTCACGCACCTACCCGCTGGCAGACGACTTCACACCCGGAGAATACAGGAAAAGACTCCCAATATCCGTCACCAGCAAAGGAGGCCTCAAACTCCTGAGATCACCAGTATACGAAAACATGAAAATAAACGTACTCAAAGGAACCTCAAAGGCCTGCGTAAACTGTGCAGACCAAATGTTCGAAGACACAAAAGACTCAGAAACAATATTCGGATTCATAGCAGACTGTGGATCACGCTGGAGGATGATGAACAAAGAACAGAGAAAAGCAGAAAACAAACTACTCCAGAAAAACATGAACGGACCATTCATAGGATTCTACACCTACGGCGAACTAGGAGGCAAAGACAAAAACAACTGCAACTTCAAAAACCAGACCATAACCGGATTCAAAATAATCCAGAAATAAAGACCTCCATCTTTCTCCAACACTCTGGCCACAACCTCCCCTCCGCAAATTTAACTGAACCCCGATTTCAAGGCCTTCTGAAAAATTTGTCAACTTTCCTCAGTACAGGATTACACGTGTAGAAGTGTTATCTAGTTTATCAAGGCATGACTTATTTTTACAAAATGATTTGATGCCCGCTATAGATAGAACAATCAAGAGCTATCTCAAAGCTGCAGAAGTCTATGACCTTGAGACAGAGGCCTCTGAAGACTGTTTGCCTGAAACCGGTGAGAATCGTTACGGCATGAGTCAAAACCTGGTCTCATATGATCCCGTTGAACTTCCTGAAACCTGGAGTAATGAGGCCTACACGGAAGACGGCATGCAGGTGTGCACGGACGGCGGAGAGAGCAAGGGAGGCCTAAAAATTGGTCGACGCGAAGTTCTCGCAGTTCTCTACGGAGGTATAGCTTCAAAGATTCTTCTGAACAATATGGGAGAAGATCGGTCTGTCAAAGGCGACAAGCAGAGCAGATTCGGCTACGGCGGAACACCAGTCAAAACAGGACAAGAAAATCCTTACACCCGCACACAGTCTGACACGCCAAACCCGGTAACTGCCCCGCAAGAAAACGGATACACTGATACTCCAGACAATCCTTCCACAGCAACAGAACCTCTAGACCCTCATTCCACAGAAAAGGGTACGAACAATCTGGAGCCTACCGAAACTCCGACACAGGAACCGGTTCCAAGACAGACAACCACCGGAACACCATCAACTCCAGGAGAAACTGATATAGACTCGCCTACAGAAACATCAGTGAAATCAGAGGCTGAAACCGGCTACGGCCTCCACCAAGGCTACGGAGAATACGGCTACGGCGGAGTAAAATAACCGTTTACAGGCCTCCAAGACAACCTGCTTCAATACTCACTGGAAGATTCAGGCCTGCAGAAAACTTAAGTGAAAGAGAAAACCCATCGTTGCAGTAAGTAGTCCATTGTAAATCTAGTTTGCTAAATAGTTCAAAAAGCATCTTATTCTGTATTTTTGAAGTTTCTTGCCATCCACTTCTTTATTGCGCAGTTTGAGACCTGCGTAGAGAAATGCTGGTCTACTGCTCCATAATAGAAGTTTTGCAAAAATTTCTGCGTCTGTGGTCTCGACTTCTGGAAGGTTAGAAAGTCCTTCGCCGTATATTAATTCCAAAATTTCGTCAGAAGGTGCTGTATCCAGCAAAATTTCGAAAGGGTAGTCCGTGAGTTCTATTGTTGGATTAGGAGTATTCAAGACAACTTCGCTCACAGGTGCTTTGATAACTTGATTATCTCCCATAGTTATCCTTTTGATTTAAATTTCAAGAATATTTCCGAAAGGCCTGCTTGTCAGGCCTTCGCATGATCAAACTCTGTATATGAGTTTGGGCCAGACGGGATTTGAACCCGCGACCGCTCGGTGACTCTGACGGTA
>JBDGSN010000023.1:0-27377 GCA_042217505.1 Candidatus Nanohaloarchaea archaeon
GGTCATGGTTGGAAACCCGGTTTATGAACCCGGGTTACTCCGTTACGCAGCCGAACAGTCGATTATGATGCGGCGTCCGCGCCTTATAACCGACTGAACGAGCTCCGTTTTGTTTCTCCCAAGCTTAGAGACCTTTTCTGTAAAAATACAATGATATCTAAAGCTTATAAACCTTTCACATGTTTCAGAGGGTAGCGGCATTCTCAACCTGGTACTCAATTTTCCAGAAAATCTCTAGACTAATATACCCGAGAAATAGAACTATTGGACGGGTTTAAAGGTCTTTCACGTACGCAAAATAGGCCGATCCCTTCTAGTTAGAACGAAATTCCTCATAATGTCTTTGAAAAGTTCCAATATCTTCTTCTCTCAACATAGCAACTGAAGCGTCATAAACTTGTTCATGTTCTTCATAACCGCTTCTTCCCAAATCAGACCCAAAATCAGCAAAGAAAGCTCTTTCACCATCTCTCGTGAGTAAAGAATTGATAATCGCTTCTCCATTAATTACACCAAAACCTAATTCATCAATCGCTGCGGCATTTGCCGCTAGATCCTTCATAGCTGATGGAGAGGTTTCCCCTCTTTCGTACATTTCTCTAAAGCTATTTGGAGCATAATACTGGAAAATATCGTATTCGATACCACTTGAATCTATTTCTTCCGTATCGATAAATAGAAGTGTGGGAATTACTGCTGCGTCTTCCTCATCCAGCATACAACCTCTCTTAAACGTTAATCGCGGATTGCCGCTTTTCTGCACTATAACAGGATCTTTGTTTTGGCGGTATGCTTCTTCCGAGCTAAAACCTAATCTTAGAAAGGATTCCGCTCCTGCTCTCTCCCAACCATTATCCCATTTGCTTTCAGGATTCCAGTAATTGTCATATTTTAAGGAGTTCCTATCTCCGGGGACATCTAAAAGATCATCCGGCCCTAACTCGACTAGTTCCACTGTCATCACTTCTATAGATAATTTAGTGCTTGAGGGCCCAAAAATCTCCTTATCTCTTCTTGTGCTTCTTCGAAATCACCAGAAGCATGAATAAAGTTGTATAGAGGTATACCTCTATCATCAGCTATTTCCGAATCATAGTTAGGCTCCTCGCTATAGAGAGGGCTTTCAGGGTTATGAGCGTCTCCTCTAATTGTCCCAGTTGAATTCTTTTCAGGTCTGAAGTCGTCTCCAACTATCTGACGGGTCCTTGAGACAGCATCTTCGCCTTCCAGGACACCTACTACTACATCTTCATCATCGAAATATTCATGTAGAGCATCTTGTACATCGTCTGGAACATGTGAGTAATGTTCTGCCACCAACCCATGAGTCAGGTGAGACTCTGTCATTAATGGCATTCTCAAGCCTTCACCTAAGAAGTACTCAAAAACCTCGCTTTCCAGACCTCTGTGCAAAGTATCTGGTTTGAGCATCACAAAAGTATATTCTTCTTTCATTTCATTCCCCTCCGTATTGCCTTTTTTCTCAAATCATAAATGGATTAGTTCCCTGAACCAACTGAATCTTTCTCCTCAAATCTTTTCCTATATTTTTCCAGACTTGACCTTAATGCCTCCTCAGGATCCACTCCCAGTTCAGCGGCTAGAGATAGAATGCAGTAGTAGACATCTCCAAACTCATCCTCGATATCTTCATTCACTTCGTATTCGGAATCTCCATAGTCCTTTGTCTTCAGTATTTCTTTGGAGAGTTCCCCTAGTTCAGAGATAAGGTCGTGTACTCTTAGTTCAGGGTCCATTTCCAGATCCAGTTTTTCGTTGAATTCTTTGACATCTTCTTCCATTATAGTTCACCTCTATTATCGTAAACTTTCTGAAATGCGTTTATATATTCGTCAACTACGTCCCTATCCTCTAAAGTAAATGTAGGGAGACTTAGTCTATTCTCGAAGTATGATTCTGCCCCGGGAAAGTCCCCTTCAGCGTAGATGTTTTTGTTTTCCCTCCACCACTCAGGAACTTCGTTTCTACCGAATAAACCATCGTTGTATGTCTGGAAGAATTCAAGCGTGTGAAGAGGTTTTGATCCAGGTCTCTTAACTTTCATTCCTTCTGCCTGTAGAGCCTCTATATAAGTTTCCAGATCGATCTCTCCATCAAAATCCTCAGGAACAAATTCGGGTTTATATCCATAGAAAGCCCCTCTATCAACATTCTCATCAGTAACCGGAGGCTTTACACCGGGTACGTCTTCCAAACCGTCTGTTAGATGCTGTAGATTTTCTTTTCTGGAATTTATCCATTCATCCATATTGTCGAACTGTTCTCTAGCCATTACGACTGCGAGAGGGTGTGGACGATAGTTCTGACCGTACCCAAAATCGGTAAACTGCTGATAGAAGTCAGATTTAACAGTTTCATCTGCCCGCTTCCTGAAATGCCCCAGTACAGATGCTCTATCATATATTTCGTCGTCCTGTGTAAGCAGAATGCCTAGTTCTCCCCCGCTTACTATCTTTGTGGACCCTAAGCTGAAAGCGGCAGCATCCCCGAAAGTACCTACCTTCTTTCCATTGTATTCAGCTCCGTGAGCATGTGAGCAGTCTTCAATTACTTTTAGGTCGTTATCCTCTGCAATATCCATTATTGCATCTATCTCTACGGGATGCCCCCACATATGCGTTACGGCAATCGCCTCAGTGTCGCTGTTCACCTGTTCCTTGACTGATTCCGGATCAATGTTGCCGTTTCTCTCTAGGGAATCCGCAAACCGAGGGACTGCCCTGTTCTGTAGGATTGGTGAAACTGTAGCTAAGAATGTGTAGCTGGGAGTAATTACCTCGTCCCCGGGCTCGAGTCCTACGCCAAAATAGGCAGAGTTTAGAGCGCTAGTACCGGTATTAGTCAGTATTGCGTCTTGTTCGCCGTCGTGATACTCTGAGAACTCTTCCTCAAATTCTTTGAAAAGGTCTCCATGCCCATAGAATGATTTCTGACCTCCGGATTCTAAGTATTCTTTTACGGCTTCTATTTCTCTTTCCGTGGTTATTGGCCAGTCTTCGTGAGGTTTAGGTGTTTTAATTGCTTTCTCTCCGCCATTTAATGCTAGTTTAGACATCTATATCGGCCTCTTCGTATGCTTGTTCGGTAAATAGTATCGAATTTTTCCAAGTGTCTATATCAGGTTCTATTTCTATCTTACCTTCTAATCTTCTCAGGAAAACATCCATGGGAACGCTGTCTTCGTCCGCTACAGGATTAATTTCTCTACCTTCGCCGGAGTCATAGTATGTTAGTCCGGTTTTGTCTATCTCGAGGGATGCCTCTGAACCTGCTATATACATCTGTTCTATTGAAGGAGCTCCGTGAGCATTCACTGAAAGGTTGAATAGTGTCTCTCCGTCTAACTTTCCAACGACATTAGCGTAGATTTCTACCCCCATTCCGCGATCATCAAAGACTCCGTGGACTTCAGTGGGTTCCATATCCGTTAGCCAGAATATAAGATCGGACATATGGTTTCCAATATCCAGTAGCTGCCCTCCGCCGGCAATTGATCCATCAGCTCTCCAGTTCTCGCCATGGGCACCTCGGGAATTCTTAACTCTCAAAGCAGAGACATTTTCAATATCTCCTAGTTCTCCTTCTTCTATAAGTTTCCTGGCTGTATAATACCGATCTTCATGCCTCTTCTGGTAACCTGTCCAGAGGAAAGTATCTTCACCATTAAGAGCTTCCTCTATCTGTTCTATATCTTCAATAGAGGTAGCCAGAGGCTTTTCCACGTAAACGTGCGTGCCATTTTCTAATGCCTCAGTCACTTGGTCTGCATGGTATTCATGAGGTGTGGAAACTATAACGCCATCCAACGTATCGTAATCTTCTTCAGAAAGTTCTTCTTTTATTGATAGGTTCTCACCTTCTATATCGCTACCTCTTATCTGCTGGTAAGCGTCTGAAGCCGCAGATGCGTCAACATCGACTAGCTTTTCTACATTTACCCTTGATGATCTTAGGGGAGATGTTAGTTCCTCAAGTCTTTGATTACCTGCGTATCCGCAGCCCACCAGCGCTAAATCCTGCATATAAAATAAAATGGAAATTAAATTTTTATTTCTTTCTGGTGACAATACTGGTTTCAATCAGAGATCGTCCCAGATCTCATGTAATTCTTCCTCAACAGGTCCAATCACGTCATAAGTTTCTAGGCCTTCTCTGTCTGTCCATGCATAGTCTTGATGTTCATCACTTAGTGTTATTCCATCGAAATTCTCGGAAGATACCTGATATGTGATTGCTACGTTATGTCTGTCTCCAGTCTCGTAGTGGTCTACGTGAAGTGGCTTAACAGGTACAACATCCAATCCTGTTTCTTCTTCGTATTCACGAGCCAGAGCATCAAGAGGATCTTCACCAATCTCTACTTTACCGCTGGGAAGCTCGTACTGTCCTGCAAAACTCTCATGGTCGCTTCTTTGAACTATGAGAACTTCTCCCTGATCATTTGTGAGAACCCCTTCCATTACAACTCTTTGATCCATGTTCTTAATCACCTTATCTCAACATTCTCGTAAAAATACTTAAATCAGATGTTCTGTCTTATCCTTTAGCTCTTCGACTATTTCCTTGTCTTGAGAAGCTATTACGCAATACTCGCTCTCGTACAGGTAACAGCCGGCTTCCTCTGCCAGATTATACCCGGAGAAAAATTCTTCATTGTCTGGCTTATAGCAAAATAGGGCCTCAATCTCTCCTCTCGAAACTAAAGTCCAATCTATTGATGGACACCATGTATTGAGGA
This sequence comes from Candidatus Nanohaloarchaea archaeon, assembly GCA_042217505.1. Lineage (GTDB taxonomy): Archaea > Nanohalarchaeota > Nanosalinia > Nanosalinales > Nanosalinaceae > JBDGSN01. The sequence continues at coordinate 4,760 of JBDGSN010000023.1, forward strand.
CCCTCTTGCTATTACTGGCAATAGCTTCTTCTATTTGTCTTGATTTCTTCAAGTCTTCGCTGTCGGCTTTGACATCATGCCCGATTACGAAACTCACTGTGCCTCTAGATAGGCTTTGCTGTTTACTCACATCTAACTTTTCCTTATTCATAAATGCGCCTTCTTCGCTTCTGGCCGTAAAAATTTGCCGTGTTTCAGGTATGTTTATAGCGGAGAAAATACAGTTCTGGTTAGAATCTACTAAGGCTAAGCAGGTAGAATAATAAGGTATAGAACAGACAAAATTGTTGGTGCCATCTAAAGGATCTACGATCCACTGGTATTCTGCTCCTAAAATTTCTCCAGATTCTTCCGAAAGTATTCCATGTTCAGGGAAATTTTCTTTCAGTTTTTCGACTATTATTTCCTCAGCTCTGCGATCGGCCGAAGATTTGACATCGCTTTTCTGGTAATCATGATTCGACTTTTTATTCCTAAAATCTTTCCTTAAGAATTCTCCTACCTCCTCTAGTGTTTCATGTATGACCTTTATCTCTTTGCTTCCCACTTTCATGAATGATAAATATTTACTCCATGATAATAAATGTAGGCGAAACCATGACGTCAACTTTTGTCACGCTAGAGGGCATGGATGCCACCGGTAAATCAACTCTGATAGAAGAAGTATCCGAGAAATTGGACGATGATGCAGACGTAGAAGTTATACCAGAATTCTCAGATTCGGAAATGGGAGATATCATCAGAAGAACTCTCACAGAAGATAAATTCCTAGAATTTGACCAAAACCAGTCTCTAACTATAACTTCTATGCTCTTTGCAGATCATTTTTATCAGGTAGAGAATGAGATAGCTCCGGCTCTAAGAACAAATGACTATGTTTTAAAGGAGAGGTACGTGGACTCTCTCAAAGCATGTCAGATTCCCCAGTTAGAAGGAGAATATGGATCCGAACTTGGTTATGGAGCATGGGTCGATAGCATGATAGAATCTACTCCAATAATGCCCGATCAGACTATATACCTAGAATTGCCGAGAGATCTTCAATTTGAAAGAATTGAGGGTAGAGGGGAAGAAGTTACGGAAAGAGATCTAGAGGTCTTTCAGAACAGAGAGGAAATTTATCATCAACAAATTAGAGATAATCCGGATAGAATTGAAGTCTACGAGAACACCGAACCTCTCGATGTTGCAGCAGAAGACCTTTATGAGATGATCAAGTCTGGATAAAATCTTCTGAGATGGATTCTTCCATATCTCTGATATTTTCATCAAGATCTCTCTTAACATCCTCCAGGGAATCGGTGTTATCTACAACCACATTGTAGTAGGAAGGTTCTCTTGGATCTACCCCGTATTTATCTCTATATCGATCCAAAGACGCAGCTCTTCTACTTTCTAAGAGCTCTCTAGCGGCCTCCAAACTTTCTATTCCCTCTCTTTCTCTTAGTCTCTCGGCTGCTGTTTCTAAATCACACTGAACCAGGATCCTAACCGGAGCTATATCCTTCAAAATCGTGCCAGTCATCCTCCCTTCAAAAATAGTTTCAGTTTCTGTTGCGGCTTCTCTTAGCACTCTCCTATCTGCCTCAATATCGAGATCTATACCTTCCTCCTTCTCCACCTGCTCCTGATTCTCCATCAGTTCATTAATCGTCATATCATAATCCTCGGCTAGATCTCTGAATATATCTCCCGAGCTCACTACCTGGAAACCTGTTCTCTGGCCGAGATATTCAGAAATGGTAGATGTTCCTACTCCATTAAGACCGCTTACGGTAATAAGAGATGGATTCTGAGGCATTTCCATTGAATTAAAAGTTTTGAACAGCTCAGGATGTTCAAAATAAAGAGGTTTGATAGACTCAAAAGAGTCAATCATTTTTTCACTGAATCGGTAGTTTGAATCCTCTACTTTTTCGATTAGATCTTGATTGTAGAGTCTTTTTAATCCTGAGAGGTTACCGTAATCAAAGATTTCTTCATATGAAAATTTTAGGCCGAGATCATTTCTCGCTTCTAATGCCAAAATTATGTCATTTTCACTTAAACCTGGAAAGTAATCTGACATATCAAATAGGTTGTGAAAAAAGTTTACAAGCTTATTTGCTCTTGAAGGGTTATAAAGAGAAAATTCTCAGCCGATTAGCTCAGGATTATCATAACCTCCAAAATAGACGTTCAAAAAATAAAGTTCATTGAGAGACACTTTCCATGGAGATAGGTCTAGTCAGCTGCTCAAAATCCAAGAAAGACGAACCATCTAAGCCAGGAGAATTATACACCGAGTCAGCTTTATTCAGGAAAGCCAAGCGACACGCCGAGAACAAGCATGATAACTGGTTTATTCTCTCAGCCAAGCACCATCTGCTCGACCCTGAGGGAGAAGAAATAGAGCCTTATGATGAAACCCTTCGAGATAAAGGAGTAGATGAAAAGAAGCAGTGGAGCCGGAAAGTTTTGGAACAGTTGAAAGAGAATGACCTGCTTGAGCACCAGCTGGTGATTCACGCCGGCAAAGACTACTACAAGTATCTACTTCCCTTGCTTGAGGAAGCAGGAGCCACCTACCGGATTCCTACGAAAGGCCTTTCTCAAGGACAGACCATGCGTTGGTACAATATCGAGTACTTTTACTACCTGATGGAGCGGCTGGAACAGAAGCTGGGAGGTAAGAGGAAACTGGAGAACTGTGACGGGTTCATGGACTGGCCGGAAAGAGGAGTCTACTTCTTTTTCTCACCTGATGAAACCAGAGAGAACAGCAACCAGCTCAGACTGACAAGAGTTGGAACACATGCAGTTTCGGAAGGCAGCTCAACCACACTCTGGAACCGATTAAAACAGCATTACGGAACAGGAGATGGAAGCGAGAACCATCCTCACGGCGGAAATCACCGCGGCTCCGTCTACAGAAAAAGAGTGGGAGAAGCAATAATCAACAAGGAAGACATTCAGCACACGCATCCAAGCTGGAATCAGCGCTGGAGTTCAATCGATAGAGACCGAGACGAAGTGAGGGATGAAGAGTATCCTCTCGAGAAAAGAGTGAGCGAGTTCATCCGGAAGCAGCCTTTCCTTTGGCTGGAAGTCGATGACGAGCCAGGCAAGAACTCGGACAGAGCCAAGATTGAACAAGGAGTTATAGCCCTGATAAGCAACTTCCAGAAGAAAAGCATCGATCCCAGAGACGAAAAATGGTTAGGGAAGGACAGCCTGAAGAAGGAGATCCGAGAATCAGGTCTCTGGAATGTGAACCATGTTGATGAAGATTACAGCTCCGAATTCTTGGTGCTTTTAGAAGAAAAAATTGAGAAGATATGAAACAGGGATATATGCCCCGGGTTTATAAGACGGGTTTCCTTCTCGGTTAACTGATAGCATGGAGCTCGAGAAGACCGAGATCGGACGTGGAATGGAAAAAGTAGAGGAGGGCTTATACCACATCCTCGAATACGTAATGGGGACAATTGAAACAGGCAATCAAGAGATACTGAAGAGGATAGAGAAACTGGAGAAGAGAGTAGAGAAACTCGAGGAGAAGTAATCCCTCCTTTTCTCTTCCTTCTTTCAGTAAACTGTTTGAAATTTTCTGAGCCATTTCTGAATATGGATCTGGAAGAAATCCGAGAGCAACAAATGGAACTCAGAAATAGCCCTGGAGATAAGAACGTGTTGAGTGTAAGCCAGGTCTCGAAACATTTCATACCAGATTGGGCGACAGGAACGAAGAAGGACCGAAGCCAGGGAACCCAGCAGCACCAGGAGATAGAAGACGAGGCTGAGGAAATCTCCGAGGAAGAGATGTGGAGAAGGATAGAAGATGAAGGAGGCTTCCCGGAATGGTTCGTCAGAACAGAATACCCTTACAGAGACAACGTTGTTCTATCCGGGCTGATAGACTTCGCCTATTTTCAGAACGGGAAACCGGAACTGATAATCGAGAGAAAGTATCCTCGTGAGAAAAACCTGGACACGGTTTACCAGAGCGAAAAGGTGCAGGCCTGGACCTACAGCTTCATGCTCGACCAGGCAGGCTTCCAGACCGACAACCTAGACTACGTAATAGTAAAGCTACCGAGAGGAACTCCGAAAGAAAGAGCTATAGAACTCGACAAGGTTCTTGTGCAGGCCTCGGTTCAGGGCGACCTACAGGATAGACTAGCAGGCCTGAAAGATGAAGCACCCTTCAACCTACATGGAAGAAGTTACTCACCCAGCCACCGACTACAGGATGTGAAGGAAGCAGTCGAAAATGTGGTCTGAAACCTGCAACTTATAAACCAGATCAATAGTTCCAATAGTTCTATATTTTGCCTTAATAAGCTCTAATAAGCGGAATATAAAAGCACAGAAAATTTTCTTTCAACCTATGGAAGAAGTCCGTGAAGCTGTAAGGAAACTGAAGGAAGCACCTGAGGAAATGTCGGAAGACCTGGAAGGTCTACATCTCGAAATCTTCAACCTCGTCAAAAAGGGTGAAAGGTAAAATGTCACACGGAGACACCGAGCTTAAACAGCACACTAAGGATCTACCTTCAAAGTACTCCAGTGAGAAGGAGGCGAGAAACGAAGTTAAGGGATGTTACGAGAACTGGCTTCAGATATTTAGCCCGGTCGAACTGGTCAAGATGCTGGGTGAAGTAGTTGAACAGCAGGAAGAAATCGACAAAGATATAGAGAACGGAACACTCGAGATGCTGATCAATCACCTGTACCAGAAGGCCTACCTAGAGAAAAGGAAAGAAAACTTGGAAAGAAGACAGGATGCCCTGAACGAGGAAGAGCTAGAAAGAGTATATCAAGATCTAGCAGATAAGATAATTGGCTAATCAGACAAAAGCCTGAATTCCAACAGTGTTACTGTTCCTAAGGTAGGCGCGGATACGGTCCCGCTTCCAGCCCAGGGGAGATAGAATGCTCTCTGTCGCTCGTATCAGCTGATCAGTGTAGAACTCTTCGTCGTATCTGTCGATATCCTCGAACGGAAGCCTTACACGGTCTCGATCCTTCCTATTATCGTCAACCACGACATACTCGACATCCTCTCCTGGACCCTTTTCGATACCGTGATCTCTGTACCGCTTTAGTGCGGCGACAGTTCTGTTGTTCTGCTGGTACTCTTCCAGTGACTTCGTCGCCCTCTTACTGATAACGAGATCTTCGGGCTTGATACCTCCAGAATTCAGTTCAACCAGCTGTTTCTTCAGGACCTCTATAACTTTCTCGGGTTCCCGGTGCTTATCCAACGTCTTCATCAGTAGTTCCTGACACTGCTTGATGTAATCGCAGGTCGACCGCTGCCTGAGCTCCACACCCCGAACCTTGAACTCGTCTCCATGCTTACCGAAGTAACGTGTCAAGGCCCCGGAAGCTGACTGCCGCTTCGGAACGAAAGCGATCCAATCATAGTCTCGCTCATGCTCCAGCTCGATATCGACCTTCTCCGAGACCTCACGAGCCAGTTCTTCAACATCAGCGGCATCCTCTTCCGTTTTCTTCACCCAGATCGAGTCAATAATTCCGTGGATAACCTCGTAGCCGTTCTCCTCGAAAACTTCCTTGGCCTCCAGCATAATCTCTCGGGCGTAAGCATTGATCGCCTCATGGCACTCAATCCGTCCGAACTTCGCATTCCTGTAACCCTGGTAGCCGAAGCAGGAAACCAGTATCCACTTGATAGCACTACTTCTCGACTTCAACTCCTGCTCCAGTTTCTCATCTTCAACTTCCTCGATCCTGTCCTTGATCTCCGCCCGGTCCTCGACCAAAGGCCTCAGGACTTCAGGAATAAAACCTTCCTCTTCACAGACCGAGTAATCGAGGCCGGGCACTTTCTCGTCTTCACAGCACTCGCACTGTACAGTTTCCGGACTGATGTTCTTCTCGACCATGATGTTGGGATAAAGACTGGAGAAGTCCAGCTCGTGCACATTTTCGTGAAAACCGGTCTTAGGCTGGAAGATGAAGCCTCCTCTGTCAGCGGAGTGAAGTGTCTCTACAGCCTTGAAATTCTCCGGAGACCACTTATTCCAAGGAATCAAGACATCCTTCTCCAGTAACGCTTTCCGGATCTCTATGGCGGTCAGCACGTTCCCGATAGATGCCCAGGCTGTCTCCTGAATTGGTTTCCAAGAACGCTCCACAAGATCCATGATTCCTTCAAGACTGGTTACGCCCCAGAAGAAGGAGTTGCTCTTATCGATTATAGCGCGGCCAGGGACATTGTATCTGGCTGGCGAGTGTCCGACTCGTCCGTAGCTTTCGAACGTGTTTTCACCAGCCAGCTGTTGATACCCTGACAGCCTCCCCAGAGTTAAATCTACACCGAGATCATCTGCCGTGTCCACGAGCAGAGGAACCAGACCCCCGTTACTCAAAATAAGGACATCCGGGTCTACTTCCTCCAGTCTCGACTGCAGTGTCTCGAGGGTCTCTTCAGCTGTCTTTCCGAGACTCTTTCCCTCAAACTTCAACTCCGTGATATCTTGATCTGCGAAGGACTCCTCGGATAGGTGAAGCTCCAGACTATTCAGCTCCCTCTCGGGAACAGGTTCTTTCTGGTTCTCCAGGCAGTACCGGAACTGCGGCGACATATCCACGTTATAGAAACGGAGATCATATCGAGGGTACTCCTTCTGAATCCTGTAGGCTACATCTCGGACATCGTCTACAGTCTCTATATCGAGTCTCAGCACTCTCTTCCCCGAGTTATCAGAGAGGCTTGTTTTCCAGCTCTCGAAGCTTGTGGAGACTATTTTCGAGCTCGGAGTCATTTCAAGACGGATATCCTGCAGCTCAGTCTCCCCTGCCTCTACATAGATAGTCGGATGGTAGTCCTTCACCTTCCGGTACTCCGCACCGGAGCCATTCTTTTGCCACTCCAGTACCTGGCCGCCGAGGAAGTCAACCTTGAACATCAGGAAACAGAATATCCCTCTCCTCTATTTAACTCAGCGGAGACCATTCCACAGATTCCGGTAATCTTACTTCTTTAACTCAACTTCTTATTCAGCAGTTGAAAGGTTTCGGTCGCGTCTTCCTCATGTATTACTAGGTGCGTATCTTCTCGGCAGGAGATTACTTCTGTCAGGTTGATTTCTCTTCCTGCGAGGATCGAGAGTATGTATGCCAGTACTCCTGGCGTGTCTTCAAGGCTATTCGGGCTTTTAAGTGTGACAACTACTTGGTCTTCGATTACTTCTCCGCTGCATTCTTCTCCGTTGTCGACGATAAGTGTATAGCCGTTTTCTGTTTTTGCATAAATTTCTGCGTCTGAAGGTTCGTCTGTCTTGCAGACTTTGATGTTGTTTTTTAGCTCTACTGATGTCTCTCCAAGCACTTGTGTAATATCTTCTTGCCTCTGCTTTCTCTGTCCCTGCATTTCTTCTTGGTATCGGCGTAACGCCATTTTGATTGCTTCGAATCCTCCCTCAATCTCTGGTTCAATTTTTCGGGCCAGTGCGGAGTAGTTGACGATCTCTTCGGCCAGTGCTTCCTGTATGTAAGGGCGTTTCTCCACATAATTTTCGACCTCTTCTCGAACGGACATAGTAATTACTTATTTAGAACAAGTTTTAACTGTTTTGTTAAAAATATAACTGAATCTTTATATAGTGTTCAGAACAAAGAGTAACAACACAAGGTGACACAACCAATGGAACAGAATATAATTTCCACTCAGAAGGGTGGATACGAAAGACTCCATCAACTATCTAGCAAAACCTTCAAACATTGACACAGTCGTTCTTCTATACTCTGGCGGGTTGGACACCTCCATAATGGTCAAGTATATCCAGAAGGAATACGATGCCGACGTCGTAACGCTAACACTTGATCTCGGTCAGCCAGACGTTGATTTAGAAACCACGAAGGAGAAAGCGCTGGATATGGGAGCCGAGGAAGCATTCGTGGTTGATGCCAAGGAAGAATTCGCTAAAAAGTTTATAGCCAAAAGCATCAAAGCGAACGGGCTATATCAGGAAGAATATCCTCTTTCCACTGCGATTGCAAGATATCTGGTGTGTGAGAAAGCGGTCGAGGTCGCTGACGATGTAGGTGCAGATGCGATCGCTCACGGAGCGACAGGAAAAGGAAATGACCAGGTACGTTTCGAGGCAGGTATTCTAAGCCTTGATTCCGACATCAAGCTGCTGGCACCTGTACGTGAGTGGAGCATGACACGTGACAAGGAACTAGAGTATGCTGAAAAGCATGGAATACCTGTAGAAGCATCGGAAGACTCGCCTTACTCTACGGATGAGAACCTTTGGGGTAAGAGCAGTGAATGCGGCCCTCTAGAAGATCCTGCAAACGAGCCGCCTGAGGAGGTCTTCCAGTTCGTAACGCCTCCGGAGGAAGCTCCCGACGAACCAGAGTATATTGAGGTAAAATTTGAGAACGGGAAGCCTGAAGCCTTGAACGGAGAGAAACTTCCGCTTCATAAGCTAATTCAGAAGTTGAACAATGTGGCAGGTAAGCACGGTGTAGGGATTATCGATATGATGGAGGACCGTGTCGTTGGACTGAAGTCCCGTGAGGTCTATGAATGTCCTGCAGCGGTAACTCTTATCGAGGCTCACCAGGAACTGGAGAAGTTCGTGTCGACCAAGCACGAGAACCAGATGAAGCAGTATGTAGATCAGAAATGGGCTGAACACGCATACAACGGCCTCTGGTTCGATCCCATTATGGACCACCTTAATAGCTTCATCGAATCTATGAACCAGAATGTATCAGGTAAAGTCGAGCTGAAGCTATACAAAGGGAGCGTAAAAGTCATAGGACGTGAATCAGAATCAGCTCTATATGATCATGAATTGGCTAGTTACGAAAAGGGAGAGACTTTTAACCAGGAGGCCTCACCAGGGTTTATCCAGCTTCATTCGCTTCAAACCAAGCTCAGCAACGAGATCAAAGGAGGTGAGGAATAAATGCTGTGGGAGACAGAGGACGACTCAACCAATTCCAAGACGATGCAATTCACAACCGAGCAGGAAGGTATTGAACAGAAGATGTTGCCCTATGACATACTCGGAAATTTGGCACACATCAAGATGCTTCAGCAGCAGGACTATATGACGCAGGAAGAACTTGAAGCAGTAGAACAGGAGCTGAAGCATCTCTATGACTACAATGGAAAGATAGAGGCTGAAGACGTGCATACATTTGTCGAGGAGAAAGTAACAGAGAAGACAGATGCCGGTAAAAAGATACACACCGGACGATCACGGAATGACCAGGTATTCCTCGATACCCGATTGCTGATGAAGGATTCGAGTATTGATATAGCAGAGAAAACTTTGGATCTAATTAAGACGATAGAAGGTTTTGCGGAGAAGAAAAATCAGTTGATGCCCGGCTACACCCACCAACAACAGGCAATGCCCTCCAGCACAGGGCTATGGGCATCCAGCTTTGCCGACGCACTCGTTGATGATCTCAAGCTGTTGAAAGGCAGCTATGAGGTATTTGATCAAAATCCGCTTGGTGCTGCAGCCTCATACGGAACCAGTTTGGACATAGATCGGGAAAAGACCACGGATTTACTGGGATTCAATTCAGTCCAGGAGAACCCTATTTACTGTGGGAGTCGTGGGAAACATGAGCTGATGCTCGTTCAGGCATTAAACCAAATAATGATGGACTTGCAGAAGATGGCGGAGGACATAATTAACTTCTCCGAAGACCAACAGGTATTCGAGCTACCGGATGAGTTCTGCACCGGTTCAAGCATCATGCCGCAGAAGAAAAACCCCGACACTTTAGAGATGGTACGTGCCAAGGCAGAGGAAGTAAACGCCTCGACACAGTCCATACACGGAGTGATATCGAAGCTGTCTTCAGGCTACAACAAAGACTCTCAGCAGACCAAGAAACACCTGATCAAGTCCATAGAGACAGTCATCGAGACACTAGAGATAATGACTGCCTTTATCTCGGAGCTGGAGGTTTCCGACAACTTTGAGATCAAGGATGAGGTTTACGCTGCATACACAGCCAATCAAAAAGTAGAAGAGGGTATGCCTTTCCGAGATGCTTATATGCAGGTGAAGAAAAGTGAAGAATATGTAAAATCCAAGAATATCAAAGAACCAAAGATGCAGTCTTACTCAGAAATCGAGAGCTACTGGGAAACGCAGAAACAGCAATTTAACACTGCAAAAGAAAATCTCCTCCAAGAATAATCAAAAAAGAGGACATCTATCATGAAGCTAGATAATATAAAGAAACACCTTGCCGAGAAACTCACAGAAATCCTAAATCACAAAGTAGAAGAACAGGAGCTAGAAGTCCCAGACACGGAATATGGAGATCTGGCTTTCCCTGCTATGAAGGTAGCAGCCCAGAAAGAAATCGGAGTAGATGACTTACTGGAGAAAGTGAAGAAGCAACTGGAACTACCAGAAGTTAAAGATGTGAAGCTCGAAGGCCCTGGCTACATCAACTTCTACCTTGACCGAACCAAGATAGGGGAAGAAATCCTCAACAAGAATGTCTCTGAAAATGAAGAGAAAGACGAGAAAGTAATTGTTGAGCATACATCTCCGAACCCTAACAAACCCCTACACATGGGCACTATGCGTTGTGCTGTGCTGGGAGACACAGTTGCAAACATGGCCCAACACCTAGGCTATGAAGTAGAAGTCCAGGACTACATCAACGATCTCGGACGACAGAGTGCACGAACAGTCTACGCACACGAAAACTTCAAACAAGAACTCAGTGAAAAGGAACTGGAGAAGAAAGACGACTTCTGGATAGGAAAACTCTACTCACAGGCAGGAACACGCCTAGAAGAAAAACCAGAAGATGAGGAAAAGGTCCAGAAAGTCATCCAAGAAATCGAAGAAGGAGACAATCAGACTTCCAAACTCAAGGACGAAATAGTTGAGAAATCGCTGAAAGGCCAGCTACATACTGCCTACAACACAAACATATTCTACGACCTCATCGCCTACGAACGGGATACAGTCAAATCAGGGCTACTAGACGAAGCAGTGTCCAAACTCGAACAGCTTGACACAGTCTACGAGGTAGAAGAAGGCGAGGATGAAGGATGTGTAGTGATCGATCTTTCGGAGTATGAGGAGCAGATCGGTGAGATGAAGAAATCTTACAAGATCCTGTTCCGAAGCGACGGCACAGCCACCTACACAGCCAAGGATATAGCCCTGACTATGTGGAAGTTCGGAATCATAGAATCCAGCTTTCAGTACAAAGAGTTCGACCAGCAGCCGAACGGCGAGACGCTCTGGTCTACAGGCGGAGACAAGGACAAAGCCTTCGGAGACGCTGACCAAGTCATCAACGTTATCGGAGCACCGCAGAAATACCCGATGAAAGTAATCAAATACTCTCTGAAAGCTCTCGGATATGAAGAAGAGGCGGAAAACTTTAGCCACTGCCATTTCAAGTTCGTCTACCTTCCAGGAAAAGTATCTTACTCAGGCAGAAAAGGAAACTGGGTAGGAAAGCATGGAGACGCAGTTCTGGAAAAATGTAAAGAACTCGCCCTGGAAGAAGTAGAGAAACGCCATGAAGAGCTTTCCGAAGAGAAGAAGCAGAAGATAGCTGACAAAGTTGAAGTAGCAGCGGTACGATACTTCCTGCTCAAGTTCACTCGTGAAAAAGACATCGACTTCAGTTTCGAGAAGGCATTAAGCTGGGAAGGAGACTCCGGACCATATCTGCTATACTCCACAGCACGAGCACATGGCATAATCGACAAAACAGATATTGAACCTGAGTTTACAGGGTATGAAGAAGAGGTAGAGTTCGAACTGATTCGGGAGCTTGACAAGTTTGAGTCTGTAGTGGAGAGCGGTTACGAATCTCAAGAGCCTGCCAAGTTGATCCATTACCTAAAAGATCTGGCGGAGAAGTTCAACAGCTTCTACCACAAATGTCCTGTGAAGGATGCAGAGACAGAGGAGCTTGCAAAATCACGAGCGGCCATAACAGAAGCGTATGTGGAGGTTATGGAGGAAGGTCTGAACTTGCTTGGAATTGAGCCCCTGGAGGAGATGTAAACTCTTCTTTGTTTTTGGGTCTATAGCTCAGTCCGGACAGAGCACCTCCCTTCGGAGGAGGGTGTCGCAGGTTCAAATCCTGCCAGACTCGTCATGGGCTCGTAGCTCAGCTTGGACAGAGCGATCGGCTTCTAACTCCTAGCTTCTCGGAAGAGATGGTAGGTCGGAGCCACCGATCGGTCGAGGGTTCAAATCCCTCCGAGTCCGTTCCCTTCTATCTTCTTCGCATATGATCGATAATGATTTTCTACCAATAAAAAATAGCCATTGGCCTAAATAGAAGCCACCATCGCCAGAAGAATAAATCTATAATTCTCTGTGGACAGACTGTTTCTTATGGTCGATTCTGGAGATGCTCTAGATAATTATCTTGTCTGGGAGCTCTGCAAGCAAGAAGGTATCCAGAGAATGATTATGGAGGATTCTGCTGGTGAAGAGGAACTGAAGGAAGAAATTGTAGAGAAAGTCAGGCAAGAATACAGGGAAAAGGACTTTGATCTTGACGAGAAGATAAATCTGCTACGGGAGTTAGATAGCAATCCTGGCTATAGACTGGAAGTATTCGAAAACTGTTCCTGGAGTAAAGAAACTGTAAAAATAGAGGATTTAGGGACGACCCTGCCCCGTGCCGGTGATTTACCTCCAGAGGTGATTCCAGGTTCGCTTCCAGAAGTTGTGCAGTTTGTGAGAGAAGCTGATCCAGAAGAATACAGGAGTGTTAGGTTTATAATGAATTTGAAGGAGGCGCCTGAAGTTCTGAGCGAGTTCTTACCGTGGGTCGTAACTCCTGGAAACCGGCCCCGTAAAAGAGACAGGATGAATAAAGTACACGGGGAGAAGAACTGGAATATAGAGGATACTTGGGGAATGATTAATGACGGAAATCACCGGACAATTGCTAAAATATTAACTAACGATTTAGAGGAAATAGAGTGCTATGTAGGACATCGACAGGGTTATAGGTAGCTTATTTATTAGAATTGATTCTGTTACAACTAAACCATAACAAATAAAAGTAAGGAATTCGCATGTTGGTATATGCCTCGCGACGATTCTCCTGAAACCGATGAATATGGTCAACTCGTGAATCCTGACGAGGAACGGGACGAAGATGTAGATATTGATGACGTGCTAGAAGATGTCGAAAAAATGCCTCCTGAAGAAGATCCAACTGTAGGAGATATAACCGCAGAAACCAGTTCCTGGGAAAACAGAGTAAACCAGTATCAGGCGGCAGCGGAAGAATTAGGAATAGAACCCGAGCTAGTATACGAACCTGCCAATGGAGCAGACACAAGCACTCCAGAAGCATTTCCTGAAGCAGACGTATTATTTGCAGAAATCGCAGAACATAACGCGGAAGCAGTGAATGAAGAAGGCTACGACGTAGTCCTTGCAGACGCCGAAGAACTAGCGCTCTCCAGAACACCCGATCTCGTTGTATTCAGGAACTCGGCGATGGATGAAACTCGGGCTCTAGAAAACAACTCGGCAGAATACGTTTTCGCCAACAACTGGCTGGGAAGTGCCTCAAATATAGCCGAAATGGATGAATATGAGATGGTCGGAACAATTCGCCAGAACGAAACCTACTTCAAAAAAGCAGACAGCGTAGAAGCAGGAGAAACACCAGACGACCTCTACGTATTCCAGAAGGCAGATTAGAATCATGAGCTGGTTCAATAGACAGATCGACAAATTACTCGACTCCTTGGAGATGCGAGGGGTCGAAGAAGTAGAAATATACGGCGACAACAGCGGCGGCTACTTCATAGAATATGGAGATAGAATCCGGGAATTCGACTCGGGTAAGGAACTCATTTCGTTTTATAACGACCGCATAAGAGACCGACTGGATAGGGAACCGCTATCCGTGATAGGAAACACCAGTGAAACAGTTAAAGAATATCTCCACGACAGGGGCGACTCTGCACTCGTTCACAAAGACGGTAGCTGGGCGGTAGACGTATTCAACACCGCCAAGAACTATGCGTCGACAGCAGAAATGAAAGCCAATAGAGACGCATCAGCAGTTACCCATCTCGCACCGTCTGACACGGAGGAAGACGTGGAGAAAAAACTTACAAGATACTTCCAAGAAGCAAAGGAACTGGAAGAAGTAAATCCTGTAGAGAGATTCGACCAGCACATAATTAACGCCGTTTCAGGCACAATTACCCAGGCAATAGTAGAAAGCGAAACCGAACTAAAAGGAGAGACAGACATAGAATACCTTATCCACCAAATAGAGGAACTGGAATAAAGAGTTCTAGAGACGTTTGACCAGTATTTTCTGCTCCACTTTTTCTCCTTTGAGTTCTATCTCTTCTGTTTCCTGTGTTTCAAAGCCTTTCTTCCTGTAGAATGACTTTCCCTTCTTGTTCTCTGCAAGCACTTCCAGCTCAATCTTTTCCGTGGTTTCTGGCAGTTCTTTCATCATTCTCTCGTAGAGTTTCGAGCCAATGCCTTGCCGCTGGTAGTCCGGGTCGAGGTAGATCCTGTGGAGTGAGGCCCCACCGTCTTCTATAGTTGCATGGACAAACCCCACTACTTTGCCGTCTTTCTCGGCAACATAGAAAATTTGGTCTCCTGTTTCTTCCTCCAGGTCTTCTACAGAGTACCAGTCTTCTATGACTTCTTCAATGGTATCTTCCGATAGAAACCTACTGTAGGCGTCTTTCCAGCTTTTCAATGCAATGTCATGGATTCCTTCGGCATCTTGGGGTTCTGCGTGGCGGATTTCCATGTCAGTACTTTTGTTCGGTTTACTGTTAACTTTGAGGCCTTGAGGCACCACAAGATTTAAAAAATGTTACTTTAATTGAGTAGTCATGACTCGAACAACTTCAGGTGAACGTTTTAAGAGCGGAGTGGGCGGAACAGGAAGCCCTGGAGAACAGCTATAGCGCTGTCGAGACAGCTTATACTGAGGGTTTAATTTCCGTAATAATTCCCGTCATTTCTTCTGCCTTCGAATCTTGGACACAGGACCAGCTTGAAAACCATGAAGCCATTGCAAGTAGGGATTCAGGCCAGGGTTACACGGTACCTGTTCACGCTGGAAGACCTATTGAAAGCTGGAATGAGATGCATGAAGTTGCAAGTAATTATCTAGGGTTAACCGATGATTTTCAGGACCGGATATTTGAAGACGTCAGACAGGTCCGGAATCAGGTGGCGCATGAAAGAGAATGGTATAGATCGCCCCCAATAGAAGATGCCGGTAATCTGAACCTGTCAGAAACAGATACTGCCTTAGAGGAGCCAATTCTGCTTTATGAGGATTTGATCGGTTTGGAAGGTGGCTCTATAACAGAGCTTGAGCCGGGAAGTACAGAGTTAGAACTTTATTCGGGTCCTGGGTCACGAGGACCGGAATATTACATGGAGAACATAGTGAGTGAGGCATTTTCTACAGGCGGTGATGCGGTTCTGGGAGGTTCATCCGTGGTGCTCTATAACTGGCTTGGATCACAGGTCGAGCAAGAATACGATTTCGAGACAACCAACTACACCTATATGGCAGACCTGGTCGATTATCTTGAGGAAACCGATACCTCTTTCCAGAGCGAACCAAATACAAGGACGGTTCCCGGACGACTGGAGGGTTTCGAAAATATTCGCCATAGAATCGCTCATGATATTAACGCTTTTTCAGGGTTTGAACTAGAACAGTTCACTGATCTGCTCAGAGAAGTACACCAGCCTATCTCGGATGGCGGCGGCAGACTCCAGTCGCTACTTGATGTAGATCTAGAAGATTTGCCGGGTCATCGATACAGGGAATTCTACAAGGCTGAATCCCTGTATTAATCCCTATTTCAAGCATTCTGCGCAAGGAATCCTTTCTGGCGTGATTGCTCCAGCATGTAGGCAAGGAACACATAACCTACAACCAGGTAAACAGCCGTCATTAGTGAGGCCATCTGTATCTGACCCCACGGAATAATGTTCTGCTGAATAGCAGTTCTCATACCCTCGAATATGTAAGATGTAGGTATCGCAAAAGAGATAGTCTTGAAGACTCCAGGCAGCGTCTCACGGGGATAATAGACTAGAGAGAACGGCTGGAGAATCATGATAGTGCTCCAGGCAAAAACCTGTATCCTCTGTCCAAACCTATAGATCAGGCCTGATACGAAAGTTCCAATCGCGCTCCCGAACAGAACGAGTAGCGAGGATAGGAACGCTATCGCTATAAGTCCAACGTTGAATATGTTGAAAGGGTAGAAGATAGCGGAAAGAAGCGCCATGAATATAAATGCTATCAACGCTCTTGAGACCGCGTAAAATGTCGTGGCTGTGAAGAGATCTAGATTCGTCAGTGGCGATGTGAATGTGTTGTAGATGTTCTGGTTCCAGAAGTCTTCAAGTAATGCTGTGGAGAAGTCCTGCTGGGAGCGCTGCACCATCGTCCAGAGAATAAGACCTGAGAGGAAGAACGAGATGAACCGTGAAGACTGAGTTACATCTTCGAGATACAAAGTAGTGAAGCCCCAGGTGAAGAGCCCGATCACTGGCCAGTAGAAGATATCGAAGATTCTATCCAGATTCCTCTTCATGTTGAAGTAGTACTTCATTACCAGTGCTTCTATCCGGTTGATTCTCATACTTCGTTCCTCGCTACTTTCTTGAAAACTTCGTTAAGGTCTGGATTTTTGGCCTCGATGTCGATTATAGTTACATCTATCTCACTGATGCTCTCCAGTATCTCGATTATATGGTTCTCCTCTTCTATCCGTATCCTTCCTGTATTTCCGTCAAGATCTCCATCTAGATGTTCTATAAGCCCCCGGAAATCATCGTTTACTTCATCAACCGTAACTTCTAGGACCTTGACGTGAATGTCCTTCTTGAGTTCTCTTGGTGTTCCGGTGCGTAGTACTTCTCCCTGGTGGAGGAACATCATTCTGTCGGATAATGAGTCGATGTCCTCCATATCGTGAGAGGTTATGATTATCGTGGTGCCGTGTTCCTCGTTGATCTCTCGTATAGCGTCACGGGTAACATCGGCTATGTGAGGGTCGAGCCCGGCTGTAGCTTCGTCCAACAGAAGTATCTCAGGCTGGTTGATGAAACTCTTGGCGAGGTTGGCCCGTGTCTTCTGTCCCGCAGATAAGTGGTAGATTTTCTTTCCTCTCAGCTCGCTGATCTCAAAGAGTTCCAGGACGTGGTCTATCTTCTCACCAATATTTTCTACATCGTATATCTTGGCGAACACCTTGAGATTCTCTTCCACGGTCAGGTTGCCGCTTAGCTTGGAATAAGCGGTTGCAACATTCATCCGCTTTGCGAGCTCTTCCCTGTTCTGTCTCGTCTCCTTTCCAAATATCTTGACGTTGCCAGAGTCCTTGTAAAGCAGGCCGCTGAGTATATTGACGAGCGTGGTCTTTCCTGCTCCGTTTGGACCTACGATGCCGAAGATTTCTCCATCCTCGACCTCGAAGTCTATACCCCTGAGTGCTTCTGTTTCACGGCCATCTTTCCATGGCTTCCAGCTACTCTTCTTGTAGGTCTTCTCCAGATTTTCAACCTGAATTACCGACATGAGAACGAATTTCTCAAACTTATCTTTAAAGGTAAATCTAAGCTTCTATCGACTCTACTTCAAATCTTAAACTTCGACTGGCGGAATCATTTCTGCCAGAATTCATATACTTCCAGAATATAATGAAGATATGAAACCGAATCTGCGGCATGTAACTTTGAAGGTAGAAGATATTCAGAGAATGCGCAACTTCTACGAGGAACTACTTGACCCTGAGCTTCATGAAGAGGAACCGGGACGTTTGATTGAATACAACTTTGACGGAGTTCTTTTCGGACTCTACAATCCAGAAGCAGACTTTGACGATGCCGGGAAAATTACCAGAGGGAACAGCTGTGTACCAGGATTCAAAGTTGGTAAAGAATTCGATAAATACAGAGAAATAGTGGAGCAGGAGAAAGAAGCTGAGATAATTTACGAGGCAGAAGAGGCAGGACATAAGTGGTTGGTCTTCAAGGATCCGGAAGGAAATCGAGTTGAGTTCTACAGAGGTTCAGTCTAAAATAGGTCTTCAGATACTTCAGGACCGAATTGGATTGAAATTAAAAGAGATTATACGAAGATTGGATTATGGTATTGGCGGAAGGGATTATCTATGGCTTGGCTGCGATGATTGGCTGGGGTCTTTCCGACTTCTTTGTTGCAAGAGCTACCAAAGATACAAGTGCTTTAAGAACATTAGTCTACAGCCAAACAGTCAGCGCCGTTATTCTCGGAGTTGTTGCCTTTCTCTTCTTTGATATACCTAAAATTACATTAAACAACGGTATAGTTCTCTTACTGCTTGGATTCCTGTTCACGGTAGCATTCCTGTCATTTTACAAGGGAATAGAAGTCGGTAAACTATCACTTGTCAGTCCGATAGCCGCTGCCTGGGCCATGATAACAGTACTACTGAGCATATTATTCCTTGGTGAAACATTAGGAGGTCTGAGAGCAATAGGCATTTCACTGGTAATTTTAGGAACAGTGCTTTCAGCTTTCAAATGGCATAACTTGAAAGACCTGAACATCTGGAACTACGAGAAAGGAGTACTATTCGCTTTAATAGCCCTCTTTGGATGGGGAATAGGTTTTACAGTTCTTGATATTTCGGTTGCAGAACTTGGCTGGATAATACCTGTTTTCATCCTAAAAGCGTCTCTTGTAGTATATCTGGTCAGTTATAGCGGGATAAAATCACGAGATATCAGTCTTCCGACAGGCAATTACCTGCCGATAATGCTTATAGGTGTCTTCGAGGCAATTGCAACTGCTGCATACGGTTTCGGTATCACAGTCGGGTTTACCTCTCTGGTCGCTCCTATTTCCGCAGCATTCCCGATGGTAACGGTATTGCTGGCAAGAGTTGTTCTAAACGAAGAGCTTGACTATAACCAGTGGTTCGGAATAATAACAATCATATCAGCAATAATATTACTTTCAATCTGACAAAGGGAATTAGTCTGGACCCTGCCAAATAATTAATTATTCAACTTGCTGACACAGTTCCTGGATCTCTTTCTCCTGCTCGATCAGGATAGAAAACAGGATGGGAAGTACCGGGTTCGAGGAGTTCATGTAGGAGGCGGCATGGGCATGGCTGTCCGCCTTTACGAATATCCGGTCCAGTGCCTCCTGGTCCTCCTTCCTCAACGCTTTCCGGAACTCGGACCATTGACCTTTGAAGTCCTCCAGGTAGTTCCGGAAGGTAGGGTTAGTACGTCCCAACAGCTTCCACCCTTTCTCGGAATCTTTCCTCAGCGGTGCGGTTTTGACCCAGGATGTCCCTCCAGTAACCCCAGGTTGTCTGTAGGGTGCCATCCACAGGATACACCTTCGACTCGAAACCCTCCGAATCGAAACTGATACCGCTATCCGTACTCTCGGCCTCGATCACGTTGCCCGCCGCCTGGTTGACCATACCATAGATTTCCTGGCTCTGGCAGTCAGGCATCGAGACCAATACAGTCAAACCATGTTCCTCCACCTGCTCCTGAAGAAGCTCGACCACTCTCTCCAGTAACTCCATCGCCTCGGCCTGGTTAACCTCGTCGTCCTCGTAGAGCGAGGTCAGGAACGGCATCAGCACCAGTTCCACTTCCCTGTCCAGTTGAATAATTAATTCTTCAACAAGGCTGTAGTGCTGGTAGGCGGTAAACGCCCTGGCGATCCTCAACCTGTCCAGTACCTCCGGCTCCGGAGCCATCTGATTCAAGGCGTAGGTCGACGAGTTGTTCCTGGAATCCACCCAGTAAGCCTCATCCGGATTCGCCAGTAAGTGGTTCAATGCCAGCCGGTGGAAGCTTGTCCGCTCCTGCGACTCCAGAAGGTTGATACCGGTTTCCAGTTGTGGCAGCTGTTGTACAAGTCTCGACATAGTTTCTCCCCTCTCCTCGGTGTACCGATATGCTATCTCGCGCCTTTAAGAAGAAACGAGCACCATGCCGCGGAATCCGGTAAAATTGCTATTCTTTTAATGGAGAGATTCTCTTATCCTATAATGCATGCTAGACGACATCTCGCTGCAGGGTTTAGAATCGAATATTTGGAAGATTTACCTGTTCAAGATGCTTTACGGGTTCTTCCTATCTATCCCTATCATAGTTCTGTTCTGGCAGCAGAACGGTCTTTCAATGTTTCAGGTCATGATCCTTCAGGGTTTATTTGCTGTAGCAGTAATACTCCTTGAGGTCCCGACAGGTTACTTCGCTGATCGGTATGGTAGGAGATTGACGCTGATTGTGGCATCGATATTTGCAACTGTAGGTATAACAGCTTACAGTATAGGTCATGGCTTCAAAGACTTCTTAATTGGAGAAACACTCTGGGCGGTCGGAGTTTCCTTGGTTTCAGGAGCCGACTCTGCAATGTTCTACGATACGCTTGTAGAAATCGGCGACGAGCAGAAATACAAAGAGATGTGGGGTAAGGCAAGTTCTTACTACATGATTTCTGCCGGAATAGCAGCTATACTAGGAGGGCTTATAGCAGATTACAACCTTCGATGGGCTTTATTTGCACAGATACCGATATTCGCTTCGATGATTCCATTAGCTTACAGCTTGAGGGAGCCTGAGCACCATAAAGAGGTCTCAGAGGAGGAATCTAAAACTATGAAGACTGTGATTACAGAGGTGTTTGAGAGAAAGAGATTGAGAAATCTTATATTATACGGAGCATTTGTTTATGCTGCTTTGCAGACCGCTTTCTGGTTTTACCAGCCGTACTTCAAGCTTTCAGGGCTTGAAGTAGCTTCATTTGGATTTATTTTTGCCGGGTTCAATGTAGTTTCAGCTCTATCCTCGAAATATGCTCATTCAATAGAGGAGAGACTGGGAAAGAAAATATCGCTGGTTTCATTGATGGTGCTTGTAGTAGCAAGCTTATCTTTAATGAGTAGTTTTGTATTCGTCTTTAGCTTCGGTTTTATAGCTCTTCAGCAGTTTGTGAGAGGATTCTCAAAACCAGTGATTTCGGATTATATTAACAAGATAGTAGAATCCAACAATCGGTCAACAATACTTTCAACCCATAGCCTCTTGGGAAGAGTTTTTATGGCTGTGAGTATGCCTCTATTCGGTTTTTTATCTGACCTATACTCTGTAACTCAGGCTCTTTCACTCCTAGCAATTACTGTTTTCGCAGTCGGCTCCGCATTCCTTATACTCCTACACCTAGAGGACGTCATAAATCTATAGAGATGGCAAAATAATAGGAAAAGTAGCCTATGCCGTCCCTGCCATCTCTTCCACCTCTTCTCTGTCGATTTCTCCATTGACGATTTTCCGGGCTATTGTTTCTGCGGCTTCTTCTACTTCGTCTTTTTTCTGGGCGGTTACTGCGTTGAACGGTGCTCCGCATCTGGGGCAGAAACGGTCCTCTCCTTTGTAGGTCTTGGTGCAGCGTGTGCATTCCTTCTTCTCCGGTTCTTCCTGGTTCTTTTCTACTCCGTACATATCCATGATCTCTCCGTCGATGTCTCTTCCTGAGAGGTGGATGTAGGTCTTCGGCATGTCGCTGTTTTGTGTCCAGCCGAAGTACTGTTTCATCGCCGCCTCCGTTAACTCAGTTGCGAGGTGTGTCGCCCGGGAGTGCCGGAAGAGGTAGGGGTAGACTTCGCTGCTTTTGCCGTGGTTCTTCTGCGTCACCCGGATTCCTACATTCCTGGCTTTCCGTTTCAGGTTGATCCTCATGTAGTCGTAGCTGACCTTAAGTTCCTCCATCGACTTGTCCTCGATCCCGTCGATCAATGTCCACAATGGTGCATCCCGCCTGTCGGGGTAAGGGTGTTTCTGCAGCCAGTTCCTGAGGTATCTTTCGCTCTCGACTAGCAGGATGGTTCTTTCGCCTGTCTTTCCGTTAACTGTGAGGCGGACTCCGTTGTCGACGAAGTTGACATCACCTACTGTTAGGTCGACCAGTTCTCCCGACCTGAGACCGCCTTCGTAGAGAACTTTGTACATCGCTCTGTCCCGATCATTTTTGAACTGGTCGATGATCTCATCGATCTCCTCCTTTGTCAGTGGGTCGGGGTTGTCTTCCTTGGACTTGTCCCTGGTGGTATCAATGAACCGGACCTTGTCCGGATATTCGTAGCCGTCGCCTTCCATCACTTTGTAGTACTTCTTCAATGCGGTCTTGAAGTCGGACTTTGTCGCATGAGAATAATCGGAGCGCTCGATGCTGGCTACTACCCGTTCCAGTTCTTCTTTGTCGGCGCTAGATAGTTCAAATCCTTCGAAGGCGTACCGTTCCAGAATTGTGTTGAAATTGGTGACGTATTTCTGGACCCGTTTCTCCGACAAGCCTTCTGCGTAACACTTGTCTACAAACTTCTGGACCGCCCGCTTGTTAGCGGCTGAAATGTTAGAATTCTGGGTAAAACTCTGGTTTTGAATGTTTAGATCTAGGTCTTCTTGTGCTGCGTTTTGCATGTTGGTCATGGTTGGAAACCCGGTTTATGAACCCGGGTTACTCCGTTACGCAGCCGAAAAGTCGATTATGATGCGGCGTCCGGGCTTGATTGCCCATGTTTCGGTGTGAACGGGGGGTAGACGGG
>JBDGSN010000024.1:0-10169 GCA_042217505.1 Candidatus Nanohaloarchaea archaeon
CTTCTGCAGTGAAAACCCCCTGGCCAGTTGATATCAGTGTATCTCCTGTTACACATGGATTTGTGGCCTCCATCTTGTGTTCAGGATGTTTCTCTACGTCAAACGAGTGCATCTTGTTGGCCTCATCATACATGTAGAGGCCTGGTTCGCCGTTTCTCCATGCACCGTCGATAAGTGTTTCCCAGATGAATCTCGCGGGTAAAGTCATTTCTTCTCCTGGTTCAAGATCGATATCGAAGTCCTGGATCTCGTCTCCGAACGTATTTGCGAAATCTCTCCAGAAGTTGTCGTCCTTTCCGCTGTCGCTTCCTGATGCTTCAGGGTACCAGTCTTCATCCGAGTTGTAGAACTCAGCTGTCTTCTCCGATGTCTTGAATACTTCATCGGTTCTTGGGTTGATGAGCTCATACTCCTCATCGTTCTTGACAGCTTCCATGAAGTCTTCCGTGAGGCCGACTGAGATGTTGAAGTTGGAGAAGTTACCTTCCTTCCTCTTCGCAACTATGAACCTGAGAATGTCAGGGTGATCGACACGCATGATCCCCATCTGTGCGCCTCTTCTCTTTCCTCCCTGCTTGATCGTTCCACACATAGTGTCGAAGACCTGCTGGAAGCTTAGAGGGCCGGAAGCGATTCCGCCTGTTGATTTGACGATGTC
Organism: Candidatus Nanohaloarchaea archaeon; assembly: GCA_042217505.1. Lineage (GTDB taxonomy): Archaea > Nanohalarchaeota > Nanosalinia > Nanosalinales > Nanosalinaceae > JBDGSN01. The sequence goes on from JBDGSN010000024.1 coordinate 659, forward strand.
TCCTTTAGGCCTCATGAGGTGGAATGGGTAGCCCATACCTCCTCCTGACTGGAAGATCTTCGCTGCGTCGTGTACCTTGTTGAAGATCGAATCCATATCGTCTTCAGGGTGGACGACGAAGCATGCTGATAGCTGCTGGAGTTCAGCGCCAGCGTTCATCAGTGTCGGTGAGTTAGGCATGAACGCAAGGTTGGTCATCAGGTCGAAGTACTCCTGCCAGCTTTCCTCGTAGTCCACGCTTTCGTATTTTTTGTCCGGCTGTGCGACGTTCTTGGCTACCCGTTCGAACATCTCCTCAGGAGATTCAACAACATTACCATCTTCATCTTTCAGAAGATATCTAGCTGGAAGAATGCGTTCGTAAGCGTTCTCCGTAAGTCGTTCTTCAACGGTTTCACCAGTTACGCGTTTAACCGGTAGTTTGAATTCGGCTTTCTGCTTAGTTTCCGTCATCTATTGTTAACACCTTTGTGAGTATTGTCTGTGATGTGATTGCAACTGTGAATATGTGTGAGCATGATGTGGTCTATGATTCCTTCAACGCTTCTACTTCCTTCCGGAAGCTTTCCACGTCATCGAACGAGTCGTACACTGAGGCGAACCTGATGTATGCCACCTCGTCTCTCTCCTTCAATGCCTCCTTGACCGCTTCACCTACTTCTTCGGCGGGAACCTCTTTCTCACCTCTGACAGCTTTCTTGACATCCTCGACTATGCAGTCGACCTCTTCCTCATCTATGGAGGTCTTCTCGATAGCCTTTGAGACGCCGTTCCTGATCTTGTTCTCGTCGAAATCCTCGACGTCTCCATCACGTTTCTTTACCTTGATGTCAAGCTTTTCAGCTGTCTCGTACGTTGTGAATCTTCTTCCACACGAGCTGCATTCTCTCCTCCTTCTTACTTTCTCAGATGCTTCGCGTGTATCCACTACTTTCGTGGAATCGTGGTCGCAGTATGGACATTGCATCGGTGGTGTATACCCCGTTCTAACTGAAATCTGCACACTATATGTTGTGGAGAACCTATGCCCCTCCCCCACAACATCTTGTGTTTCTATCGATTATTTACTTATCCTCTTCTTATAAACTCTGCCATGTTGAACGAAAATGAATAATCATGTAGGTTGAACAATCAACCATGAATGTGGTGCTGTGATATATCTATTAAAGAATACGGTATCGGTCATATTTTATGGGAGACCCAGGTTACCGGGACGACTACACTGAAAGTATGACACATCAGGAACAGCTTGGTTCTAAATCTCTAGAAAATGACGGCAGAACTGTCGCCGGATCTTCTCCAGACGACCACGGCGAGGTAACTTTTTTCGGTGAGACAACCGTCGACGAGATGCTTTCCGCTGGAAAGAATGAGGAAGGTCAAGAAGCTCAAGAAAACGTTTACGATAGCGGTAGAGAAGCTTTTGACTACGATAGAGATGGAGAAGTAAGTCTCTCAGCTTCAGGACTTGGTAGAAGACTGATTGCGAAACCGGACTACCAGGACTGAATCAATCCTTTTATTATTTCATATTCATTTGCTTCTCTATAGAACAATGATAGTCCCCGATACATCGATACTTATCGACGGCAAGCTCTCTGAGCTCGCAGAGGAAGGAGAGATAGATGAGGAAATAGTTATACCCGAATTCGTCGTCGACGAGGTTGAGAACCAGGCCAACAAAGGACTGGAGATCGGATACCTTGGTATACAGGAGATAAAGAATATCAGAGAGATCGGGGAGGAAAAAGGATTCAACGTCTCCTTCACCGGCAGAAGACCTACAGAAGAAGAGATCGGGATGGCCAAGTCCGGACGGATAGACGCACTGATAAGAGATGTTGCAGAAGAGAAAGGAGCGACGCTTTACACAGGCGATATCGTTCAGGCGAAGATAGCGGATGCGAAAGGCATCGAGCACAGGCTTTTCGAGAAGGAACGGATGGCCGAGTTCCCACTGGAAGAGTACTTCGACGACATGACAATGAGCGTCCATCTCAAGCAGGGTTCAAGACCCAAGGCGAAGCGAGGTATGCCTGGAGAGTTCAAACTGGAGCTTATAGATGATGAAGAACTTTCCAGGGACGAGATAAACAGGATAATAGAGGACACTATTGAGACAGCAGAGATCTCAGATAACGGACTTGTCGAGATGGAAAGAGAAGGAGCTACAGTGGCCCAGATAGGACGTTACAGGATAGCTATCTCAAGACCTCCTTTCTCAGAGGCACCGGAGCTTACCGCTGTAAGACCGGTCTCAAAGGTAGGGCTTGAGGACTACGACCTCAGTGAGAAGCTTATCGAGAGACTGGATGAAAAAGCTGAAGGCATATTGATCGCAGGAGCTCCAGGCCACGGAAAGTCGACGTTTGCACAGGCGCTTGCCGAGCACTACGAGGACCAGGGCAAGATCATGAAGACTATGGAGAAGCCAAGGGATCTTGATGTCGGCCCTGATATAACACAGTACTCGGAACTCGAGGGCGAGATGGAGAACACCGGCGACTTCCTCCTGCTTGTAAGACCTGACTACACCATCTACGATGAGGTCAGGAAGACCAAGGACTTCGAGGTATACTCGGACATGAGGATGGCAGGAGTCGGCATGGTCGGTGTTGTCCACGCCGCGGAAGCAGTCGATGCAGTCCAGAGACTTATAGGAAGAGTCGAGCTGGGAATGATTCCACAGGTAGTCGACACTGTTGTCCACATTGAGAACGCAGAGGTCGCCAAGGTCTACAAGCTCAAGCTTACGGTCAAGGTACCTGAAGGGATGACGGAAGCAGATCTTGCGAGACCTGTCGTTCAGATACTTGACCTTGAAACAGATGACCCAGAGTACGAGATATACACATACGGAGAAGAGACAGTCGTCATACCAGCACAGGGATCGGAGGAATCGGGCGCCCAGAAGCTGGCGAAGAAGCAGCTGCTCCACGAACTTGGTGGACGTGTCAACAATCCTGAGATAGAGTTCATATCCGAGGACCACATAAGACTGATGGTGGATGAGGATGAAATCTCCCACGTCATCGGCAAGGGCGGGGAGAACATAGACAGGCTAGAAGATGAGCTAGGACTCGATATAACCGTTGAACCCAAGAAGAAAACGATGAAGAGCGGCGTACAGTTCTCGGTTGAAGAAAGAGGAAACTCGGTCATCATCAACGTCGGCACCGACATGTCCGGACAGGACGTAGATGTTTACCACAACGAAGAGTTCCTCTTCACTGCGACAGTCGGGAAGAACGGGGAAGTTTCACTCACAAAGAAGAGCGACCTCGCCGGGAGAATTCTCAGCGCCTACGAATCCGGGCAGCTTGAGATTCGGGCATAAGAGGGCGAATGAACCTTGGTATGATGAAAACCAAACCGTCAACCATCCGGATGGCACTATCCATTACGACGGCGAAAGCGGGACCTGGAGAGATTACATGGATGACGAATAATTCAGGGCTCGCTGACCCTTTTTCTTTTATTTTCTACTGAAATCGTCTTCTTCCGGATATTTTAGCAAGTCTATTACTTTTTCAACAGTTTCTTTATTTCCATCCCGTATCAGGTTGTCAATCATTGCGTCGTCTCCGCTCTTAATCCAGTCAATTTGCTTATCGGTAAGGGCTTTATTACCGTCGTCTTTAGCGTTAGAGACTATAAAACCCGTTCCATAGAATAACTCGTCGATCTGTTCTCTTGACAGCTGTCTTATCCTGTACTTGATCTCTTCTACAACTTTTTCCGGGACTTCTTCGCCGTCAAGAGTTTTCATGGCTTCAATTTAGTGTTTAATCCATAAATCAATTTCCATCATTAAGCGAAGTTTTTAACCTAGGAACGCCCAGTGTTAGACGTGAAACAGTTACAGGTAACCGTTCCGAGGAAGAACAGGAAGAAGGCAGAGGAGATACTCGGAGATTACAGCAGCGATGTCTCATCGAACAGTGCTGAAAGCAACGGCAATCCGGTGACGGAGTTCACTCTGACGGTTGAATCGGGGGATATTGACGAGTTAACGGAGGCGCTTAAATCGGTTAAAGAGATCGAATCCGGCGAGTTATCCATACGTGTCCTAGACCAGGAAAGCCTGATACGGAAAGGATCCACCACCAGGGGCTCCAGCAGCATACTTTCGCAGGAGGAACTTTACAGCCAGGCACAGGAATCATCCACATTTAATATGGCTCAGTGGGGTCTCATAGCTCTTTCAGCAGTTATAGCATCTCTTGGTCTTGCCGCGGATAATATTGTTGTCGTAGTGGGAGCGATGATGGTCGCACCCATCCTATCCCCTTTCATCTCAGGAGCGCTTTCCCTGGCGGTCGGTGATAGTAATCTTCTCTTTGAATCGGTGAAGACTGGAGTCCTCAGTGTCTTACTGGCCATCTTCATGGCATTCCTTGTGATGCTTCCCTTCCCTGTGGGTTACACCCCTGCACTCGGACTTGTCTCGACGCCATCAGTTGTCAGCGTGATGCTCGCTCTTTTAGTCGGAGGTGCTGCTGCGTTAACGTTTGCTACAGGTTTAAGAGATGAGATAGCCGGTGTCGCAGTGGCTATCGCCCTGATACCGCCTATCGCATCTATAGGTATAGGCCTCAGCATGATGGATATCGGGATGGTCATGAACGCAGGCGCTGTCGCAGGGATGAACATATTATCTGTGATAATTGCAGGTTTCACAAGCTTCAAGCTCATCGGTGTCAGGCCACCTACATACTACAGGGAGGAACAGGCTGAGAAGATCAGTTTCATTGTCCCTGCTGCGGTGATAATATTCCTTCTTATCGCTGCACCTATAGCGTACTCGACTTATATCGGGCATAATACCGGAACTGATGTGCGTCATGTAGCCCAGCAGAGTTTTGGCGACCAGTTCATCCAGGTAAAGGATGTAAACGACCACAAGGTTGTCTATGTGGTCGGAAAAGTCGATAAACAGAGATTCCTTGAAAAACTTCCTGAGAGCGTTGATGTCAGTGTTGTAGAGCTTTCAAGAATCAACTAGTTATTTAAAAAAGTATTGGTAATTCGGTGCCATGGGCATAGGACAGATAGTTTTGGCGGTGAACACCGCGGGCACCATTGCTATAGGAGTCATCTGTTTCTTCATAGTCTACACGACTTTTAGAGGGATCAAAGACCACAAGATCCAGGAGTTCTCGAAGAGATTTCTCATGGCGATAGCCGTTCTCCTGCTTTATGTGTCTTACCTGATGGTTTACAACACGTTCTTCCCTACTAACACTCTGGCGAAATACCCTCTGTACCTGTTACTGGTATTCGTCTTCATCTACATGATCTACGCTGCACTGGCATTCGAGAATATCGCCAAGCAGTACGGGACATCTCAGGATGATAAGTTAGAGAAAATGGAACGGGAGGAATTAGGAAGTTAGCGGTGCTCACTTCTTTCCTCTTTCTTCTTCCTCACTATCTTGTTGAGCTGCTCAAGAGCTCTGTCGACTACTTCGTTCATATCCCAGCCTTCTTCCTCGATGTTTGTGACACCGAACTCGCTGACCAGCTGAACGTTTAACTCGTAGTGGTGTTTCTTGCCGGTCTCGGACTGCTCCTTGAACCTGAACTTGAGCTCTTCAGGCTGGTCGAGTTTCCTTCCGAGTGAACCTCTCAGCTGTCTGACAGCTATATCCTGGACGAAAGCACGTTCCTCTTTCTCCTCAAGTCCTACGACGTTCACGAAGACTGTATCTCTTAACTGGTTCTTCGCAGCGTACTTCAGGTAGTCCTTCAGGGTGACTATGCTTTCAGGGTAGCTGTCATCGACGAATATCATCTCGTACTCACCTTTCTTGATCATCTCGTCAAGTGCGTCGCCAGCGTTCTTGTGCTCCTCGCTGATAAGCGGGTCACGGTTCATTATCTGGTCGACTGTGATCTCCGACATCTGGTTCTTCTCGTTGCCTCCAGAGATATTGACCTCCTCGGTGCCATGCCTGTCTCCAGCGGTACCGCCGGACTTGGGCTTCTCTCTGGGCACGATCATCTTCAGTATGTCTGTGCTCCTGACTATACCAGTCAGATTTCCTCCAGTATCGATCACGGGTAGACGGGAGATGCCATTGTCAAGCATGACATGCCTGACCTCCTCGACACTGTCCTCCTCGTAGACGGTCTTGAGATCGTATGTGTACAAGTCTTTCGTCGTGACCTGAACGATCTCATCCGATTTGGAAAGTGCTGAAGCGAACTCGTCGTCTGATATGATGCCCGCCAGCTTCTTCCCGTTCATCGAAACCATCAGCTTCCGACCGGAGTTGATCCTTAACTCCGCAAGTTCAGCCAGGTTATGATCCATGTCGAACTCCGGTGGCTGGTGCATGACCTTGCTCAGCTTAGTGTTTTCGGGATTGAACTGGATCTGTCTTATCAGATCTCTGTACCCGATAACTCCCTGGAGTCTTTCCCTGCCATCCAGGACAGGGACCGCTCTCAGGTTTTCTTCCTCCATCGTGTTCTTGATGGAAGAGATGCTCTGACCTGTCTCAACTGTGACGGGGTCAGTGTTCATCACCTGTTCTGCCGATATCTCGTTTAACTGGTTCATCAGGATCACCTGTCAACTAGGAACTTATCCGGGTTGTCGTCCATATCTATGAATTTATCTGCGGACGCTCTGATCTCCTTGGCACTGCTTCTTCCAAAGCTCATGACCTCGACTCTGCAGCCCATCGACTTCAGGTGGTCGACAAGTACTGCGAAGTCCCCGTCTCCTGTAACCAGGATTATAGTATCAAGTTTCTTGGCCTGCTGAACCATGTCAACGGCCATGCCGAGGTCCCAGTCTCCTTTCTTCTGGCCACCGTAGAACTCCTTGAGCTCCTTGGCCTTGACCTCGTAGCCGATCCTCCTTAATGCCTCGAAGAAATCCTCTTCATCTGGAGTATCTGCCTGTATAACGTAGGAGATCGCTCTGATTAGTTTTCTGTTCATCACCGCTGCGTCAAGCAGCTTATCGAAGTCTACCTTGTTATTGTATAGGTTTTTCGCACTGTAGTACATATTTTGGACGTCGACGAAGACGCCGACTCTCTGATCGTTGTGAATCTCTGTCATTAAGATTTTACCTCATAGAATGATTATACAAATTTTCCAATAAAAAAGAGGTCTAAGACTCTTTTAAGCCTAACCGTTGAAGAAATCTCAGCTCTCCGTGCTGGAAGTAATCGGTGATCCCTACACCTACAAGCTGTCTTATGAAGTAGTAAACTCCGACAAAGGCGACCTCCTTCGGTCCAAGAAGCGATGCGACGAGGAAAGCTACTGCAACGTTCTTTGAACCGGATACGAATCCGATAGCTCTTGCCTCCTTCTCGTAATGGTCGAAAAGCTTGGAGAAGCCGTAGCCTGCAAGGAAAAGACCCAGTGAAAGCCCGGTAAGTATGATGACTGCTTCAGCAAACTCACTGAGGAAACCTGGTGCGCCAGCTGTGAATATGAACTCTAGCTGGACGAAGGTTATCAGGACTATAAGCCAGAATGACAGTTTTGAGAAATGGACTCTTGCCTCTTCTATCCAGGAATCCCTGTAGTTCTGGAGTCCTATACCGGCGAGGAAAGGTATTATCGCAACGATGCTGTTCCTCAGAAGCATATCCATCTGGATATCAAGACCCAGTACCAAAGCAAGTACTGGTACCGCTATAACTGATAGAAGCAGTGAAACGCTTCCTATCCTTGCTGAAAGTTTTCCATCACCTTTTGACAGGTTGGACCATATCCTGGGCGATCCAAGAGCTCCAGCTGAGATACCTATCGCAAGTAGCAGGTTGTTCAGCTTGGGGAATGCGGTCCCAAATATGAATGCCACGAACGGTGCTATAAGGAATATTGCGATCAAACCCAGTATGTACTGTCTACTCCTGTTCCTGATATCTTTCGTGATATCAGTATCCAGGTGAAGACCTTCCAGGAAGAAAAGTGCGCCTATCAGTATAGTGAAAATCACATTGGAGATAACCTGTGATGTAAGGAAGTATGAGACCGCTACAGCGGAAAATGTCAATATAGCAAGTTCAAGATTAGCGCGTAGACCATGCAGTGGCATGTTGAACCTTTCCACGGGCTGGTTTATTAATCTACAAGCTTCCAGAGGTAAAGCGATGCTATAGAACGGAAAGGTCTCCATTCCTCCGCCTTTTCACGCATCTCTGATCTCTCCTCTAGACCATAGGCTTCCTGCATAGCCTTCCTGATGCCAAGATCCTCGACCGGGAAGACGTCCTCCCTGGCAAGAACGAAAATCATGAACATTTTTGCGGTCCAGACACCGACCCCGTGGATATCGGTTAACTCGTCTATGACCTCCTCATCGCTCATCTCACTGAAACTTTCAAAATCCAGTTTATCCTCCTGGAAATGCTTTGCCGCACTCTTGATATAGTCGATCTTCTGCCTGGAAAGACCGAGGTCGTTCAGGTCACCTTCATCAGCTTCAAGTAAAGCCTGTGGTTCGATATCGAACCGGTCGAAAAGCCTTCTCCTTATAGCTTCAGCGCTCTGGGTGGAAAGCTGCTGGTTCACTATCGAGGTAACAAGCCGTTCAAACGGGTTGTCAGACCGCTCAAGCTTTAATTCTCTGCGTTTCTCGATAGCCTTTGAAAGCACAGGATCTGATCTAAGTTCTTCCATGATACTTTGCCGGGGATTTTTACTCCCTCAGTCCCCGGATCTTCTCTATGTTCTCTTTGTAACCTTTTTCATCTGTTACAGGTGTCTCAAGCACCATTGGAACGTCGTTGAACTCTTTTGTATTGACGATGTTGCGGAAACATTCATCTCCAATGTTTCCTTCACCGATATGCTGATGGTTGTCTTTCTCGCTGCCCTTCTCATCCTTTGAATCGTTTAGGTGCAGAACTTTGACTTTTTCAAGACCGAGGTCTTCCTCTATCTCCTGGAGGAAATCTCTGAATCCTTTTTCTTCCCTTAATTCGTAGCCAGCTGCGTGGGCGTGGCAGGTGTCTATGCACACTCCGATCTTCTCCTCGCCTGTCTCGGCCCTGTCGATCATCTCTCTCAGCTCCCCGAACGTTTTACCAAGAGTCGTGCCCTTTCCGGCAGTGTTCTCCAGTAAAAGTGTTACGCCATCCGGTATATCAAGTTCGTCGATGCCCTCAGCTATCCTGTCGATACCGTTCTCCCGGCCGCTTCCAGTGTGAGCACCAGGATGGAATACAACGTATTCAACGTTCAAAGCTGCTGCCGCATCAAGTTCTCCCTGAAGGCAGTTCAACGATTTCTGGAAGAGATCGTCTTTAGGCGTTCCAAGGTTGACCAGATAGGTCGAGTGTATAACATAAGGGTTCTGACCGTTCTCATCCCTTAAATCCTGGAAATCTTCTCCATCAGAATCATCGTACTCGGAGACGGCCCAGGTCCGTGGACTTCCTGCGAATATCTGTCCACAGTTTCCACCTGCCTCGTTCTGTCTTTCAACCGCTTTTTCCACTCCGCCTGAGATCGATACATGTGCGCCGACTTTGAATGTCAT
>JBDGSN010000025.1:0-3639 GCA_042217505.1 Candidatus Nanohaloarchaea archaeon
GCGGCGGTCGGTATTGTTGTCGGGCTTTACCTCGCTACTAGAGGCTTCACCGGCTTCTAGAACTCCTATCTTTCTTCATTTTTCATCTCTTGATAGCCTGGACCGTTAGAGTGTTAACTTTAGAAGTTCAATAGTTAGATGGCCCGGTAAATCTGGGCTGCAAACCAATAGTCCCGCTGACAATGCGGGGCGGGTCGGGCCTGAAAGCTGGCCTCTCTTTCTTGGAGAGGTCTCCAACAGCGTTAAGCTGTGGGTCACGCTTTGGCCCACCCCTGTTTTTCCAGACTTTTTATGTTTCGAGGACCAAGAAAGAGCCATGAGCCGCGAAAAAACGTCTAGAGACGACGAGCTTCTGGAAGAACTGGTAGACCAGAACAGGGAAGGACTCGAAAAACTGGCGAAGGAAGAGCCGGCAAAAGAGATGAGGAGAGGCAAAATTATTAGCGCGGTGAAGAAGTTTTACCGGAAATACTTCGACAGTAAAGAAGTAGAGGAAGTTTCTCTCTAGTAGTTCTCAAGCGCGTCCAGTGTATAGTTGTAGATATCTTCATGATCTTTCTTCTTAACAGCAACGTCCTGGAGAAGATCCACGAATCCCGATGTCAGTCGGGTAGACGCCGTGGTCGTAGCCAAGGACTTTCTGCGCTCTCAGGAAGAATATCATTCCGGACAGGTATGCGGTTCTCTTGTTGCCTTCGCCGAACGCCTGCGCCTCCGCCAGCTTCTTGATTAGGACCGAGGTAAGCCATATAACATCGTTGTTCTCCTCACACTCCGCGGGCAGCGACCATTCAACTAGAGAGGCTATCCTGCCCGGGTCCCTGACATGGTGGTAGTCGTTTTCCTGTGCGAGGTTGAGCTCCTCCATATTACCTACTTCTACACCTCCCAGCGTTTCCAGTTCAGCTTCTCCATCCTCGACGTCTATCTCTGGCGGATCAGTCACGAAAGCGTTGATCGCCTTCACCAGCTCCGGCTGGACAAGGTCCGGGATCCTGTCGCAGTCGATCGAGAGATCGTGTTTTAACCGTTCCATGGAATAATACTAGGGTTTCATTCTACTTCAAGCCCCTCGACCACCTGTTCTCCCCTATAAACGAGTTCAAGATAACGTTCCAAAGAATAACTCAAGTAGAATTTAGCGAAAACAAGTTTTTCTAAGAAACCGGAAGCCATGCGGAGCATGGGTTGTTGCGTGTAAACCGAGCGTAACCAGTTTGCGGCTACCGGGATTTGAACCCGGGTCTTCGCCTCGAGAGGGCGAGATGATTGGCCAGACTACACCATAGCCGCCTGGTATGATTAACTGAACTTGGTTAAAGTTAAATAGGAATCCATCGGTTTTGGAACTACTTTTTGAATTTTCACCCTGAAAGATAGTACATGAACCTAGAGAAGCTTATACCTGACAACTATGGACAGCTGGAAAACAGCGACCTGGCTCTTTCAGAGGGCAGGATCGCACGTATCATGAGAGAAAACATGGATGATGAACAGACACTTGACGGAGATGTTCCGCACGTCATCAACTGTGTTCTATCGTCGCTACTTGACAGGATTGTTGAACAGACTGCAAAGGAAGCAGATATGCTTGCAAAGGTCAAGGAATCTCATCTAAGAGTGGCTTTGAGAAACATCGAGTTCGAGGACCAGTACGCTGGACAAACTGAAGCATTCATAGACCAGCTCAGAAGTATCTCCGATGAAATGGAGAGAACGGCTGAGAGGATTGAAAAACAGTCCTAGGAAAGACCAATATATAAAGTCACCGGCTGAAGTATTTTAAGAAAGAAAGACTAAAAGCTTCATTAGGTGACAAACTATGGACGACGTCAACTACCTTGACTGGGCTACTCTAGTACTGGTTATTATTGGAGCCCTGAACTGGGGACTGGTGGGTCTGGGAGGATTCGCAGGTAATGCGAACGCCTGGAACATTGTACATCTGATCTTCCAGTCAGTTCCTGTAGTCGAATACATCATCTACCTACTGGTAGGTCTATCTGGTCTGTACCAGATCTACTTCGGCTACGGGCTGTACGAGGAACAGTAAACTGTTCCTTCCCTACTTTTCTTCTTTTTCATTCTGTACATCTTCGACATCGAATTCATCGTCTCCAAGATCGATGTCTCCGCTGCCCATACCGGAAGAAAGCTCATCTGTCAGGTCGAACATATCCTCCATATGTCCCTGCATCATTCCTAACTGTCTTTTCATCTTCCATCTGAGGTAAAGTACTGCAGCACCTATACCTACAAAGAATCCTACTAATCCGCCGATAACAAGATCTACTAGTGACATGGTTTTGAATCAACTAGAGGAGTTATAAAAAACAGGTAGTCGAATATCCACATACCAGTAAATGGAGCTAGAAACGGCAGAGGATTACCGTGCTTTACTTGAGCAGAAAGGCGATGTAAACGATGCGCTAGAACAAGTTCTGCCGTCCCAACCCGATTTTTCAACCTCAGTTCAGCTTCCAGGAGATGATTACTGCAACCTGTGCAGTATCGAAACAGATTATTCTGAGAAGATACCGGTAAGAGATCCGAACTTCTTCATAGCATGCACCTCCGGAGGTCCAGGGGATGAGAAGAAGGGATGGGAGGATGGAAGGAAAGGCCATGATGTCCGTTACATGGCGGTCTGGAACAACCACGGAGTAATACCATCGAAGAGCTACATGAATTTCTGTGGAGCAGATATGATAGATGAACTGGTAGAGGTCACCGCTGAGGAGATAGAGGACGGTGAAATGACAGTCTACGGAAGCATGCAGAGCCATGAAGACCACTTGCATTTCGTTGCAAGCGATACAGAGCAGGATAAAGGTACGGAAAATGATCTTGCGGGTGTGAACAGCTACGCATTTTACAGTGTAGAATCAGGAGAAGCTGAGTTACAGGAGTTTGTACAGAGAGATCGTATAGGTGGTTACCTTGCAGAACTTATTGATGTGGAAGAAGAAGTCTCTGTCGAACCAGCCTCCTTACTTGAGGGCGAAGTTTGAAAAATCTATCGCTTCTCCGTTGCTTATATATAATGTTGGCCGGTTTAGGGAAGCCTTAACTCCTAATAAAAGCCTGTCGCTTTAGGCTGTGGTGTGACAGAGAAAGAAGATACCGTTGTACGTTTCATCAGAACATTCCTTGAGATCCATATATACTCTGCTGTAGGCGCATTTATCACAGCTAAAAGGCTGAACGTGTTAGCTGGACTGGGATTCTATCTTGGTGCTGTGCACGTACTGGCTGCGATGGTTTTCCTATTCAACATACACTCCACAAGTCTAACCCATGCAGTAGTTCATGGAGGATTAAACCATCTAAGCGGATACTTTGACCCTTCAACACTCGATCCATCAACACTCGATCCAACCTCTATAGACCCAACCGCAGAGAACTAAAAGCGCTTCAAATAAAGGCTTATTGCGCAGTATTCCAAACCGTCAAGCAGTTTGTACATAGCCAGAAACCAGAGGTTTCGACTATCAGCGTAACGATACCTGGATTCTCCGGTATTTTTGAAAAACCTGAGTTTTTCCGCTAAATCCCGTGATTTTTTGGAAGCCATTACACAGGTAATGGCGTATGATGGTCAAACTTCAGAAGTTTGGACTCTCCAGGATTTGAAAATCG
>JBDGSN010000026.1:0-11458 GCA_042217505.1 Candidatus Nanohaloarchaea archaeon
AACGTAGAAACCCAGAGACCGACAGCACCCGCGACACCGGCCTCGTAATCGATTTCCATACAGAAAAACTGGTCTCCACGAAGTAAAAAAGTAAAGGACGGCCAAGATAGAAAACCCTGACCTTCCAATGAGCTTTCATGGAAATCAAAAAACCGGCTCTGGAGGTGCGTGAAACCCTTCGGAGGTCAGGTAACCAGCTGCTGGTGCTCCTTTTCCCGCTGGCGATCATAGACGGCATCTACAGCCTCCAGTTTATCGCGCTGGACATCTTGGCTTCCGTGACCGCGGCCATCTTCCTGCTCGACTTTTTCCTGAACGACAGGGAGGGCTTCTCAAGGCTGGAACTGGAAACCCGTCACGTCTACGCTTTCTTGGCTTTCTTGGTAATCGCGGGTCTCCTGGTCAGAGTCTACGGCCTCGGCGCCCAGAGCATGTGGTTCGATGAGTCTCTGACAGCCAACGCCGCGAAAGGCATAATCGAGACAGGGAAACCGGTGATGCCGTCGGGCGAAACCTACTGGTGGGGGATAACCTACACAGCGTTAGCGGCGGTTTCCGCAAAGGTACTGGGATTCACCGACTTCGCGCTAAGGCTTCCGTCTGCTTTTCTGGGCGCGGCGACCATACCGCTGGTCTACCTGCTCGGCAGCGACATGTTCGACCGAAAAACAGGCGCGATAGCCGCCGCCCTGGTGACTTTCCTGACATGGGAGATAGCGTGGTCTCGACAGGCCCGAATGTACCAGCTAACCCAGTTCCTTTACACCGCGACCCTGCTCGCGATATACCGGCTGGAGGAGGACTTCAAGTCTGGTCTTGTCACGGTCCTCGGCGCGCTACTGCTACTGGGCGCATTCACCCACAAGATACTGTACGCGATGCCGATAGTAGCGGGAGCATACATCGTCTACTCCCGACTTGAAGAGCGAGACCTATCGCCCAGAAAACTTTTGCTCGCAGGAGCAGCCTCGCTCGCCTCGATGGCGGTGATAGGCCGGTACGGCCTTGAGTACTCGGAGATTTTCTCCCGTCTCGGTGGGCGGGCGGTCAACCACTGGCCGTCCTACAGCTCATGGATGATGTCCAACATCTCGCCGCTGCTGCTCCTCGGAACGGTCGGCGCCGCACTACCGTTCCACCGCTCCAAGAGGAAAGAAGGAGTCCTCCTATTGCTTGCGACCGTCCCGATGGCCTACGTCGTCAGCTTCCACCTGATGCTAGTCGGCAGCCGCTACCTCTACTTCCTCGTACCGCCGCTCGCCATCTGGACCGCTCTATCAATCGACCAAATCTTCAACTACCTCAGCCCCTACATCCGGGACTACTTCCAGCCCGAACTACTCCTGGTTGCCTTAACTGCGCTGGTACTGCTGGCCGGCGGCTTCACGCTGGTACCCAAACAGAACTACGACCTCGGGATCAACGCGCCGCAACCCGACTTCAAGTCAGCATACAACTACCTCGGACCCCGCCTCCAAGAAAACGACACCCTCATCGTCGGCTGGAGCGCACCCGCCTACCGCTACCTCGGACGACAACCAGACTACGGCCTCAGATTCGACATGAACGGAAGAGGAAAGTACTGGGATACAGCTTCCAAAGGTCAGATAGCCTCGGAAAGCGATTTGAGAAGTGTTATTAATTCATCGGCTAAAGTATGGATAGTTCTAGATGCTAGAGCCCGGAATCGACAGAGTGAGGGAATAAAATCTATTCTAGAAAATCTTGAAACAGTCTATACTGCCGAAGAAATACTGGTGAAGAAGGCAGGATAATCTGCAAGTGCGTAGTCAAATGTCCGTTGAGAAGTCGCTTGAACAGAAACTTACTGAGGAGATAGCTGAAGGCGCCAGCTGGGGATTTCTAGGTAAGGTGTTAAGCCGTATCCTCACTCTTCCGATAAAAATTCTGTTAGCAAGATTTCTAGGTCCAGCAGGATTAGGCATATTTGAACTGGGTAGAAGAGTTGCCAACTGGCTTTTGTTTATAACTAAACTTGGATTGGACCATGCGTCTATGCATTTTTCGCCTGTTTATAGAACCGAAAAAGAACATGGAAAGCTTTTTGGGCTTATTATTGTGGTTTTAGCGATTCCTGTGGCTTTTTCAGTCCTTGTCGGAGTTTCTCTCCACTTCAATAGATGGGTTATATTGAATGTTTTTGGTTCTGACATTAAGGGTTATATCGATTTATTTTTAGTTCTTGTACCGTTTCTGCTCCTAACGAGAATTACTTCATTTACTCTTCGGGGGTTCAAGAAGATAGACTCGGTCACTAGAATAACTTTAGCAAGGTTGGGACTAAATCTTGTGCTTCTGCTACTTCTTTTTCAAGCAGGGTTTAGGATTTTAGGCGCTATTTTTGCGTTGCTAGCTTCCCATATTTTCGCTATTATGATTTCTATTTACGTTATAGAGAGAGATTTAAAGATTCAACGTACGAAACCTGAATTTGAATTCGGGAAATGGTTCAATTTTTCCAAGCCGATATATTTCTCAAATCTGTTTCATAAGACCAGTGTGAGTCTAGATATTCTTTTCATTGGTTATTTTCTGTCATCTTCAAGTGTTGGTGTATATTCAATTGCTGCAGCTTTAGCGACTTTAGTAGTCTTTCCGTTAATGGCAATTAACCAGATTCTTCCTCCAATAATCTCCGATATGTCGAGCCAAGGTGAGAGAGAAACAATTGAGATGCTTTACCAGAAATCTACGCGGTGGATTTACTTGGGTGCTTTCCCTTTGTTCTTGATCCTTTTCCTATTCCCAGCAGAGATTATTAATCTGCTTTTCGGTGAATCTTACCTTTCTGCAGTTACTCCACTAAGGTTACTTCTGGTCGGACAGGTGTTCAATATGGGTTTCGGTTCTGTTGGATTTCTTCTCCAGTCCACTGAGTATCAAGAATGGAACCTCTATACCAGCATCGTATCAACAATCACAAATATAGGGTTAAACATCGCTCTTATCCCAATGTTCGGCATAAAGGGCGCAGCTATTGCGACAGCAATTTCTTTATTTATGAATAATTTTCTGCAGTTGTTGGCTATCCGCCTAAAACTCAATATGAATCCGTGGAATGAGGATTATTTGAGGCTTCTGCTACCACTGGTAATCTCTCTGATAATCTATTACATTTCCGGAATCTTCTCACAAAACTGGGTAACGAGATTTCTTATCTTTGGAACTACGCTCTCCGGTCTGATTTATTTAATGGCGCTTACAGAAGAAGATAAACAGGATATGAAGACATTGATGCAAAATATAACCGAGGGAGCTTTGGGGAGAGTTTAATGGTTAAATATATTTACACATTTTCCTCGGTTAAGAATCTACCTAATGACTTAATTAGGTCCGTAAAAAGCCTGATTAGATATGTGCCGCCGGAGGATATTATTGTATACTATACTCCTCCGGTAGACGAGTCTCACATGGAGGAGTTGGATAGTTTGGAGGTTGAGATAAGGACTGTAGATCATATTTCTGATTCTTTCTCAATGACTGGTTCAGATAAACCAAGCCACTACGGAGATAAATTATGGCTTTGTGAAGTCGAAGAGGAGACTGTGGTATTTCTGGATTGCGATACTATTGTTCTAGAAGATCCGGAGAAGCTAATAGAAGGAAAGTTTGATTTCAAGGCTCGACCTGGTTCATACAATTTGAATCGGGATAAGTGGAAATCTCTTTTCGAGAAAACGGATTCTGAATTTATGCGGTGGATGCCTAATACAGGATTCATGATTTTCAAGGATGGAGTACATCGCGAAATAAGTCAAGAATGGCGCGATTATCTGACTAACAGAGATTTGTATAGAGATTTAGCAGAGGTTAAACATCTGGAGCAATATGCTCTGGCGTTGGCTGTTTCAGATTACGAAAACACGCAGATGAGCAAGAACGACCATGTATTCGAGTGGGAAGATGAGGTTAACAGTGCGGGAGTGGTTTATCACATCGGGAAAAGAGGAATAAAGGATCCGCGTGTGCTAATATTAGAATATGTGGATGGTTTCATTCCTTTTTTGGATTTGGAGCACCTAGTTAGATCCGGTTATTCAAAGCTGAAGACCTACATGTAGCCAAGGTCTCTGAGTCTATCTTTTACTTCTTCATCCTCTTCCTTGTGTGGCTTATTAATTTCTCTTAACTCGGAATTCTCTGAGCTTGTGAGTTCCAGAATTTTGTCATGAAAATCGGTTATGTGAGGGGTAGAATCTGGGAATAATTTGTGATTGCAGCTGTAGAAGGCGTTCTCGTTATGGGCTTTTTCGGTTGGCATACCATGGTCGCTCATGAATATAATCGTGTCATATTTACCTTCTGCTTTTTTCTTGATTCTAGATGCCAAGTCCTCCATATCAGCATAGACTTTGTTTAATACTTTCTCTCTTTCTTCGTCATCGGAGTATTTGTAGAATAGGTCTTGGTAAGCATCAGGTTTGTGGAAATGCGCCATCAAGAAGTTATAAGCTGGCTTTCCTAGTTCTTCGAACAATTCCTCCTCTCGCTTTTGCCTTTCTTGTTCAAAATACCTTAAAGTCTGCTCTCTCCCAAATTTCTTGTAGTATTCTGCGAAGCCAAGAAACATAACCCTGTCATAACCTGGGACGTTGAGAGACTTGGAATTTTCTATCTCATCGAAAAGAGTGGGCGTATTATAATCTCTTCTGTCGTAAGGCCTATGATACATATCAAGAAAGATTTCCAAGATAGAGTGTAATTTGCCGAGGCCTGATTTTCGTCCTGTAAGGCCATAGAAAGTTTTTCTCAGTTTGAAGAATCTTCGGTTGTTAGATCTTCTAAAGCCTGTCACGCCATGTCTCTTGTGAGTGGAGCCCGTCAAGAAGGAGGCAAAAAGCTCCGGTGTTACTGTTTTGCTAATTCTTGTTTGATTGTCAATTTTACCAAATTCAAATTGTCTGATTCTATTTAAATCAAGAGATTGAATCCTACTGAAGTCCAAACCGTCAAAAGCAACTACAAGTACATTTGAATCTTCCATAATTCAAAGATGTTTAATGATTTCAGTAATTTAAATCATATTATGGAAGAGCCGCTCGTTTCTGTAGTGATAGCTACTCATAATAGAAAAGAAGATTTACGACAAGCGGTTGAGTCGGTTCTTAATCAAGACTATTCTAAAATAGAGATTATTGTGGTCAGTAGTTCTAATGATGGAACTGAAGATTTGTTCAGGGAAGGAGGATGTTTTAAAGATCTTGTTAGGTTTCTCCCAACCTCTGAAAGATATGGGGTTTCAGGGTCTCGCAATATGGGTTATGAAGAAGCCGAAGGTAAATATATAATAAATCTGGATGATGACGCAGTTCTTCAAAGTTCTAAAACTGTAAGTAGGGTGGTAGAGGAGTTTGAAAATGATGAGGAGTTAGGCATTATAGCTTTTAGGAGCGAGGATTATGAAACCGGACGCCTGTTGTATTTCGATTTTCCTGATTTAGCCAATCAGAAAAATCCGGTTGAAAGGTTTTCTGCTTCTTTTTTCACAGGTGTGGGCAACGCATTTAGAAAAGATTTGTTGGAAGAGGTGGGTAACCTTCCCGAAGATTTCTATTATGGATTTGAGGAGTTTGATTTTTCCTTCCGAGTTCTGGATCGAGGCTATGGGATACGTTACATACCGGAATTAGTTGTTCGACACAAAGTTTCTCAAGAAGGCAGAATAAATGAATCGGAAGTAAAAGCCCAGAAATTTAAGAACAGGGTAAAGGTAGCAATTAGGAATTTACCTAAGAGGTATGTAGCATGTACATTTGCTTTTTGGCTTCCTGTCTTTCTTATCCAGTCTCGGGATTTTAGGGGTGTGCTAAATTCTTTAACCGATGTACTAAGGGATTTCAGAGAAGAGGAGAGAAGGGTAATCTCTAAAGATACTATAAGAGAGATAAAATCAAATTCTGGGCCTCTCTGGTTCTGGATTTTTGGTCTCCCGTCGGACGGGGTGTTAAGCTTTATAATAGGCAATTCAGGCCGTTCTTGATATAAAGCTGTATAATTTTAAATTCGTTGTATCGTTTATGGTAAGCATTTCAGCTACGCTTATTACTCTGAATGAGGAGGAGAATATCCGAGAATGTTTGGAGTCTATTAAGTGGTGTGATGAGATTATCGTAGTTGATAGCTATAGTGATGACCGCACGGTTGAGATAGCTCGAGAATATACAGACAAAATCTACCAAAAGGAGCCGAAAGGCTACTCGGAGCCGTATCGCGAATTTTCAATAAAAAAAGCTGAGGGAGACTGGATTTTAAGGGTAGATCCGGACGAAATAGTTCCCAAGGGTTTAGCGGAACGGATTCAAGAGGAAGTACAAGACGAATCTTTGGATGTGTTAAGAGTTCCGAGGAAAAATTATGCTTTTGGAAAACCTATCAAGTATGGTTTCTCCTGGCGAAGGTATCCTGACTACCAGAACTTGGTATTCCGGCCCGAGGCAGTGGAATTCAGTGATGAGATTCATCGCTATATGGACATAAGAGAGGAAGCTCAGGTCAGAAAGTTACCAAAAAATTCGGACCTCGATTTACATCATTTCCAGTACGAGGGTGTCTCGGACTATATAGGTAGGATGAACCGTTACACGGATATCGAAGCTGACTATAAGAATTTCGATTACACGTCCATTTTTTATCGACCTTTAGCAGGTTTCTTATCTGAATTCCTCTTATTTGGAGGTTTTTTGAATGGGTGGCAGGGATTCCTTATATCTGTTTTGAGAGCGCAGTACGAGTTAAATGCACAACTCAAGATTTTGGAGGATAGGGAATTTGGTGGCGACTACAGTGAACTCTATGACGAGAAGAAGGAAGAGCTTTTAGATGCCTATGAGAAAGAATAAAAAACCTATAGATTGTGTGTTGTCTATGAGTAGTAAAAGTCATGGCTTAAGATCTCTATCTGGTGAGATAGAGGATTTTCTCTTGAGGAACGGGAATCATTTTCACACCATGCTGTTGTCCTTTTTGCTGGTGCTCACGGTAACAAGTTTGATTGAGATTAACGGCATACTAAAGCCATATTTTGTAGGGGATTCTCTGAATTATGTGATTACTATGCGCTTACTCCTTGAGAGTGGTCTGAGCGGTCTTGGTAGGCCTCCTCTTATCGGCGCCCTCCTCGGATTTTTGAACACGTTTTTGCCTTTAGAAGCCGCCAATAGGCTGCTTTCTATGGCTTATTTTCTGATAATCGTTCCTATGACATTGATGGGATATGAGTTGACAGAAAACATGCCTATATCTGTCTCGGGATCTGTTTTGATGGCATTCCTCCCTTTTATATCTCCAGCTCTGGTCTGGGGTTACCTTACTCTTCTCGGTAGTTTAGTTTTTTCTGTAGCCCTGTATCTGACAGTGAAGTTCTGGAGAAGCAGTTTTGATGATAAAATAGGTCTCCTGTTGCTTACTTCGATTTTTTCTGTTGCTGTTTATCTGCACAATCTCTCGGCGTTTCTAATCGCTATTTTCTTTGGTATACTTAATTTAATCCTCTTCCTTAGGAGGAAGTATGATTTATCTGTTCTTCTTTCGCTGTCCGCTCTTGGGAGTGCTATTGTTTCGCTCCCAGTCGTAATGACGGTCTACAAATCTTTTTTGAAATCGACCAGCTCGGGCAGCATAGATGTAGCCGGTAGCGGTCTTAACCTTCTGACCTATACAAATAATTTTGTCTTAGGCAGGTCCGGATTTTTGAGCAACCTTTACCCTTTCTTCTTTTTAGGTATATTGAGGGAAGATGGGTACAGGGAGATATATTTAGCTGCAGTTGCTTGGTTCGTTCTGCTGTTTTTTGTTCCTATCCAGGTTGCTCAGAAAAGGTATATTTACTTCCTCCCGGCCCTTCTTGCCTTCGGGTTCTTTGATTCGCTGGATTTACTTATCGATTTCGTCAAGGAGAACTCTGAAAGGTTCTTAGTCGATTATCTAGACATTATGGTGGTTGCCGCTATTCTAGTTATGGTTTTTGGGTTAAGCGGTCAATTTGTTGACAGAACAGACGCTGCCTATGGCTTCTTCGGACCTATAGATAGTCAGGATAGAGAGGTTATAGGGAGCGAACTGGGGGATGTTACTGGTGTGGTTGCTGGAGATAAGCACATGGGGTGGTATCTCAGAGGTTATAGGGACATAGAAAACACGGTTACAATCTATTCAAGCAACATCAGAGAAGATTTGCTTGAGAAATCTGAAATGGCTAAAGATATAGTAAAAGGTAACAGGACGTTGGCTAGGGAAATGGAGATAAGCCATATCGTGACGAAGGAGGAAATTGGTTCTTACCAGAAAGTCGCTAAAGGGGAGAAATATTACATTTACGAGATAAATTAGATTGAGGATTTTCTCCTTTCCTTTCCGTCTTCTGAGCGGGCCTGGACTGTGGGGTCGGTCTGGCCGTAGCTGTTTTCCTGTGTGGTGGCGGTGGTGTAGGTGTCGAGGAGGGTGACCGGTTGGTCGACCTCGTCGTTTCCGGTGTTGATGAGGAGGGGTACGTGGGTGAGGACTGGGTCGAGCTTGCGGGGGTGGTCGTAGTAGCCGTGTTCGCCGAATGCTTCTCCGTGGTCGCTGGTGATGATTATCATGGTTTCCTCGCTGTTTTCTTCATCTTGGTTCTCAAGGAACTCCACCAGCTGTTTTATCTTCTGGTCCATGTATCTTATCTCGCAGTCATAGAGATCGCTCATGTACTCTGCTTCCTCTTCAGAGATATCTTCCGGGTCGCCATTGGCAGCCCTCTTGTAGAGCTTTCTTACTTTTTCGCGGTCATCCCACTCCGCCCATATCTGGTAGTTCTCCTCGGGCTCATATGGGCCGTGGACATCCATGTACTGGATCCACATGAACTTGTCGCCTCCTGTCTTTCTCCACCATTTCTCTGCCATCTCGTTGATGTCGTCGGCTCTTGTGTACACTTTTTTGCCGGTGGTCTTCTCCACGAACTGCTCCGCTAGAGCACCTATCTTGAAGCCTGAGAACTGGAGCCCGTCATAGAACTCGTCAAAGCCCTTTGCGTAGCCATAGGGCTTGGAGAGGAAGACGTTAGAGTGGAACGCGGAAGTCGAATAGCCCTGCTCCTTTAACTCCTCTGCGATAGTTTCGGCTTTTAGCTCGTAGTCGTCATTCACCGATTCGAAAGGAGGCTTGCCGGTCAGTATACCTGCAACTGATTCTCTGGTGTGAGTGCTTGGAGAGTAAGCCTCGTGGAAAACGGTGTTCTGCTCCGCGAACTTATCCAGAAAGGGTGTGGTGTCTCTTTCATAACCCGCGAAACCGCAGCGGTCATACCTGAGCGCGTCGACCACCAGCAAAACTACATTCATCAGTTCTCCAGTACTTCCTCAAGTTCTTTGGTGGTTTGTTCCCAGTCGTGTTTGATTGCCCAGCTGCGGGCGTTTTCTGACATCTCGTGGCGCTGTTCCTCGTCCTTCAGCAGCTCCGCGACTTTCTGTCCGAACTCCTGGAAGTGCGGGTTCTGGACGAGCTGTCCTGTCTCTCCCTGCTTCACGGAGTGGGAGAGCGCGCCGTTGTCGAACGCGACCACCGGTGTGCCTGCGGCGTTGGCCTCCATGACCGTCAGGCCCCAGCCTTCCCGCCGTGAGGGGACTATCTTGACCCACGCCTTCTCGAACAGCTCCTGTTTCTTCTCCTCGGAGACGAAGCCGTGGTACTCCACGTTTTCGTGCTTCGAGGCGAACTCTTCTATATCGTCTTTTCTCCAGCCTGTACCGGCGATATCCAGCTGGAAGTCCTCGCCGTACTGCTCGACTACACTCTCGTAGATCTCTGGTATCCTGTCGGCGCCTTTGCCCTCGTCGAGCCTGCCCAGGAAAAGCACCCGCGGTTTCTCGCCGAAGCCTGCGTCGAACTTCTCGTGGTTGACGCCGTTTCTTATCTCAGTTATCTCCTCTCTTTCCAGGCCCTTTTCCACGAGATCGTCGGTGGTCGAAGGGGATACGCTTATCACTTCCTCGAACTTCGATGTCAGGACCCCGAGTCGCTCGTAGGCGTAGCTTAACCAGTCGAGCGGGAAATCCAGGCTCTCGAAGTATACCTCCTCGTTGAGGTGGTGGAAGGCGGTAACCTTCTTTCTCCGGGTAAGAGGGAACCACGGGAAAGGGCTCTTGACACCGTATACAACGTCAGGCCTGAGCTTCTGTATCAAGTAGTTGAGCTTGATTTGCCCCAGTGTGTTGACCATTATCTCGTTGGTGGAGTTCTCCCTCCCGAACCTGTGGACGTGTACGCCGTCAAGTATCTCTTCCTTCTCCGCGCCGGGGTACATGGCTGTGAAGAGGTGGACGCTGTGTCCTTCGTCGGCAAGCCTCGAAAGCGTTTCCCGCAGGTTGATCTCTGCGCCGCCGACATTAGGGTGCTCCCAGTCGTACTTGTTCGCGGCCAGTATCTTCATCTTTCCGTCTTCCAGGTCGTCCTCGCGCAACATCCTGAAGAATTTGTAGAGATTAAGCGGCCCGTCCTTCAGTGGTTCGAGTTCTTCTTCGCCTATCCTCCCGCCGTAGTCTATGTCAACTTCCTTCACAGGGTAGTTGCTCTCGGCCTTCAGCTTGATTTCTTCAGAGAAAGGCATGCCATCGCTCGTGAGGTTCAGGTCCTCCGGTAACTCCGAGTCCATGACCCACATACCGCTCTGGGTGTCCTCGAAATCGGTCTGGTGTAAGAGTTTTGCGGCTACGTTCAGGCCGAAGTTACCTATCTTGCTTATCCATATCAGGCCGTCGTTCGACCTGTTGGTGCTCAGGAACCGGTAATCGCCTTCCCTGTAATCCTCGACCAGTTCCGGTATGCTGTGTACGGGATAAGTACCGTCCGGATCCAGCGTTACGTAGATATCGCCTTTTGCCTCGCTGAACCCTGTCTTGTAGGCCCTCCCGTAACCCTTTCTCTCTTCAACTATAACTCGAGCGCCGAGTTCTTCGGCCTTCTCACGGGTGCCGTCCGTGCTTTCACCGTCGACAACGAGAACCTCTTCTATGTCGATGTCGTCGCTTATTTCCTCTATATCTTCCATCGTCTGCTCGATGCCTTCTCGCTCGTTCAGCGTTGGGAGGATTATGGAAACCGACATTGTTGTTGCTCGTGTGTAGTGTACATTTTATTAAGGTTTTGCTACAGACACTCTGATGCGGATTAGACTTTTAAAATTGACTATTTTGGGCTTGCTGGGTCTTTAGAGCCCGTCTGAGGTCTCTGCTGACCCTCAGGCCTCGTATCGGCTTTCCTAAGGTCGGCTATGGGTTGGTTTTTTGGTCGATATCTGCTGCCGAATTCTTTTCTGGCAGAAGTGTCTCCTCAGAGTGATAAACAGCATTTTAAATGTTGGGTATTTAAATTGGAGATATGCGCGCAGTTAAATCCGCACTCGAAAAGGATGGTTCGAGGAGCGCCCTTATCACGGCTGCCGTGGTCCTCGGCCTGGTCTTTG
>JBDGSN010000027.1:0-31276 GCA_042217505.1 Candidatus Nanohaloarchaea archaeon
TTCTAGATGGAGTTTGACTCTGACCTTTTGCTAAGAACAAAGCCAGAAAAACCGGAACCTTTATATGTTATAACCACTAAGTAACAACTATGAACATGGTTTATTCCGATATAGCCGGAGAATCTCTCAGAGAGCTGCGTGAAGACGTCGATACCGGAAAAATCGAACTGAAAAAGAGGAATATACAGACGAGATGATTGGAATGAAAGACAGAGTAGACATCCTTGAAGTAGGAGACGACAATTACGTTATCAGTTACAACGAAAACACGATTCCTGGCAAGAAAGACGCCATGGTGGCAGACTACAGCCAGAGAGAATTCCTGGACAACGAAAGAGAAAACACGAACCTTGGAGAAGTGTACGTTATGGCAAAGGAAATGGCAGAGAACTCTGACGCCGCGATGGAGTACCTCGAGAGACAGCTAGAGGGCCAGGAAGAAGAGGAAAATCCTTTCGAGTCAGAGCTTGACTCACTCTCCATTTAATTTTATACTAGAGGCGAAATTTCAATGGAATCACAAAGACAAAACGGATCTGTCGACCAGATCGACACAATCACTACAGCTAAAACCAGCTACACGGACCGGGCGCCTAACGGATACGACCTTGCTGAAGGAGAAGGAGTAGCAGTTTACGACGGAGGACTTCTAGGTGTAACAGGAGGAGAAACGCTGAAGACGTCTGAAGTCTCAGATCTCCAGACATCGGTTGGAGTCACGGACGCGGGTAACTACGGTAGTGCGATGTCCCAGATGGGCGAAGAAGAGATCAACATGAGGCTTGAAAATGCTGCAGACGGAGAGCCAGCAATGAGAGTTGAAGACGGAGTTGTCAAGGCGGCATCCGCTCTTGAAGCAGATGAATCCGCGGAAGAATCTGGACCTAGAGACATGACTTCTGATGTCGGCATCTACGGCCAGGGTCCTTTCGACGAGGTCTTCTAGACCTCTTTCTTTCATCCTTTTTATTCTATTTTTCTTAATTATTCCACGTGAGTACCAGTGTCTAAGACGGATATGGTCGACGCCCTGTTCGCAGTGGAGTTCGACTCAAATAACGGTTCAAAGCTTAGAAATATCCAGAAAGAATGGGTAAGCGATTTCCCGACTTCCCGGATAAATAATATCCAGGAAGCCGCAGACTATGTCATTGGTAGAGGATATCTTGACTGGGAAGAGTATATGAAACCGCTTAGGGAGTCGAAAGGGCGGCCTGACTCATCAGATCTCCCGCTTTTTCCTTTATCGTTCCGGAGGCCTGCGATGGGTATGCGTTCGAACTGTGTGGCAAGAATGACATCGGTATACATACTTAACGAGCGGCTTGATCTCGGCGAGAATATCAGAGTGGTAGTTGAGAAAGATCAAGAGGATGGTAACAGAGGAGAACATCTAACTTACTACGCCAAGACTCCGCAGGGTAGAAACTTTCTAAGTACTCATGACCGCAGCAACCCTGCTGAGGATCACTCCGTAAGAGCGTTACCTTCCATCTACGCCATCCAGAATGCGATTGGGTACTCTTCGATATCGGGCTACTGCTCGAACAAGAGGAAAATGGAGGAAAAAGCAGTCAGGTACGCCAAGCGCGCCCGTGAATTCAACGTAGAAAACTCTTCTTACGTTGAAGTGCAATCGAAGAGGATATTGAAAGATGCAAGTGAGCACGGCGTAATTTAGTGAACCTCGCTGCCTTCTTCCATCTCCTTGTCGGTCGTGAGTAGAGAGACTCTTTCACCGCTCTCGTCTTCTGCGGCAAGCATCATGCACTCGCTTGTCTCACCTCTTAACTCGGTCGGCTCGAGGTTCGCCAGCACGATAACTCGTTTTCCTTCAAGCTCATCCTTCTCGTAGAAGTTCTTCAGTCCTGCGCAGGTCTGCAGAACAGCATCTCCTACATCTATCTTGACCTTGTAGAGTCTGTCAGCGTTCGGGTGATCTTCAACGGACTGGACCTCTCCTACTTTTATGTCCATATCCGTGAAGTCGTCGAAGCTTACCGTGTCATCGTTGAAACCGTGTTCTTCCATATTATCCTCCTTCTTGTTTTCTGTATCGATTTTCTCGAAAAGGATCTCTCTTTCACCAAGCTCATCACCAGCGCTTACACCGCCCAGTAAAGGATCTACAAGCTCGTCGAATCCTTCCTCGGTGTGAAGTTCAGTGTCAAGCATCTCTGCTATCCTCCCCGCACTCTCCGGTATGAAAGGGTAGAGTGTTGCGGAAAGACCTCTGATCAGCTGGATAGCGACATGGATAGTCTCCTCCTGTCTATCCTCGTTGTTCCAGGGCTCCTCTTCACTGAGGTACCGGTCGCCGATCCTCGCTATCTCAAGCGAGTGGTCGAGCGCTCTCTTCAGTTCATGTTTCTTGAACGCCTCTACATATTTCTCGACCTCCTTCTCAGCGTCCTCGATAGCTTCTCTATCCTCGTACTCAAGGTCAGCGGTTGGGACCTGGTTGTCGAACCATTTTTCTGCCAGGCTTAAAGTCCTGTTGACAAAGTTCCCGACTGTATCGTTGAGAACGTTGTTTATGGTGGCCTCGAAGTCATCCCAGGAGAATGTCGTGTCGTGGTCCTGGGGTATATTTCTTGCGAGGTAGAACCGCCAGTAGTCCGCAGGATACATCTCCAGGGCATCGACTGTTCCGAGCCCTTTTCCTCTCGACTTGGAGAACTTCGTATCCTCCGCTAACAGGTACTGCTGGATGAACTCGTAGTGAGGAAGGTTGTACTCCTCATCCTCTTTGGAAGAGCCTTTCAGCATGCTCGGCCAGATTATGGTGTGGAATATGGTGTTATCCTTCCCGATAGAGTAGTAGTTCTCCGACTGGTCGTTCATCCAGTAGTTCTTCCACTCCTCTTCATCATCGAAAAGCTCTCTTGTGAAGCCGATGTAGCCTATCGGTGCGTCGAACCAGACGTAGAGCACCTTCCCATCATACATCTCAGGGTCTAGTCTCTGGACTTCAAGTTCTTCCTCTTCTATCCTCTGGTTGACTCTCTCGACAGGAATCTCGAATCCCCAGTCGATATCACGGGTGATGCATCGCTTCTCGACGTTCTCTATAGCGTTCATGACTTCTTTGTAGCTTGAATCTGGGACCGGTTTATCCTCTCTTGATTCCAGCCAGTTCTCTAGTTCGTCCTGGAACTGGGGTAGATCGAGGAAAAGATGTGTTGTCTGCTTGAACTCGATATCGTTTCCACCACATATCTGGCACTCTGGCTCAACGAGTTCCTCCGGTTCAACAAGTTTCCCGCAGTCGTCGCACTGGTCTCCTCTTGCTAGGCCACCGCAGTGAGGGCACTCTCCCTCGATATATCTGTCAGGGAGAAATCTTTCATCGTTGTTGCAGTAGGGCAGGGTCTGCTCCTGCTCCTCTATGTATCCGTTTACGTAAAGCTCCTCGAACATGTCATGCGTCTGCTCCCGGTTGAAGTCAGAGTGCGTGTTCGAGTAGATGCTGAAGTCCATGTTGAAATCGTTGAGAACATTCCTGACTTTATCATGCTGATCTTCAGCCAGTTGTTCGACGGGCATATCTCTCTCCATAGCCTCTAGTTCAAGCGGTGTTCCGTGGACATCGCTTCCACAGACGTAGATGTTCTCGACACCCTTGATATCAAGGTATCGATGGTAGATATCCGCTGGAAGCAAGCTTCCAACAATATTTCCTAGATGCGGCACTCCATGTATATACGGCAGTGCTGAGGTCACAGTTACCCGTCGGTCAGAGATAGTTATTCACCTGTTAAACCTGTTTACGCCTTAAACTCTTAAGATTATTTTACCTGGACCGATTTTTCTGCTCAAATCTATAAGATTTTACCCTTCACCTGTTTACATGGAGAAAGTCTTCGTCGCAACCGGTAACACGGGAAAGATCGAGGAGATGAAGCCTCTTTTCGATGAAAAAGGCATAGAGCTGGTCCAGATCCAGGTCGATATCTCGGAGATACAGGCGACAGATGTAGAGGATGTCGCTGAAAGAAAGGTAAGAGATTCAAGGCGGGAAGCTCTGGATGAAGAGATCATAGATGAAAACGATACTTTGATCGTCGAGGATACAGGTTTCTTCATCGAAGCTATAGGCGGCTTCCCGGGCGCCCAGGCAGCGGTTTTCGATAAGACGGCTGGAGCCGGGAAATTACTGAACCTGATAGAAGATGAGGAGGAAACGGAGGCTTACTTCAAGACCGCTATAGGAGTCTTTCATGATGGAGCAGTAGAGGTCTTTACCGGGAAGATGGCTGGAAGAGTTCCTAGGGAGAAGCAAGGTGAATCGCATCCACATCTTCCTTACAACAGCTATTTCATACCCGAAGATGCGGAGAACTCGCTGGCTGAAGACCAAGATCTGAAAAACAACGAGTTCCACAGGACAAGAGCTGTCAGAAAGTTTCTGGGGTGGTTGGAATCGCTATAGAACCTGATTACAATGGCGGTGAGTTGGACCCTGTTTCACTTGATGGCGAGCCTCACACTCTTTTCGTGGATGAGAATATCGAGTCTATAGCCGATGATATATACCGTGCCTACCGTGAGGACGAAAGTTATTCCAGCCGTGTATGGAGCAATCTGCCTGATTACAGGATAAAAGAAAGTACTGCAGAATATCTTGAAGATGTGATAAGAGATGATCTTTCTCCGGATTATGAACCAAGATGGAAGTATATCACCACTCCAATGATAATGGCTTCGGGAGCGTTCCTTATGACAGCACCTGATTTCTGGACCAGAATCCTCGGTTCAGGCCTGTTTTCTGTCGGTATCGCTAAAGGCAGTACAACGGTTTTTGATGATGTAGAGGAATGGATGGGCTCAGATAACCCTGAACTTGAGGCTAAAGAGCTTGCATGGGATATCGCCACTGATATCGAGGTCGAGGGAGATCCTCAGCAGGGTTACATACTTGAATACGATCCTATAGAACCCGTCTTCTGAGCTTTGCAAGGCTTGAAAGACCGAAATCCGGTTTCTCGATATCTTCTGCGTACGCCAGTTTTTCCCGGTCTATCTCTCCTGACATGACTGCCAATGTTGTCATACCCAGCCTGTTACCGGTCTCCATGTCCCCCAGTCTGTCTCCTACAAAGGCGGATCTACCTGGGAAGAAGCTGAAGTATTCCTTGAACTCCTCCCGGAATATCTCCGAGGGTTTTCCGATTATCTCAGCATCTCCGAACTCTTTCATGGCCAGGTTGAACGGCCCCTGGTGGGGCATAGAGTAGTTGCTGGTCCTGAAACTTGTCTCTGTGCTGCATAGGTAGAGGTCGCCACCGTTTTCTAGTATGCTCATAACCCTTCTCAGCTTGCTGTAGCTGAACTGCCTGTCAAAGCCAGCTATCACAGTATCCGCTTCTTCGGATATATCGATACCTTCCTTTTCAAGCTCCGTGTGAAGACCTGGCTCTCCTATGGCGTAGACCTCGGTGATATCGTTCTTCGACAGGTGCTTCGCCGCAACGTAACCGGAGGTGATGATATCCTCTTCTTCAGCGGGTATACCCATCGATGTAAGCTTTCTGGCGTACTCCTCCCTGGAAAGAAGAGTGTTGTCGGTATGGAAGTAGACTTTCTTGTCCGCCTCTCTGAGAGAATCGATCAAGTCTTCCGCTCCTATGATAGTATCGTCCCAGTTCCACAGCGTTTTGTCCAGGTCGAAGAAGAAGTAGTTGAGTTCGTCAAGTTCCATGGATAGGATTTTAACGTTTAAAGCTCTTATACGTGTTTATGGCCAGCCTTGGAGAAGCAGCTGATAAACTGTCAGAAAGAGAGGACAGACTGGAATCGATCAGGAAAAAGTTTGAAGACGTGGATAGTATCGAAATGGGACAGGCCGTCAAGGAACAGTTCCTCTCAAAAAAGGTGGGCGCTGCTGAAGCCGGAACGGTTGCAGGTGTAGACGGTGGATTGCTGAAAAAGCGTTACTCCTCGGGTGATATTGTTGCCACGAGAGCGATCGCAGCTATATTCGATTTTACTGGTGAAACGATGGAGGCCAGTTACTATCCTTCGAGAAGTCCGGAACCAGATTTCACAGTCTACGATGCACATGAATCCGATTCACTTGACAGGAATGCAGAGTCTCAGAGGTTGAGAGATGAGACTTCAGCAGTTCTTGGAGTCCTGGATGAGACTGATAGAGTTTTCATGGACGGGTCAGTCGTTCCAAGCTACCTGGATGATAATTCGGTTCTGGAAAACTACGAAAAGCTGTTCGATAAAGCTGAGGATGGCCAGGTGGCTGGTGTTGTCGAGGATTCCTACGGTCTTAAACTTGCCAGTATACTCCAGGAAAAGCTCGGTATTGAGATCGGAAAGATACGTGACACTCTGCTGATGGATGTTATACTTGAAGAAGGTGAGAGAAGCTTTGTGAGGAAATACTCTGCTTCACCTGTGGAACACCCGGTTCTCCAGGAGCTTGAGGATAGACACGTTAACAGGCTGTTCACTTTCTATGTCAAGCTTTCCAGCGAGGATCTGCCTATCCGTGTAGACTACTTTGGGACTCCGGAGGATGCAGATGATATTGCGGGAGTCATGATGAAACTTATGGCATCAAGACGCTACACGGCTCCTTCACCTGTTGTTGAGGCGGATAAACGGGCGAAGATCCCGAGGGAGTACGTTAAGAGGCTGGAAAAGAAGTTCTCTCCGGGACTTATGAGAAGAGAGCGTCGTATGTTCTGACCGTCGTTTTAGGGTCCGGTTTTATAGGTGGATTCAACCTCATTCAAGAACATGAGACGCAGTTTAAAACCTTTGCTGTCAGGACTGGCTCTTTTACTGATGATCAATTCCGTGTCTGCGCTCCCGTTCTCCACGAATTTTGACTACAAATACACAGGTATAGTGATGCCGGGCAAGGATACCCGCAACGTTGATATCAATGTTTCCAACCAGGGTACCGCAAAAAAGAAGCTTCAGGTCAAATTGAAAGGAGTTAATTCATACTTCCATGGAGGCGGTGACACCCGCACAGTAGAACTCGATGCTGGTGGAAGCCAGATGTTCACTGTGACGGTTGAGCCCCAGGTCTACGGGAGACAGAAGCTTGAGGTAGAGCTGAAGGATACTGATCTAGGTGTCTCCCAGGTCTCGACTCTTCCGGTAGATGTCAGGAAGTACCCTGCAGCTTCTTCGCCGAAGGAGACACCGGGACTAAGCGGGACGCAGTTGCTCATGATCGTCCTTTTCACAACCATCTGGTATACAGGAGGTGTCGGTTATCTCAAGGATTGATACAGGACGGTTTTCAATAGACGGTTCTGAATCTCTGTTGAACCTCAAGGGAGGTCTTGTTGAGCTTGTACTGGTAGCGTATCTGTTGTTCTTCCTTTTCTCATCGGTCCAGGGATATATACTGACGCAGTCCGGACCTGGCACTAATATGGTCAAAGGATACTCTTCATCCGGCACAGCCAACGGATGGTACCCAGGTTCCCTGGGATCCAGCGGCGAGTTCACCTTTACTGTCCACAGGGATACTGTCCATCAGGATGATGCACTTGTTTTCCACACTGTTCCGTCCAGTTCAGGTTCGGGAACCGTCGATATATCAAGTATACCTTCAGGTTCTGTGGTATCTCTATCACAGAGCTCAGGAGAGTTCAAGCTTTCACAGAACCCAGAAGGTCAGTGGTCATGGTCTTCCTCGGATGAAAAAGGAGGTATCTTAAAGCTTCCAGATGACTGGACCTCTGTAAAGTTCACGCCTTCAGGAGTTCCAGATGTATGGTTCAGGGGCTCTAACAAGGTCATAAATCTTGATGACTCCAATACTGTGACCGTCAAGCGGCAGGCGCCTTACAAGCCGGATAATCCAAGTCCTAATGATGGTGCGAGCATATCCAGCAGTTCGACCACGCTCTCAGCGCATTACCAGGATCCTAACGGCGATTCAGGACAGCTCCACTTCTACGATAACAATGATAACCTGATAGGTAGCTGCTCGGTTTCAAGCGATTCACGGTGTTCCGTTACATGGAGCGGTCTGGACCACGGAGATCAGAAATGGTACGCAGTAGCTGATGACGGAAGTAATTACAATACTAAAGGACCTAAGTGGATGGTCACGAGAAACAACCCGCCTTCAAAGACCACTGACCCGACTAACCCGACCAGGGGTGAGAAAGTCTACGGAAGATCTGTGGACCTGAAGATGCCTGCTTCCGACCCTGATGGCGACTCGACAACCACGGAGTTCCACACAAATATCACGGGCACAGTGGGCTCTGATTCAGGCACCTCACCATCAGTCACGCTGAACAACCTTCAGAGAGGTGAGACCTATGAGTGGTGGGGTGTTGTCAGCGATCCATGGGATTCAACCGAGTCCAGCCACTGGAAGTTCTGGGTGAACAACCTTCCTTCAACCAGTAAACCTAAACCCTCGGATGATGGTGTAGCAGTCGGTTCACCTATAGATATGAGCATAAAGGTCAATGACCCTGATCCGGGTGACAAGAAGCTTAACGTATACTTCATGAAGGCGTCTGACGACAGCCTGATAGCGAAAGACGGAAACGTCGACAGCGGTTCAAGAGCACAGGGACAGGAGAACTTCCTGGGTATCGGACAGACACTTAGATGGTACGTGAAGGTAAGCGACAAGCATGAGAACATGACCAGTCCGACCTACACGTTCACAAGGCTTTCATCCGAGAACTTCAGGGTAACAACAGGTATCGAGTACAAGTACTCCTCGGTTATAGTCGATCCTAATGGTGTGAAGGACGTGACTTTCAAGGTAACGAACAATGCAAATGAAATGAAGAATCTGAAGACGATGCTTGGAGATCAGGTGAAGTCCTACTTCATGGATAATACAAGGGTGAAGACTTACAGTCTCGCATCCCACGAAACAAAGACCATCAGTATCAGGATTGCTCCAGATGGTTCAGCAGGGCTTAAGCATCTCAAGGTTACGACTGAGAACCAGGAGATCAAGGTCAACTCCACGACCGAGATACCTGTACTGGTAAGAAAGTATCCTGCCGTTGCCGGTGTTAAGCAGGTACCTGGTATAGGGATTATGCAGTTGACCGTTTTGACCGGTCTATCTACTCTTCTCTATTCTTTACTACTCTGACTATGTAGCCTGCTACACGGTTCCTTAGCTTCTTTGAATTGAACTCGTCCATATCCTTGAGCTCTTCCTTGTTCTCATCAAACTCTTCTGAAAATCTTGCTGGATCTGCTGACACTAGGTCCTTTGCCAGTCTTTTGATGTATGTCTGTCTTACTCGTCCCATCGAGTGAGGATTCGTTCATAATCTTCTTAAACCCGATGCCCTCCATGAATTAAAACCGGCAAGACCAAACTGTATGTATGGCCAAGATAAGGAGACTTGTCCTGGACGTGCTTAAACCGCATGATCCTCCGATAATAGAGCTTACTCAAAACCTTGCTGAAGTCGACGGCGTAGAGGGAGTCAACAGCTCTCTGATGGAAGTCGACGAAGAGGTGAAGAACGTGAAGATCACGCTGGAAGGTAATTTCCGTGAGGAGCCTGTCAGAGAGGTCGTAGAGAACCATGCAGGAAGCATCCACAGCATCGATGAGGTTGCGGTAGGAGAAAAACTTGTTGACAAGATCAGAACGCCCCAGGACTGATGCTTAAAGAACGGCTTCGACCCTACATAGTAGCTCTTGGAAAGGAAGAAGTAAGATCTATATCCAGGAGATACTTCATCTCGAACGGTTTTGACGGGACTTTAACAAGTATAGGTATAGCCATCGGTTCATACCTTTCAGGTGTTCCCTCCGGCTTGACAGTCTTCAAGGTAGCTCTTGGAGCAGCTGTAGGACTCGCCACTTCAGGTGTCTGGAGCGTCTGGGAGATAGAAAGAGCTGAGACGAAGGCCGAGATGAAAGAGATCGAGGAGGCCATGCTGACAGATCTTGAAGGAACAAAACTGCAGGAGGGCAAGAATGCGGGTCGGGTAGTTAACGCAGTTATGAGCGGCATAGGCCCGACTTTCGGTATAATACTGCCTGCTATCCCTTTCCTGTTTGAGGGTACTGTCCTCAATATGATGCAGGCAACGCTTTTCGCAGTCGGTATAGGAGTACTGGATCTGTTCCTTTTCGGCGCCTATATGGCAGATATATCAGGGCAGAGATGGTATATCGCAGGTCTCAGGATGGGACTGGCCGGCATTGCTGTTGCAGTGATCAATATACTTTTACCGGGTTGAATCCGGAACTGGGTTAAAACTATCTGGCGAACAAGGGTCTATGACAGATCTTCTATACATGCCGGCTAACGAGTACCAGAAAGAGTTCGATGCTAAAGTCACAAAAGTCAGGGGAGAAGACGGTTACATATGCCTGGATCAGACGCTTTTCTACAAAGAAGGCGGTGGACAGCCAGCCGACCATGGAACTATCACATGGGGTGGCGGTGAGGCAGAAGTAGTGGATGTCCAGAAAGAGCACCATGAGATCAGGCATTACATAGAGGGGGATTTTCCCGAACCGGATACTGAGATACACGGAAAGATCGACTGGGATAGACGATACAAACACATGAGGATGCACACGGCTCAGCACGTGCTTTCATGGGTCGTCCTGAACATGTACGATGCCACGACAGCAGGAAACCAGATACACGAAGACTACTCCAGGATAGATTTCAAGCCCGCCGAGTTCTCGGAAGAAGATATCGAGAAGATAGAGAGAGCTGCGAATGCTCTTATCGAGAAAGGTCTTGGAGTTGAAAAGAAGATGCGTGACCGTGAACTGCTCGAGGAAGAGGTCGAAGAAGGAAGGACTAACCTTGATCTTATACCAGAGTCCATAGATCCTCTACGTGTCGTCGTTATAGGCGGTGAAGATATCTGCCCATGCGGTGGAACACACGTCGACAACCTGGAGGAGATCGGTGAGATAGAGATAACAAACAGGAAGACTAAAGGAGCGGACGTGGAAAGACTGGAGTTCGTCCTCCACTGACCTCCCCCTGTTTTTCTTAATTTTTCCCGGTCTCTTTTCTTAGAAGTTCTTTCTGGTCATCGTATTCCAGTATCTCCAGTGCTTTCTCCCTCGAGACAAACCTGGCCTCCTCATGTTCATCAAAAGGATTCTTATCCAAAGTAGGTTCAGCATCCTCCGCAAGCTCTACCCTGAAGCATCTGAAGTTCGATACCACCTCTTTCCCGTCCTGGGTGAACTGCCAGGCAAGATATCTGTCCAGGTCCTCAATATCCTTGATCTCGACCGGTTCAATACCTGCTTCCTCGTTCAGCTCGAGAAAAACCGTGGCGGTATGGCTTCCAAATTCGAGGTGGCCCTTCGGCATCTCCCAGCCGGTCCATCCCTTGTTTCTTTTCAGCAGAAGGTATTCTCTTTCAGCGTTTTTATTTTCTCTATAAGTTACCGCGACAACTCCCGGATCAACTCTCATACTTAATGTTTGTCCGGCAGAAATATTAGTTTTCACCTAGACTGGTCAAGTTGACTCGACATAAAGGTATTTAAGTCTTGGACCGGTATTCTAGATTGCAGAGTCCCTGAAGGGAGCCTCCAGACCGGAGGAATTTCTGGGGAATTTCCCCCAGCTGCAACTTAATTTTCTAGAATTCTAGATTTATAACGTCGAAACCCGTCTCGGTTTCTTCCAGGTCCCATTCTCCCATCACAATCGAATCATTCTGTACCAGTTCTGTTATAACCTTGTTCAGGCCGGGAAGTATATTCAGTTGGTCTAAATCATCTATCTCGAACCAGTAATCGCCCGGCGCTTCATCCATTTCGGTCTTGAAGAAGAACAGTATGTAGTGCTGCTGTGAACCATCCAGAAAATGGACCATGCTGTCGAAAACTCCGGCTTTTTTTATCTTCGGAGGCTCCTGTTCAAATACTTCCACGAAGATTTCCTCTGCTTTATTCTTTAGCCGGTCTTTCTTGCCGGTGCGGGAGGAAGGTGCCCGGAAATCGCCGGATAACGGATCAAGAGGATCCTGCTTCGGCTGCAGGTATACTTTACCATTCGAGATTATGAGAAGATCGACAACGTTCACCGGGTGTCTAACATCGCCCAGGTCGAAGTAAGGTAGAATCTCTCGACCTTTACTGGTCGTCCTGTAACCGGCCTTGGTCTTTTCGATCATACCTTTCTCGACTAGTTTTTTCAGGTGGAAGGAAAGCTTGTTGCTCTCGATATCGTCCCACTGGATATAGGAGAAGCTCTTGCTGCCATGGTAGCCTATTCTTTTCAAGATCTCTTTCTGGATTTCGTGCATATCCAGTGAGTCATTGCTCATAGTAATCGCCGCTCTTCCTCTGCTCCTTGTCCTTCTGGCTTCCAGGTTTGTTGGCTCTTGGCCTCCCTGTGTCAGGGTCTTTCCTGAATGTGAGGTCGACTTCTTCAAGGAATGTGTTCAACGCATCACCGATCATCACCGGCTTTGAAGCTTTGCCTTTAACGCCGGGCTCGCCCTTGAAGACCATTCCCCGGTCTGCTATGTAGTCAAGCAGTAGCAGGTCGTGGTCGATCACGAGCAGGGGTTTCTCATTTTTGCGGGCAAACCTTTTCAGCATTTTCCCTAGCTTCACCCTCGCCTCGACGTCGAGGTATGCAGAAGGCTCGTCAAGAAGGTAGACCTCTGCGTCCCGGGAAAGGCAGATAGCGATCCCGACTTTCTGGAGCTCTCCTCCTGAAAGTTCCTGCAGGTTGTTCTCGTAAAGGTTCTCGAGTTCGAGTGGTCCTGCTATACGGTTCTCGAACCTCTTCGAACCGATGTCCGCATATTCTCTTAGAGCCATCTCAACAGACCTGTCCTGTGCTTTCAGGTACTGCGGCTTGTAGGAGATCGATATCTCGGGTGAATCGCCTTCATCAGGCTCTACAGCACCGGCCAGCATCTTGGCGAAAACTGTTTTACCAAGACCGTTCTCACCGAATATCGCAAGGATCTCCTCTTCATGAAGCTCTCCACCCTCAGTTTCAAGCGAGAACTCTCCCTCGCCGAAATCTTTCGTGAAAAACGGGAATTCCAGTACTACAGGCTTGTTCTCTACTTGCGACCGCTTCGTCCTGTCAAACTTGATCGACTCACTCCTGAAACGGACGTTCTGGCTTGGAAGATAGCCGTCAAGGTACTGGTTTATGCCCTCTTTCGCTGACAGTGAGTCGGACACCATGCCGTAGGCAGCCGCTTCACCGTAGAAGATATGGATGTTATCAGATACCAGGTCCAGCGTCGCAAGATCGTGTTCAACAGCGAGAACGCTGCTATCCTCCTTTGTCTTTCTTATCTCATTACCCGATTTCAGCCTCTGCTTCACATCCAGAAATGAAGACGGTTCATCGAACATGTAAAGATCAGCATCCTTGAGAAGAGTCGATGCTATAGCCGCTCTCTGTAGCTCTCCTCCTGAAAGATGTTCGATATCTCTGTCCAGCAAGTGGTCGATATCAAGTTTCTCAGCTACCTCCTCGACTTCACTGTCTTCAGCGTTCTTGCCGAGCAGCTCTCTTATCTTGCCGTCGAAGACTTTCGGGAGGTCCTCTACCTGCTGTGGCTTGTATGCCGAGGTTATATCATCATTTTTCAATGCCTTGAAATGGTTCTGTAGCTCAGTACCTCTGTAATCCTTGAGTATCTCCTCCCAGTCCGGCGGATTTTCCCAGTCTCCAAGGTTAGGCTTTATATCACCGCTGAGTATCTTTAGAGAAACCGATTTTCCTATACCATTCTTACCGATAAGGCCAACAACACGTCCTTCATCAGGTGAGGGAAGCCCATAGAGTCTGAAGCTATTCTCCCCGAACTGGTGGATCTTGTCACCCTCTTCGAAGGGTAGCTGTATCATCTTGATAGCGTTATCGTAGGGATACTTGTTGATCGCCATCTTGTGGGCTTCCATGACGTCCTCATCATCGATTTGAAGCTCTCCTTCCTCGGTAAGGTAGAAACCACCCTCCTTTCCAGCCCTGTTCAACGGGTCGAAGTTTATGACCGTCTCTCTCGCTAGGTCAGGTTCGATCTTGTCCTGGTCGATGTATACGATGAAATTCTTGCTGTTTTTGCCTGTTGCCATGTCTACTGGTTGACCCCGAAGTCTTTTATTTGACTGACCAGGCGGTCAGAAATCGAACTCTACACCTGTAAGCTCTTCTGAAACACCCCAGAGTTTTTCTGCGGCATCTCCGTCACGTGACTCCTCTGAGGACTCCTGCTTTACCGGATAACCTCTCATTTTCCAGAACTTTCCTGGTCTAACGTATTCTCCACCCTCAATATCAGAAGAAGTGGCGGCGTAGACCATAGGTAGAGCGCCCATCCTGGCTGACTGGGCGAGAACAGTTTTCGCGATCTTTCCCCGATCGAGGTTATGAAAGAACTCTCGTTTTCGTCAGCGTTCTGGAGATTTGTACTGGAAAAACCGGGGTGGCAACCTACAGCCTTGATACCCAGGTCATTCTCCTCCAGCTTCCTCTCCAGCTCGTACGTGAACAGGAGGTTGGCGAGCTTGCTGTCAGCATAAGCTTTACCTTTATCGTACTCCTCCTCTTTCATCAGATCATCGAATTTTATGCTTCCTCTTGAGTGCAGTGCACTGCTCTGGTTCACTATCCTCTTCTCTCCACGGGTTTCCTTCATCAGTGGAAGAAGATTCGCTGTCAATGCGAAGTGGCCGAGATGATTGACCCGGAACTGCATCTCGAAACCATCCTCTGTCTCCATCCTTGGTATCGACATCAGGCCTGCGTTGTTGCACATTATATGGAGTTCATCGTGTTCTTCCCTGTATTCCTCTGCAAACTCCTGGACAGATGAAAGATCGGCGAGGTCTATCTCCATGATCCCCAGGTCAGCATCTTCAACATCGTTCTCGATACGAGTCCTGGCCTTTTCCGCCTTTTCCATCAACCGACATGCCATCGTGACACTGGCATTGTGTTCTGCGAAAAGCTTTGTCGCCTGGAAGCCGAGGCCGGAGTTCGCACCTGTAACTATGATATTCTTGCCTTTTAGATCGGGTATATCTGAGAAAGTGAAAGTATCGGAGTTCATCGTATCGCCACCTTTGGAAACTTTTTTCCCTCCGACACTGAAAACGGTTTATGGTCGTTAAATAGAAGAAAAATTTTGTTTGATGAAAAGTGAGTGAGGAGAAAGAGGTTCTCACTCGAAGGAGAGCATGTACTCTTCCTTGGTAATCTCCTCTATGATCTCTTCGAACTCGTCGACGGAAAGGTTGATCTTGCCTTTGTAATCCTCAGGCACGACGATCTTCTTTGACTGTCCTTCCGGGCTGAAGACCGTGTTGATCGATTCTACTTCTGCAGGACTTAGAAGCCCCTTGATGGTCTCTATATCGTCTTCAGATTTCTCGACTACACGGATCGACTTGTCTAGCTCTTCTGCAACCTTCTTCACTATCTCACCGCTTCTACCGACGACCTTTGCGCCGTCGCCTTCCGCAGTGACGATAACTACTACGTTATCTGCATCGAATACTCTGAGAATCTCTGAGTCCCGCAGGGACGCATACTCATTGCTTAGATCCTGCAGGATGCGGGAAACCTCTATCTCTATCTCTGAAATCTCGCCGTTTTCGAGTTTCTCTTCGCACCCGCTGCAGAGCACGTCACTTTTCAAACATACGTTACATATTGGAGCCTTCATGTAAACAAATGCCTCTGGCAAGAATTAAATAGTTGAGGACAGGTTGATCATGGAGGAGTCGCTCTGTTCCTTCTCAGACCTGTGGACAGGACCTGTTTCCACTACCGGATCAAGTTCCTGTGAAGCTGGAGTACGAGCCCGGAGAAGTCGTAGATGGCTACACCAAGCACGATTATCGCTCCTATAAATGCTGTGTTCTCGATGAAGGAGTAGCTGAGGAATGATACAAGTATGACTCCGACACGTCCATTCCATCCGATGCTTAACCTGTACTTCGATCTTAGTTCGTCGAGGAGTTTAAGTGAGAATATCTCTGTTATCGCAACACTGCCGAGTACAGCTATGGCCAGTATCTTCGGTATCAGCGATACTGAGAGAAGTCCTGTCAGAAGAATTATCTCGTATACAGATTTCGTTAATACAAGCGTAGCCCGGAACAGTTTTGTACGTCCATCTTTTCTGGATTCCCTGGAGACATATTCAAACCCCAGGTATGCGACTAACCCTGTGACCGCTGCTATGAGGCCGGCATAACTGGTAGAGTTTATCATCAGGTACGTACCTGTGGCTGGAAGCAGCAGTGCTGAAAGAAGTACCAGGTATTGTCCTTCCTGTTCCACGGCATGTAATTCCCTGAAAAACGTTATACCTCTTTCGAATCGGGTAAGAAAAAGAAAAAGTTAGACCTCCGTATGGGGGGAGGGGAGTGTTGTCGAAAGCCAGCGGTTTTAGGGGGGGTCGCTGACCTTCTGAACGGAGGTCTGGGGGTTGAGGAAAGTATGATGTGATTGTGAATACGTGGATGGCCTGTCAGGAGTTTTACCTCCTGGAAGCCAGTTTACTTCATGACCTCGAGACCGAGGTCGTTGACGTCTCCTGTCACCTCTGTCTGTTCTTCCTCGACTTCTCCGAGGACGTAAGGCGAGTTTACACCGGTTATGATGGATATGACCTGGACTTTTCCTTCAAGCTCCTCCTTGACCCTTGCACCCCAGATGACCTGGGCGTGTGCGTCAAGAGTGTTCTTGACTTCCTGTCCTACATCGTTGATCTCGTTCAGTGTAAGGTCTCTGCCACCTGCCACGTGTACAAGTGCTCCGTTAGCGCCCTCGAACTCGACGTCGAGCAGTGGGTTTGAAAGCGCTTCGTGGATCGCTTCTTTTCCTTTGTTGGCTGTGTCGCTTTCACCGTATCCGACTACTGCGACACCTCCCTCGTTCATGACTGCCTGGACGTCTGCGTAGTCCAGGTTGACAAGGCTTGGTTTGGAGATCGTCTCTGTGACTCCCTTTATCATAGTCGTTATCAGCTCGTCTGCGACTCCGAATGCCTGGTCTAGAGGCATGTCGCCTGCGATATCAAGCAGTCGATCGTTCTCGATCACGATCGCAGTGTCGACGTGCTGTCTTAGCCTGTAAAGCCCTTCTTCGGCCTTGCTCATCCTTGCTCCTTCGATCTCGAAGGGCATCGTGGCTGTTCCGATTACTATGCAGTCTTCTTTCTTGGCTAGTTCTGCTAGTACTGGCGAGGCTCCTGTTCCTGTTCCTCCTCCAAGTCCACATGTTATGAATACCATGTCTGCCTCCTTGAACAGGTTTCTTAGCTCTGCGCGGTTCTCTTCCGCAGCTCGTTCTCCCTGCTCAGGATGTCCGCCTGCTCCGAGTCCTCTTGTAAGGTCTTTGCCTACAAGGATCTTTCGATCAGCGGAGGACATTTCCAGGTGCTGTTTATCAGTATTGATTGCGACAGTCTCAGCGCCCTGAACATCTTTCTTCTGGATTCTTGTTACCTGGTTGTTGCCAGCGCCACCAACGCCGACCACCAGGATTTTAGCATCTTTAACGTCGTCGAGGTTTTCGACTTGTGCGTCGTTTTGGGTGTTTGTGTTGTCGATTATGGATTCCATTGTAGTATCATCCTTGCGGTATAGGTATACCTAACCTTTTTAAAGCGGTAGACCTAATTCCTTCTTAGAACTATTACAAGCTTACCCGAGCTTGATGCCCAATACGTATGATTCGGATTCAATGCCCAAATCGAATCCGTTCGCCCGATTCGAACTCGCGCCCAAACGAGTCAAGTCGGATCAGTCGTCTTATTGCACGCGCCCAAGCGTGATCTGTTAAGACTTATTCTATCATTTACTTGCCTGGTTTATAAATGTTTCCTCATTACGCCGTGATAACGCTGTTCATCGCTCCTACACAGTCTACTGTTCACGACTGTTCACAACGGTTGTTTACAAAAAGGTTCGAGTCTCTCAAGCCATTATGGTCTCAACTGAAAAAGTCAGGGACGTCGCGGACAACGCAAGGATCAACCTTGACGATGAGAAGGTTGAGAAGTTCGCTTCGGAGTTCGAGAACATCCTCGAAGTATTCGAGAAGCTTTCAGAGATCGACACTGAGGGCGTTGAACCGGCTTTCCATCCTATAGATGTTGACCCGGAGACCAGGGACGATGAGGTTGAAGAAACCCTCAGCAAAAAGGAGGTATTCAAGAACACGGATAACGAAGAGGACGGCCACTTCAAAGGTCCTGCGGTCTAGGATAGATTCATATTAGTCGTGATCGATACTTCTGACATGAGGATAGGCATAGTCTCCGATACCCATGACGATATCGAACTTTCAGAGAAAGCTGTTGCGTTCTTCGAGAAAGAGGGTGTTGATAAAGTCATACACTGTGGAGACATGGTCTCACCATTCACAGCAGAGCTTTTCGATGCGGACTTCGGCTTCTACTATGTAAGGGGAAACAACGATGGAGAGTGGAACCTGAAGGAGGCTGTGGAAGAGTTTGGAAGTTTCTATAATAATATAGCAGAGCTGGGTATCAAAGGTTCAAGGATAGCGGTATACCACGGGACAGAGGAGGAGATAGTCTCTGCACTCATGGATTCTGAAGAGTATGACTACGTTCTGAGAGGACATACACATGAGAAAAAACTGGCTGAAAACGGTGAAACAGTCGAGATCAATCCTGGTGGAATAAAGCTTCCAGGCCAAACGGAAGAGTTGCATATAGCCCTGCTTGATCTTGATACCGGTGACATAGAGTTCCGCGAGATAGGGTAAGATGAAGCTGAACTGTCCTGAGTGTGGTGGAAAGATGGCTTTCGAAGGTTACAGGACACTGTTTCCTACATGCACAGAATGCGGCAAGAGCTTTCATATCGATAGATGTGTTAAAGAGGACTGAGTTCCGGTCGAATTTTTTAAGTTTCTCACTCAAGGTGACGTTATGAGCATCAAAAAAGTCGTCAACGGCGATGAAACTATAGACCACGAAAAGTTCTACAGCGATCTTGAGGCGAAGAATAAAGAGCTCAACTTCATGAGAGAAGTAGTTGAGAACAGTGAAGCAGGAGGTGAGCTTAACGGCATACCTTTCGTTGTCAAGGACGCTATCTGCACTGAAGGAGTGGTAACATCAGCTGGTTCAAAGATACTTGAGAGCTATGAACCGGTATTCGATGCGACCGTTGTCAGGAGATTGAAAGATGCCGGAGCTACGTTTTACGGCAAGACCCAGCAGGATGAGTTCGGTTTCGGAACCTTCTCCATCAACACAGCTTTTGAGACACCAAAGAACCCGCATGACCCTGAAAGAGTCGTCGGTGGTTCTTCCGGAGGTGCTGGAGCGGTTGTGGCAGCCATGGAGCAGCCTTTGATATCGATAGGTGAGTCCACAGGAGGATCTATAACCAATCCTGCAGCGTACAACGGTGTAGTGGGTGTAACTCCTACATACGGAAGGGTTTCACGCTACGGACTCGTTGATTACGCTAACTCGCTCGACAAGATCGGTGTCCTCTCCAAAACAGTTTTTGGAGTAGCGAGAGGACTTGAAGTTATCGCAGGACACGATGAGAGAGATCACACCACAGTAAAAGGAGCGGTACCAGCTTTCTCGGAGAACCTCGAAGAATCAGAGGAATTGAAGATAGCAGTCCCAAAGCAGTATGTCGAACTTGACGGTATAGAAGACGGTGTAAGAGAGAACTTTGAGAACTCTGTAGAGGAGATGAAGGACCTTGGTTTCGAGGTCAAGGAGATCGATATGCCTCTTCTATCAGCTGACTACTCCGTCCCTGCTTACTACGTTCTTGCTATGGCTGAAGC
Source organism: Candidatus Nanohaloarchaea archaeon (assembly GCA_042217505.1). Classification (GTDB taxonomy): domain Archaea; phylum Nanohalarchaeota; class Nanosalinia; order Nanosalinales; family Nanosalinaceae; genus JBDGSN01. The sequence continues at coordinate 19,776 of JBDGSN010000027.1, forward strand.
CTCGACGAACCTGGCGAAGATGTCGGGTATGAGATATGGCTTGGAGATGGATCCTGAAGAGTTCGATGACTTCAACGAATACTTCTCAGAGGTCCGCTCAGAAGGGTTCGGAGAGGAGGCCAAAAGAAGGATACTGCTCGGTACATACACAAGACAGGCAGGTTACAGGGATCAGTACTACATCAAGGCTGCGAAGGTCAGAAGGAAGATCATCGATGAGTTCAAGCAGGTCTTCGATGAATACGATATGATAATGGCTCCGTCTATGCCGAACATCGCTCCCAAGATAGAGGATGCTAAATCGATGGCGCCCGAGGAGATCTATGCTATGGACACCCTGACTGTTGGACCAAACCTTGCAGGCATGCCCATGATATCGGTTCCTAACGGAGAAAGCGAAGGGATGCCTACAGGACTTCATCTTATAGCTGATCACTTCGAGGAGCAAAAAGTGCTGAACGCTGCGTTCACTTACGAGAAATAAAAAGTTTGACCTCTCTGAGGTTGTTAGGAGAGGGCCAAATTGGCAAGCAGCACAGAGACCGAACCCGGAGTTCCTGAGGAAGGAAAGAACAATATAGAGTTTCTCAAACAGTACCTGGAAGAATACGCCTATGATGATGCAGAGAAAAGAGGTATCCTCCAGGAGTTAGAGGATCAAAGCTACAGGATCACAGGTTCGGATGATGCGAAAAACGTCAGACCGCAGCTGATGTGGGATGAGTTCGCAGGAGTCGGTTCAGAGCTATCCAAGGAAGACCAGGTGCTTCTATCGGCCCCTGTAGAGATAATACATGCATGGACCAAACAACTAGATGATATACACGACCACGATCAGATGAGGAACGGAGTCGAGACACCTCACACGCTTTTAGCCCGTGATATGAGACAAGAACCTGCAGAACATGTAACATCCAACCACCTTCTGGACGTCAAATCAAGAGCTTACAGGCCTGTAATGGATGCAAACATCCCTTCCGATACAAAACTGAACATACTTGAGAGCATCTGGGAGGCCGAAGAAGACCTTGCACAGGGCCAGAACAACGATATACTTAACACTGAGTCTGTTAAGAACCCTGATTTCAAGGAGGACAGGCTTGCCTACGCAGGAAAAGAATACGACCGGTTCGCACACATGGATGAGATAAACGGGAAAAAGACCGGTGTCCTCTTCCGTCTGATAGGGGAGACAGTAGAGGAGGTAGAAGACCTTGAGACCGATGGTCTTTCCCGTTACGGTACAGCACTCGGTAAGGCATACCAGGTCCGGGACAACATCGTCGATATGATCGCAGATGAAGAAGATCAGGGAAGAGAACCGTTCTCCGATCTCAGGGAAGGAACTTATACAGAACCAAGCCATATAGCAGAGAGGTACTCCCGCAGCATGGCCGAACGCGCTGAAACTTTAAGCGAGAATGCGGGAGACGAACAGCTAGCTGAAGAATACCAGAGACATGCGGATATGTACCGTGAGAACGCAGAGGCCATAAGAAACGTGTTGGAGGCAGAAGATCCGGATTACGATGAACTGGAGGAAGCAGGCCGCATAATAATGGAGGAGACCCCGGCCATGGAGGCCTCTCAGAACGTAGCGGATTACTGGGTCGATATGGCTATAGGTAATGAGGATGCGGAGATAGATGGAGCACTGGACGACGTGGACTGGGAAGATGAAGCCTACCGCAAGAAACTGGAGACCATGGCTGTGTATGCTGGTCGCCAGAGAGGAAAGTAAAAAAACCTTTTTACCGGATTGAATACTATGACCGAGGTAAAAATAGGACTCGAGACCCACGTGCAGCTTGATACAGATACCAAACTATTCTGTGGATGCCCCAACAAGGAGGCAGAAGAACCGAATACACATGTATGCGAGACCTGTCTCGGTCAACCCGGTTCAAAGCCAAGACTGAACCATGCAGTCTTGGAGCAGGCATCAAAAGTCGCTACAGCTTTAAGATGCGGTATAAACCATGATATCTTCTTTTCAAGAAAAACGTACTTCTACCCTGACATGTCGAAGAACTACCAGATCACGCAGTACGAGATACCGGTAGGAAAGAACGGAAGTATCAAGGTTAAAGTGGGAGATGAAAGAAAGGAGATCGGTATAACAAGACTTCACATCGAGGAGGATCCGGCGAAGATGAAGCACAAGGGAGGTTCTATCTCTAATGCAGATTACTCTCTTGTCGACTACAACAGGGCTGGAACACCTCTCATCGAGATTGTTACAGATCCAGATTTCAAGTCTCCAGAAGAGGCACGAGCTTATCTTCAGCAGCTGGCGCAGATGCTCCAGTACCTTGAGATATACTACCCGGAATCCGGTTTCTCCATCAAAAGCGATGCGAACATATCGATCGATGGTGGAGAGAAGGTCGAGGTCAAGAACATTACTGGTACATCGGAGGTCGAAAAGGCTTTGAGCTACGAGATTTCCCGTCAGAAGCAGATGAAGAGACGAGGAAGGGATATAGAGCAGCATACCAGGAACTACAATGCGGGTATGGCGGTCACGGAGAAGCTGAGGTCCAAGGAGACGGAGGAAGATTACGGATACATCTTCGACCCAGATCTTACGAGGCAGGAGATGCCTGAAGAGTTCCAGGAAAGGATAAGAGAAAGCATACCAGAGCTTCCACATGAAAAATTTGAACGGTTCAGGGAGGAGTACGGACTGACAGAAAAGCTTGTTGAATCGCTTGTAACAGAGCAGAAGTTGGCGGACGACTTCGAATCTCTGGCCGAAGAACATGATCCGGAACTGGTCGCATCCTGGATGACTGGAGAGCTGAAGAAGACTCTGAACTACAATGAGTTAAGCTATAAGGAGTCAGGTGTTGAAAAAGAGTGTCTTGACTACGTTATCCAGCTTCTTGAAGACGATGATATATCGGACAGGAACGCTGAAACACTTCTCCGGGAGATAGTAGATGAACCACGGGATCCTGAAACTGTAGTCGAAGAACAGGATCTGCTTAAAGCAGAAGAGTCGGAAATCGACCAGATAGTCAGAACTGTTATTGAGGAGAACCCCGATGCTGTTGAGGACTATGAATCCGGAGAAGAAGGCGCTATCAACTTCCTTGTCGGCCAGGTGATGCAGAAGTCCGGTGGAAAAGCTGATCCAAAAACTGCGAGAGAGAAACTTCTTGAAGAGCTTGAATGAGAGCGGATGATAAACTGGAGCAGCTTGGGATAGAATACGATGTTATAGAGACCGAAGAAGCAGTCCATACCTGTGAGGAAGCTGCTGATGCAAGAGGTATCAGGGTCTCCCAGGTTGTCAAGAGTCTTATAGTCGAGAGAGACGGCGATCTTTTCCATGTCTGTATACCTGGTGACAGGACCCTTTCCGAGAAGAAATTCGGTGAGCACAGACTTGTTGACCCAGAGGATTCAAGGGAGTTAACCGGACAGGAGTCAGGAACTGTTCATCCCTTTTCAACAGATCTGAAGCATCTGGTCGATGAAAGGATCTTTGATACAGAGCTGATATCTTTCACTGTCGGGAATAGGCATGAAGGCGTTCTCTTTAACTCAGATGACTTCTTAGACGCCTTGGAAAAACTTGATTTCGAACTTGAGGTGAGAGATCTTGTGGTGACTAGGGAAGAGGATGTCGAGGAGATCGAAGCTTTCGGTGTGGATCATGAATCAGCCAGGTTTATCGTGAACAAAGGTTACAGGAAAAGATTTCTTGAACTGGTCAAGGAGTTCGAACCCGGTGACGTTATCGATGCTGTAAGAAAGCTTAACCGTGAGGATATAGATTTTACAGTAGAACAGGCTTCTGAGATAATAGAGAGAGCGGAGAACGAGACCCACATGCAGAAACTGGCCGAGAAGCTTTCCAACGACGGGGAGCTAGGGGAGGAAGCGAAGTTCGAACTTGAACCGCTTGTCGAAGATATAATTGAAGAGGAGGAGAGAGCGGTCCAGGATTATAGAGAAGGACGTGATTCAGCTATAAACTATCTTATGGGCCAGGTCATGCAGCGGTCCAGCGGTAGAGCAGATGCTGGGAAGGCCAAAGCACTCTTGGTGGAAAAACTGGATGAGTGATCGTCCGGGTACAGCGGATTTTGATAGGATAGAGGAAGGATACACTAACCAGGTTTACAGGACTGATAGAGGTACGGTTCTCAAGTTTTACTGCGATAATTCATTGGGATCGCTTTTTCACATGCTAAGGGAGCTTATCGTAGGCCAGCGATTGATGAAGGCTCCCAGACGTATAGAGGCTGAGAAAGAGGTCAGGCGGGTTCTCGGCAACGATTTCAGGTTCCCCAGGATCGTGGATGAAGGGGATGACTGGCTGGAATTTGAGCTGATAGAAGACCGCTCCGTAAGCGAGATGATGGATAAGGAACCAACGAGTTCCTGGCGACTGGGGAGACAGGTCGGTGAACTTATGAACGGGGTCCATGCAGAAGAGGTTTTCCTTTCCGACTGGGCCCTGGAGGATATGATCGTGACAGATCAAGGGCTGGCACTGATGGACTTCGAGTTCGGAGGAAAGATAGACCAGAGTTCCAGAGTAAAGCATGACAGGATATCTCTTTTTACACGCACTGCAGCACTTGAGACCGGGCCCTACAGGGACTTCATGGATGGTTTCCGGTCTGAAGTGAGTATCCATAAATCAACAGTTCTCTCGGGTTTCCTTGTCTCATTTTTCTTCAATCTCTTCTATGTCTGGAAGGATGGAAGACCGGGAAATGTTTTGAAGAATGGATTACATGAGTTAAGATAGGGATGGAAGATAACGAGATAGATCAACTATGGGAAAGACTGGATACTGATGATGTCGCCCAGAAAAGATACTTGATGTACCAGATATTCGACCTTCTTCTGGCTGAATGCTACGAGCAGGATGATGAAGAGCTACCTGGGGTACCTGAAAGAGTTGAGAAACTTAGAGGGTCTGAAGGCTATATATACAAGCTTTCACAGGATTTTCTTACTTCTTCAAGCACTTTTGAGAAGAAGCAGAAACTTGAGAAATTGAGGGATTATATCCTGTGATCTACTTCGAAGCTTACCGGTTTATGATCTGAAAAGTGGCTGTCATGTTTCTTCAGCCTGTTTATCTTCAGGTTCTCGGAGTTCACAACAAGGTCCAGCTCTTTGGCTGGAGCCGAGGATGGGAAAGTTTTTCCCGGCGAGTTTATCGGTCTACCAAGAATCTTCTCGATCTTGAGTTGCTCCTCTCTTCCCTTGTGCAGATTCATATCTCCTGCAACAACGAACCTGTCACGATCATCAAGGATATCCCTGAACTCTTTCATCTGTCTCTTTCTAATCCAGCCGCCTATAGTTGAAAGATGAAGTGAGAAAACGCTTAAGCCCTCTAACTCGATTTCCTGGACAAGGTTTTTTCTTCCGATTGAAAGCCGGTGCTCTCTGTACTCTCCTTCTCTGTAAAGCACCATGTTGCCCATGTAACGAAGCATCGGTAGGCTGGAGAAGATAGATCCCCGATACTTATTCGCGAAACCGCCCTGATATCCGTTGAGCTTGTGGCTTATGTACTGGTCTTGGCCATCGGTAGAAGTTCTTATGGAGCCTCCATCGACTTCCTGTAAAAGTACAATATCCGGTTCAGTTCTGTCGACAAGTGAGAAAAACAATTGAAAGTTGTCGTCTTCCTTACTGGGAGGCAGTATGCTTTTCTGCGGTCTCTTCAGGTAGTCTAAGTGTTTCCCGCTGTAACCCAGAAAGTATCCTGTGTTAAAAGAGAGTACCCTCACGTTTACTTATTTCCTCTATCTCTTGAAATCGGTTTCCTAGTCCCGTGTGTTCCTTGTAGGATCTATCAGTCTGAAACCGAATTCGAGTCCGGCATCATCTTTTGTGATCCTGAAAGGCACTTCCTTCTCGAATTTCTGGTAGACTTTCCAGTTATCTCCATCGAGAGATATGCTGTCGCCGCTTTCGATGGAGTCAGCTATGTTTCTGAGGAACTCGGCAGCGTCCTCTCTGTCAAACCGGTACTCTTTATCGAAGTTATCGTCTTCGCTCATGAGTCAAATTGGTTGGAGAAAAAGTTAAATGAGAAACGAGGGAATTTTTCCCCGGATCGAGGTTTATGCGAACATCTCGTTCGGATGGATATTCTCATCGGCAAGGAAGTCCTTCTCGGTTCCGATGTTGCCTTCCTTGAGGTCTTCGATAGCCTCCTCGAAGTCTTCAAATGCGACCTTTGCGTTCGTGATATCATCTGAACCCTCGAGGGAGATGATCGCTGCCTGCTTGACTATCTGCTTGATATCTCTACCGGTGAAGTCATCCTCTAGCTGTTCAGCCAGTGCTGACAGGTCAACGCTGTCCTCCAGATCGATCTTCCTGGTGTGGACCTTAAGGATCTCCTCCTTGGCCTCGCTGTCAGGTACCGGTACCTCTATAGCACTGCATCTGTTAAGCAGGGCTGGGTCCATTATATCCGGTTTGTTCGTAGCGAATATGCTGATAACACTTGATTCTTCATCGGTGTCAAGTCCGTCCAGCTCTGAAAGTAGCTGGGACATGGTCCTTTCGACTTCCTCTCCACCGTGTCTTCTCTCGTCGAGTCGTTTCTTTGCGATGGCATCGATCTCGTCGATGAACACTATTGCAGGTCTTTCACTTGCTCTTGCCTGTTCGTAGAGCCTTTTGACCTTCTTGGCTCCTTCTCCGATGAACTTTTCGACCATCTGTGGGCCGTTGATCATGAACATGTCGGCGTCGTACTCGTTGCTTAGAGCCTTGACTAGGTGTGTCTTACCTGTTCCTGGTCTTCCGACCATTAGTATAGATTTCTCAAGGTCCATTCCCCATTCCTGTATCTTCTTCTGCTTCTCCTCGTCAAGCTGTGCACCGACATTGGAGCGGAGCGATTTGATGACATGGTCGAGTCCTCCGACCTCCTGGAATGTAACATCTGTTTTTACCGCATTGAACTCTGCGTCTTTGCCTTTCTCTACGATATCCGTTACCTTGAAACTGTTCGGATCAAGAGCTACCTCTGTCCCCGGTGTGAAGTCATCCGGCGAGTATCCTCTTGGTACCTCGACTCCGTAACGTCCTTTCATGTTTCCTGAAGCTTCAACCCAGATCCTGTCTCCATCAAACTCTGAGACGATGACGCCTCTCATGACCGGCGTCTTCAGGTTGGTGCCGTGAGGATTGTTCTGGGCCTGGTTCTGCTTCTGGAAGTACTGCGGGAACTGGATCTTCTGTTCCTTTCCTTTTGATTCCTGTTCCTGCTTTTTCTCTTCCGCATCCAAGTTCTTCGATTCGTTGTTCTCTTCTCCCATCTGAATCACCTTGTGTTTGACGCGGATGAAGAAGTTCTTTAGTCGCTTCACCCAGTCCATTTACACACCATTATCATACTGTATTTATCTTTATAAAGGAATCTTTAGACTCTTTCTCGCCCTCTTTTCTAAAAGAGTTTCTTATGGCCAGTTCGTGAAAACACAGTTCCCGGGGTCGCCGTTGAAAGGTCCATAGAACTGGTTGCCCGCTATAGTCCCATGCTGTACCACGTAGAACTGGTCCTGTTCTTCGAGGTAGTAGGCAACGGTATCACTCTTGTCAGCGCCGTTTTCAACACCTTCTGATACTCGAACGCTTGGCCTGTCAAAAAGACTGTCTCGTAGTTCTGCTTTCACGGTCTGGTTGGTCACCAGGTAGTCGCTGCTCTTTGAGAAGTCAACACTGCAGGTCCCAGTATTGCCATAGCTGGAGACAACTGCCAGCGTCGCGAACGCTACGAGGCCTGTCAATCCAAGTATTGCTTTCGCATCAATATCCTTGTTCATAATTATTCGAAACCCCGCCAGCTTAATATAGGCTTGCGGAAGGTTCGAAAACCCGCGAACTAAATGAAAAATTTAACGAGCCCGTAGGGATTTCAGACCACAAACTTCTGCGATAAGTTTGATCAATCGGAGCCGGTTGCAAAGCAACTGTCTGTTGCGCCGTACCAGCGTAACGGTACTCGAAGTTCGTAGAACTTCTGCGTATACAGAAACTTGAGAAAAAGTTTCGAATACGAGCCCGTAGGGATTTGAACCCTAGACCTAGCGGTCCGAAGCCGCTCGCTCTGTCCTGACTGAGCTACGGGCCCTTAATGGTTACGCTCTCGACGAAACCTTTACAGGTTTCTGGAGACGCACAAACTGCGGATGCAGTTTGGAGTATGGCGCAATATAAGGCTCTGGTTGGTGCCTTACAGACTGAAGTTCTGGTGGAATTCTTAAATAACGAATCACATAGACTGTCCGTTTCCGTTGAACAGCTCTCTAACCATGGGGTTTTTGCCACACCTTTTTAATGGTTTATAAATGATTTACCAGAGGATTTAATTACCGCCGCTCTCATTGTGTTCTATAGGTGGTCCAAAATGACTTTCCTTGGACTGGAACTGAACGCTGGGCTTACAGCTTCTCTTGCCCTGGCAATTCTAGCCGTTTTCTGGAACTACAGCAGCCTACCTGAACTAGACTGGAGAACTATCTCCTCAGGAGTTATGTCTCTGGTCGCAGGAGCGGCTGTTGAAGTCCTGAATGGCAGCCAGGCGCTGGGGATGTTTGTCTCAGCTTCATCCATCGACTACATCGCAGCAGCACTTTATGTGATAGGAGGGCTCCTCGTACTAGCAGGAGCAGTGATACAGGCAGTAGATCTTCTCAACAGAAGATGGGGTTAGACCCTCCTTCTTTTTTCTCTTTTTTCACATTTGCCTGTTAAAACATTTGAACTGTGTGAGATCGCCTCAAAAATATAAGTTTATCATTCCAAGGTAGTGATATGACAGAGCTGGTTAAAAATGATGATATACTGAGCTATTTGGAGGACAAGAACTATCTTGGTCCTTCAAGCAACGTTTTTGCGTAGCCCGGTGAAGTAGCTGAAGACAGTGTTTTGCAGTCACTGGTCGACTCGGAGAACGTTGAAGAGGTTTATCTTGCCTCAGCAGGGTCTGGAATGGAATACCCGCCAAGTAGGGATGTCTCGTTGAAGGATATACTCCTCGGTTGCGAGGTCGAGGATCAGGATTATGCTGTACTTCTCGAAGATGTTGTCGGAGATGAATGTTTTTCCAGACCAGTTCGATGTTTTGAAGGATAATGGTGTCGCACAACACGACTAAGAGGTGGGGCAGAATTGCGCCGTTCCAGGCTAGTTACTTCCATAATGTGAAGCCGATAAGAGATGGTCATGGGATACCAAGAGGCTTTGATGGCCGGAGGTTTCCAGATAGAAAGAAAACAAAGACTGAAGGAGGTCTAAATATAACCGATCTACGGAGCATGGACAAGTACAAGTTTGAAGAAGTAGTAGGAGATGTCTGGACGGAAAGAGGATGGGATACACAGTTACAAGAGCCAGTAATGATCGAGGAATCGACATAGTCGCAGAGAAAGAACAACCATACCATCAAAAGGTTTTGATACAAACAAAGCGGTACTCTAAAGGCAACAAGGTCGGGAGCAAAGAGGTTCAACAATACTATAGTTTGAAAGATCAAGAAGACAATGTAGACCAAGTAATAACCGTAACAACCAGTTCTTTCACAAAATCTTCGTAGCTCTCAACTTTAGTTACGCCTTTTTCCTCAAGTTCAGGTTTATCATTAGGATCTTTTCCGACTACTTCAATATCTTTTTCTACTGCCTGTTTTGCGAGGTTTCCACCTATTTTTCCAAGTCCGATTATACCGAGCTGTTCTGACATAAGGAAGGATTCTGAAGACCTGAATTAAAAGCGGGCACTAAGCTCTAGGTAAGCACTTCTGCGGTCGGACAACACGAGTTAATCGGAGCGGTATATCTCTATCTCGTCCACTTTATTGAAATGTTGGGCGTTGTCGGTGAGTATCTCTAGATCGTTAACTCTTGCAGTAGCTGCTATCATTGTATCGATATCTCCGATAAGTTGACCGTTCTTTCTCAGCCTGTTTCTAATTTTTCCGAATTCTACTGCGGTATCTCTTGTAAATGATAGGACTGTGATGCCGGCCAGAAAATCGTTTAATGAATCCATTCTCTCTTCTTTCCGATCCGAGTCTTCTATTCCTTCAACTAGTTCGCCTACAGATAGAGCTGATATGTAGAGTTCTTCTTCATTCTGTAGAAAACGTACCTTTTCATCGATTCCTTTCAGGTAGTCTACCGCCCAGTCAGTATCTATCAAGTACATTTACAGTTCGACCTTGTCGCTTACAGACTTCTCTCTTTCCTCTCTAACTCTTTCCTTGAACTCCTCGGCGTCAATATCGCTCCATGAACCTGCGGCATCTTTGAATCTCTTTCTGTTGCCGGAAATCTTTCTCTTCACAGCCTCCAGTTCTCTTTCAATATTCGCGATTCTACCTGATAAAGAATCAGTTGGCATGAACAAGATTTCTTGCCAAACTCAAATAAAGATTTGGGTTGAGGGAGCGATCTAAAAATTCCTGACATCTGCCCAAATTCTATAATTCTTCGTGTTTCAATTAAGTGTTATAAGCAGAGATGTTAAACCTGCTGTGAAGGCTCTGATTGAAAAGGACGACAAAATTTTAGTATTAAAGACAGAGGCGGGAAGTAGAACCTACTAGGTGTTGCCGGGAGGCAAAGTCGAATACGGAGAAAACCTGTGAAAACTCTGGAAAGAGAAATTCAGGAAGAACTCTCAACACAGGTAGAGGTAGGAGATCCAGTCGGAATGTACCACTTCTTTGTAGGAGCTGACGATAACGGAGATCAAGTAGTTCTAACTGTATTTGAAGGAGAAATAGATAGCGAAGAAATCGATATATCGGATAATCCAGCAGATGATCCTTACACTCAACCACTAGAATTTGCCTATTACCTGTTTTACCATTCACATTGACTCGCACCCCTTGAGATGTCCAAGAGAGGTCAGAAATCGATAAGCTGAGAATTTCCTGAGGTCTTAAAGCACCTTCATATAACAGGTGATACAGGGCTAGGTCACGATCATTCTGAGTCTCGTCAAGTATTCTCATTATCTGCTTTTTACTCAATGGATCTGGTTTCTCTATCTTCGAGCTATCTCTTGTCTGAGAAAAGAACTTCACCTTATCAGGATACTGAAACCCTTCTCCCTCCATAACCTTGTAGTATTTCTTGAGACATGCCTTGAAGTCCGATTTTGTAGCTTCAGCGTAATCTGATCTCTCGATTCTGGCAACTACTTTCTCCAATATTTCCCTGTCTGCTTCATCTAGAACAAAATCTATGCCTTCGGACAGCTTGAATATGGTGTGGAAGTTGGTGATATACTTCTTCACTCGTGCGTCCGAGAGTCCTTCGGCAAAACACTTGTCGCAAAACTGTTTAACGAGTTCCTTGTTCGGATCGCAGACATATTCAGAGTTTGAGAACTTTTTCTGATTCCAATTTAAGCGTTGTTCTTGGTCGTGAATATCCGGAGTTTGGCTCATCTTATCTAGTCTCCGGAGAAGTCAAACAACCCAAACAGATAGTCAGCTTGCGGGG